>JANWVR010000035.1 GCA_025056735.1 Saprospiraceae bacterium
AGACACGTTTGCATAGCGCCGCACCAACTGATAAGCAAAGCCATTGACCAAACCCGGCTGACCGGCGGTAATCTGGTAAATCTTCTCCTTCACCGCCGCGTCGAACAACTGGCCCGTCTCCACCTCGTGCTGGCCCAGCAGCTCAGACACCTCTTCCCGAGTGAAGTAGGGCAAATCCAGGTTGTCCGCAATGTTGAACGGACTGGCGTTGTCGCTCACCACACCCAAAATGTTCGTTACACCCACCAAAATGACGCTCTTGAGCGAGTGATCCTGGCGCGAGTGGTACAAGTTGCGGATAGCGTGCAAAAACTGATTAAAAAGCTCCGGATTCAGGCCCTCAATCTCGTCAATGATGAGCACCAAACGCTCCGTTTGCAGCGCATTAAACCAGTTGAACCACTGCTCCATTGTTTCAAAATCCGGCAGTTCAAGCCGCCACTGGCGATGCGCTTCGTACCGAAAATAATCCATAAGCGCTTTGAAGGTGCTCGTCTTGAAACTCTCCAAATTGATGTGCATCGCCCTGTACCCTTTCGGCTTCAGATGCACCGCCAACTGCCGAAAATACGTACTCTTGCCCGTCTGCCGAGGCGCCCAAATGGTGAAATACCGCTCCTGCTCCACCATGCGCAAGCCCTCCGCTATCTGCGGACGACGCTCAATGGTGTAGTGACGCTCCGGTATGTTCGGGCCTGATGTGTTGAACTCCCTCATTACACAGCCTTTGCGGCCAAAGGTACAGCAGGGCGGCGAAATCGGATTTTTGAGGCGATACCGCCTGCGGAGATGTTGCCTTACAGCACTAACTTTGCCACACGATATCGCATTTATGCAAGCCTGTCGCATAGACGCGACGGGCTTTTTTTTCCATCCGACTAATCTCTATGTGTTTATGGAAAAGACAGTGAAAGAAACGCCGGGTGAAGCGGCGCTGCCCGGCGATGGTGCTGGTGTCTCTGCCAAGGCCAAGCAATGGAAAACCCTGCGCGGCGAAAATGCCTGGACGATGTTCAAGGTCATGTCCGAGTTTGTGCAGGGCTTCGAGGTACTCAATCAGGTAGGGCCGTGTATTTCTATTTTTGGCTCGGCGCGCACCAGGCCAGGCACATTTTACTACGAACTGGCCACCAAAATTGCCATGCGCTTGGTGGAAGAGGGCTACGGCGTCATCACAGGCGGCGGCCCGGGCATCATGGAAGCGGGCAACAAGGGCGCGTGGATGAAAGGCGGAGTTTCGGTTGGCTTGAACATCAACTTGCCCTTTGAGCAGAGTCATAATCCTTTCATTGCGCCGGCGCTCAATCTCAAGCACCGCTATTTCTTTGTGCGGAAGGTGATGTTTGTCAAATACGCTCAGGGCTTCGTGGTCATGCCGGGTGGTTTTGGCACGTTGGACGAGCTGTTCGAAGTGCTCACCTTAGTGCAAACGAAGACCATCACACCGGTGCCCATCGTGCTGGTGGGCACGGAGTTCTGGACGGGGCTGAAAGACTGGATGGTTGAAGTCATGCTCGAGCGGCACCACAACATCAGCTCTGAAGACATTGACCTCTTCCACATCACGGACGACGCGGACGACGTAGTCCGCATCATCAACGAGTTCTACCAGCGCGACATCGAGCAGCTATCGCCCAACTACTCGCTGGAGCAATGATTTCTTTGCAAGGCGTGGCGGCGACTGCTGGAGCCGCCGCCACATCTTGCGAGCGCGGTATCAGCGTGTTTTCACAAAGCGCAGGGCCGTCTGGCGTCCGTCGGTGGTCAGCAGCCGTAGGGTGTAGGCGCCGGGGGGCAGGGCATGTCCGAGGCGCAGCTCGCCGCTGCCGGCGCCGAGCGGATGTACCTCGATGCGGCGTCCGAGGGCATCGAACACTTCTGCAGTGGTAGCCTCGGCTGTTAGCCCGTGGTAACGCAGCCAGAAGAACGTGGATGATGGATTAGGCGCTATCTGCCATTCAATTCCATCGGCGGCGCTGGCAGTGGAGACCGTTCCGGGAATGACCTCGAAGGCATCTACGGCGGCCTCGACTAAGTGGCCCGGGTTGTCATCGTAGGCGATGAAGTGCACGCGCATGTTGTCAGTCAGGGGCAGGTAGTTTTTCAGGCGGATTTCGCCCGAGGGGCGCCAGGCGCTCATCGAGGCGGTGTCGGTGCGGATGAGGACGGTCTGGGCGCCGTTGCTAACGCGCACCTCGAAGCGGTCGTTGGGCGGGGTGTTGCCGCCCCGGTTGTAGAACCAGAAGTGGTACTTGAGCACGGCGTCGGTATAGGCGGCCAGCCGCATGGGAGGCGAGGTCAGGGTGACGCTGCCGTTGTCCACGTCGTCGTTGCCGGCAGCGCCGCCGGCGTTACCGGTAACATAGCACTCTTCGCCGTTGTCAAAATTCACGTCGGCGCCCGGGTTAGCGAAGGCGTTTTGGAAGGTGGTGGCTACGGGCACACCGCGTTCCCACAGGCCAGAGGTGGCAGTGGCAGCGGTTGTCCAGCCTAAGTCGAGTTCAAAGTCGTCGTAGTAGGCCGGTTCTAACTCGATCGTCAGGGGGCCGTCGTCCTCAACGACGGCATTGGCGACGCGATAGCCCCAAGCGCCGACGCGATAGTTGCCGCCGCTGATGCAGGAGAGGTCGAAGCGACCGGCGGCGTCGGTTTGCACCGTGTAGGTGTTCACTGGCCCGCGCAGGACGAGACGCTGGTTGGCTATGGGGGCGCCGGAGCCCTTTTGCACCGTCAGGCCTTGCACATCAAAGGCTGTAGTGGGATTTAAGGTTAGCGTTAATTCGGTTACCTGGCCGGGCTGGAAGAGCAGATTGACCGTGGCTGTCTGGTATCCGGGTTTGCTGACCTTCACCGTAAAAATGCCGGGCGTGGGTTGTCCGGTTTTGAAGGTGCCGTCAGTGCGGGTATTTTTGGTGGGTGTTATGAGCGGGCTGAGGATTTTGACTTCGGCATCGGCCAGTGGCTGACCACTGCAGCCGTCGAGGATGCGGCCCTCCAAGTAACAGGCGCGCTGATAGGTGGGCGTCAGGACGAACAGGCGCCCCGGACCGCTGCCCGGCCCGGTGGACGGGATGTTGGTGGCCACCATATTGCCCGACGGGAAGAATGGGTATACGCCCCAGCAACCGTCGAAGGTAGGCCCACTGCCGCTGGGCCAGGTATCGTATTGGCCCACGAGCACGAGGTTGTCGGGTTTGTGGGCATCCACGATGGTTACGCCGTCGGTGTACCAGGAGGTAATGGCGTAGTCGTTGAGGATGTGCGTGTTATGACCAATCGAGCCAAAGCCGTCATTGGTCGAGTAGCGGTCTAATTCGCGGATGTTGGTTGGGTCACTGACGTCGTAAGCCGTCAGGAAGGAGGGCACGCGCTCATCGGTGGTCAGCACGGTCTTGCGGTCGCTGAGCATCCAGGAGTTGTGGGCGAAGCGCGAGGGTGTTTCCACAGTGCCCAGTAGTACGGGTTTGGCTTTGTTGCGCATATCCACGACCGACATCAGACCGGCGTAGATATGGCAGGCGTAGAGGGTGTCGTTGTCCACATAGCCGTCGTGGATGTAGCCCAAGTCGTCGAATTTGCCTACGTAGGTAGGATTGTACGGGTCGGCGTTGAGGTCGTGCACGCGCACGCTGCTGAAGTTGCCGCCGTAGGTGTAGAGGAAGCCGCGCGTTTCGTCCACGTGCAGGGCGTGGATGGCACCCAGTTGGCCCTCAATTTCGCCCGTGCCGGTGTAGGCGTGGTAATCCAGGTTCGGGCTGGGCAACTTACTCAAATCCACAATCTGGACACCGCCGCCGCCTTCCGTGGTAACATAGGCGTAGTGCCGATAGGTCTTGATTTCGCGCCACAGGTTATTCGGCCCAGGGATCTGCACGATCTGTACTGGCGCGCTGGGGTTGGTGATGTCCACAATGGACAGGCCACGCGAAGCGCCTACGAGCGCATACTCCCGGCCGTCCTGGGTATAGCCCCAGACGTTGGCCAGCGTTTGGCCCGGATAGTCGAGGGTAGCGCGGAGTTGGAGGTTGAAATTTTGCGCACAGGCGAGGGCCGGCCCAACGAGCGCGAGCAGCGTCAGACCGCGGTTGAAAAGCCATTTCATGAGTAAATTGTGTTTTGTTTGAGCATCGTTGCCTCTTCAAAAAGGCGCGGCGAAAGTAGGCCAGAGCGTTTGCTTCTTCTCAGGTTTTAGACTTTACTCTTCTCTATAGCCTGCAGGAGCACTTTTCCATTGAACCAAAAATTAAATTTAGCCAATATAAGCAAGCGCGCCGACGTCTGGGTTAGGATGCTATTGAAAAAAGTCCCGTTTTTTGCCAATGCGGATTTCATTTTCATTCAATCGCAATAAAAACACATGGAAAAGGCGAAAGAAGAGACGCACAGCATCAGCGCGCAGGCATGGCATGCCCTGCCTGCTGACGTTGTGCTGGAGCATTGGCAAAGCCATCGCGAAGGGCTGAGCGAGGAGGAGGCGCAGCGGCGGCTAAAGGTGTATGGCTTGAATGCGTTGCCGGCAGCAAAGCAGCCGACCGTTTGGGAGATTATTTTTCACCAGATCACCAGCCCGCTGATTGTCATCCTGCTTGCGGCTGCAGGCGTCTCGATACTTGTCGGCGATGTTAGCGATGCTTTTTTTATCTTAGTTGTCATCGCCTTGAACACAGCCCTGGGCGCCTATCAGGAGTACAAGGCGCAAAAGAGTGCGTCCAGCCTTCAACGCATGTTGCACATACGAGCGCGGGTCAGGCGCAATGGGAGGGTGCGCGAGATAGATGCGGAGGAATTAGTACCGGGTGATGTCGTACTCTTAGAGTCGGGCAGTAAAGTGCCTGCCGATATGCGCCTGTTATCCGTGCGTGGGCTTCAGGCCGACGAAAGCTTGTTGACGGGCGAGTCCATCACCGTGGAAAAGGACATAGAACCGCAACCCGCAGAAGCATCTTTGGCTGACCGGCACAGCATGGCGTACGCGGGTTCGACGATTACCACCGGCCGCGGCACGGGCGTGGTGGTAGCCACAGGTATCCGCACGGAGGTGGGCGCCATTGCGCGCAGCGTAGCCGAGTCGGAGTCGGCCAAGCCACCGTTAGTGCTGCGCATGGAGCGGTTTACCAGGAGTATTACGATATTCATCGTGGCTGTCAGCCTGTTGTTGGCGTTCATCATGCGCACCCAGGGTTACGAGCTGGTTAACATCTTTTTTTTCGTGGTGGCGTTGGCAGTAGCCTCTATCCCGGAAGGGTTACCTGTGGCCATGACCGTAGCACTTTCGGTGGCCACGCATCGCATGGCGCGCCGAAACGTGATTGTACGACGCCTGACGGCTGTGGAGAGCTTAGGCAGCTGTACGGTGATTGCCAGCGATAAAACCGGCACGCTTACTGTCAATCAGCAGACGGTGCGCGCGGTCTTCCTACCGGACGGCAGACGCTTCAACGTTACAGGAGAAGGATACAACGGCATAGGTAAAATACATCACAATGAGGTGCTTGCAGACAAAGAAGTCTTAAAGCCTCTCTTGGAAGCCGCACTGATGGCCAACGAAGCCAGCCTGCAGCCCGTAACGGATGCCCAGTGGGAACACCACGGCGACGCCATGGATGTAGCTTTGCTGGCGCTGATCTACAAGGCAGGCATTGTACCTGAGGTATGGAAGGAGGAGTTTGAGGTGGTAGAGGAAATTCCCTATGAGTCGGAAAACAAATACGCGGCAGCTTTTTACCGAAAGCATGGCAATACCTGGGCGGCCGCCAAAGGCGCTGTAGAAACAATCTTAGACTTTTGTGTGGATGCCGTTGCCGACGGGCAGCGGCTGCCCTTAGACCGCGCTGCTGTGGAGCAACAGGCCAACGCGATGGCTGCCGAGGGCTTTCGCGTGCTGGCCATTGCCGGCGGCCCGTGTTCTCTTCTGGACAAGAACAAGCCCTCTGAGGCCCTACAGGAGTTGCATTTTATGGGCTTAGTGGGCTTTATTGACCCACTCCGCCCCGAGGCCAAGGACGCCGTAGAGCGCTGCCGAAAGGCCGGTGTTCGGGTCATTATGATCACCGGCGACCATCCAGCCACAGCGGAGGCTATCTCCCGGGAATTGGGCCTGATCAAGCCTTCGCACACCCATCCTGTGGTAAGTGGTAAGCAACTCAGCGAAGCCGGCAACTCCGACAGCGAGGCCTTTTGCGCTTTAGTGCAAGGTTCGAATGTCTTCGCCCGTGTATCGCCGCACCAAAAGCTCCAGATTGTAGATGCCCTCATCCGCAGCGGCGAATTTGTAGCCGTCACAGGCGACGGCGTCAACGACACACCCGCTCTGCGGCGAGCCAACATCGGGGTAGCCATGGGTTCGGGCACCGATGCCGCCAAAGAGACGGGAATGATGATTGTTACCGACGACAACTTCTCCTCCATCGTAGCCGGTGTAGAAGAAGGCCGCTATGCCTACGACAACGTGCGTAAGGTTATTGCCCTGCTGATTGCCACTGGCGCTGCCGAGGTCTTTCTATTCCTTATGGCTGTGCTGATGCGCTTGCCGGCGCCGATGTTACCGGTGCAGTTGTTGTGGCTCAATCTGGTTACCAACGGCATTCAGGATGTCGCCTTAGCCTTTGAGGGCGGTGAACCCGGCGCCATGCAACGCCCACCGCGCAAACCCTCTGAGCCTATATTCAATCGCTTGATGATTGGTCAAACAGTGGTGGCAGGTCTGACTATGGGCCTCGTTTCGCTCATCCTGTGGTATTGGCTTATTCGCATCGTAGGCATGGACGAGGTAGAAGCGCGCAACGACATCCTGCTGCTGTTCGTGATGCTGGAAAATATGCACGTATTTAACAGCCGCTCAGAACGAACCTCCGCGTTCCGCGTGCCCTTCAGCCGAAATCGGCTGCTTATCCTCAGCGTGCTGGCTGCCCAGGGACTGCACATTGCGTGCATGCACATCCCTGTCATGCAGCGGGTGCTGAGCATTCGACCCGTCAGCTGGACATACTGGAAACTGTTGCTCCTCTTAGCAACCTCCGTATTAATTTCCATAGAAATATACAAAATCTGGGTTCGCCGAAGCGAGCGCCGACAGCAGAGGCTTGCCCTCGATTAAGGTCGCTCCACGTGGATACGTCGCACTGCCTGCACATGGCCGGCCCTCAGCCGAAGCACATACAGGCCGGACGGCAATAGGCTGACATCTACCCGTTCGTGCAGCTGTGGTGCTGCATAAGCCCGACGACTCTGGAGCACTTGTCCCAGCGGCGAGAGCAGTTCGATCCACATCTCCGATACAGCCGGCAGCACGGCCTGTATTGAGATGTCCGAATACGCCGGGCTGGGAAAGACCTCTACCGGGAAGCTGCCTGTCGGTTCCTCCGCGCTCACGGTGCGCTGCACGGTAGCGGTGCGCACAATGCCCGGCAGGCAGGCACTGCGGTCGGCAATGCTAACGGTATAGGTGCCCTGGCTCAGCTGAGTAATGATGGGCGTTTTGGGGCCATGGCTCCAGTAGTATTCATACAAGGCTGATGAGTTCAGGTACTGCCCTGAACCGCCTGTGGCCACCACCTGAATAGCGCCGTTCTGACCCGGCGGCACGGTCTCGTTCGTTACCTGAAGCGTAGCGCCCAGCGGCTCCAGTGGCGGCAGCAACACAATGCGCCGCGAGGCGCCCACATAGAAACACCCACTGCTGTCGGGACGAACATTAAACACAAAAGCAGGGCCAGGGCTGATGGGTACGCCACCGCCCAGTACCACCGGCGTCAGATAATAGATGCCAAAGGGAAGGAAACTGCCGTTGTTGCGCAAGCCCGGCACCGTCAGGGTAGGCGAAAACACCGTGCTGACCACACCTGGAATGTTGCCCGGCCACACCGTGTCTGGTATTGGCTGTGCGCTCAAACACCAGGCTAAGCCATAGACCTCGCCCTCGGTAGGCAGCGAAAAACTCGCCGTGTCGAGCCGCAGATAATCCCGCAGAAAGGACTGAAAGCACACTAATCCATCGCGCCCGATGAAGACATTGCCCGCTGCGCCTTTGGCGCACGGCACCTCGCGCAGGCGCGTCACCTGCACACAAAACTCGCCCTGCGCCGGCCCATTTGGCCCACGGTAGCCGTCTACCATCAGGTAGTAGCGCTGGCCGGGTTCGGTGTGCGCCACAAAGCCTGCTCGCCAGTCCGGGTCGCCCACGGGCGAGCGGTCGTCGTTGCAAGCCACTAAGGTCAGGTTGCTGCAATTTTCGCCCTCAAAGAGCGCCATTTGGGTATCACCGGGCAGGTCTTGAGCTATGCCCACGTACTTCTGGGCATTGCAGGGTACGGTCTGGATATCGTACCGATGCCCATCGCCTGTGAAGGTGAACCACAGCGTGTTGTCCAGAAAATCGGGCTCGTTTGGCGGCGTTTCGGTCCAGCAAGAAATCTCCGGGTCAGTGGCCGAAACTGAGGCGTTCGTGTTGTCAAAAATGGGAGATGTCTGGGCGATACCGGGTGTCTGGCCAAACAGGTTGCTGATGTTCACGGCAGTCTGGCAGGAATCCGGGTTCTGCGCCAACACGGTAAAAAGCGCCAGGTCATCTATTTTCCAATGGTATTCGTAGTTGCCGATCCATCGGAAGCGCAGCCACACCTGCGGCTGGTCATTGGCCTCGGGCAAGTCGAGTTCGATCCACCCTTCGAAGGGCAAGTTGGCCGGGTGGCCCTCAAAGAGGGTCTGATACTCAAACGTGTTGCCATTCGTGCTCACGCCCACCTGAGCGCGCGTGCCGGCGGGGCTGAAATAGATGTACTGGGTATAAAAACGCAGACGTACCCCTACCCTACCCTGGCAATCGGCTGGGCGATTGATGTTGGTCAGCCAGACGTCGTGCGGCGTGGGGCCGTTGGCGTCGGAATTGAATAGAAAATAGCCCTTTGCCGCCGTAGGCGCGCCAAAAGGCGCCACCCCTGGCTCCTGATAGCCGTCGGCAGGGTTGCTCGTCCAGACCCACTGCGAAGGGCCGGCATTGACGCCACCGTGCGCCCAATGGCTTGTGGCCTGAAACGAGTCGTCGAACGTCTCTGTCCAAAAGGTTTGCGCCGGAGCGCCCGTTACTAAGCAGACCAGGCCAAGAACCAGGCGCCATTTCCCGAAGTTTCTGTATTTCATAGACGCGCAGCATTTTTTGCTAAAGGTGTTCTATTGCGCTCCCTCGCGCTTCAAAAGCGCGAAGTTGAACACGAAGATACAGAAGGGGTGGCATTAGCAGATGCTTTGTGCAATAGACCGTTGTGCGGAAAAACTGGAAGGGACGGGCCCAGGGTGAGTTGCGCCAGGAAAGGCAATACGGTGTAGCCGCCCTGGTGCTCATGCGGATGCACAGGCAGAGGCCGTGCCGGGAAAGCGCACATTCGCTTTTAGTGCGCTATTTTTTTCGTTTGCGGAAGCCGTCGTTGCGTCGGCGCGAGCGGTTGTCGCCTTTTTGGCGCGAGCGCCCGGAAGCGTTCTGGTTTTGCACATCTTTTTTGATGCTGGAAGCCAGTACATCGAGCGAGTTATGGCCTTCGTGCAGGTGCAGCTGCCCGTCGGAGAGTTGCTCCAGGTCGTCTTTAATCACGTCATCCGACACGTAGTGTTCCTTGTTCCAGGTTTTATAGGCCAACTTCATGTACGAGGCGATGACCTCGACGAAGGCTTCCTTTTTAGGGCCGTCGGACATAGCGATGGCCTTTTGGATGAGGCGCTGCACGTTTTGGCCGTAGTGACGCAGTCGGGTGGTGGTGGTTGGGTACGGTATGTGCTCGGGTTTAGGGCGCGCTGTCAGAGGGCGAATGGTTACGCCGGGCGGTGGCGTGACGTCTAAGTCGTAGCCGGCGATAGCGAAGGCGTGGTTCCACAATTTTTCGCGGTAATCGTCGGGGTTACGGTTGCCGATGGGGTGGAGCAGTTGCATCATTCCAATAATGCTCTCTACGGCCTTCTGGCGCTGCTCTGGCTCCTTTATGTCCCGTGCATACAGAAGCAAGTCCTGTATCAATCGGCCGTACTCAGCGAAGCGAATTTCTTCTTTCTCGGTGTTGTAGCGTGTTTTCAGGCTGTTCATAACGGTAGGTGTGTGGGCAAAAGTGAAGGGAGTGACGGGGCCAGCGCGAGTTATTCTACTGTTACCGATTTGGCTAAGTTGCGCGGTTGATCCACGTTGCAACCGCGCAAGACGGCGATGTAGTACGCAAGCAACTGTAGGGGCACCACCGACAACAGCGGCGTAAACGGTTCTTCTGTGTGGGGTATCTCGATGACATAATCAGCCATGCTCTTAATAAGTTCATCGCCCTCGGTAACGACGGCCGTAACGATGCCGCCGCGGCTTTTTACTTCCTGGATGTTGGAGACGATTTTGTCGTGCGTACTGCCGTTGGTGGCAATCACGAAAACAGGCATATTTTCGTCAATGAGTGCGATAGGGCCGTGTTTCATCTCTGCTGCCGGATAGCCTTCGGCGTGGATGTAAGAGATTTCTTTAAGCTTAAGTGCCCCCTCAAGAGCGATGGGGAAGTTATACCCCCGGCCCAGGTACAGCGCGTTGGCAGCGTCTTTGAATTCGCCAGCGATGTACTTCACCTGGTCGTGGCACTGGCGGAGGAGCTGCTCTACCTTTTGCGGCACCAAGGCCAATTCCTGCACTAAGCGCTGGTATTGCGATTTGCCCAGATAGCCGCGCTCGTAGCCGAGGATAAGGGCCATCATGCTGAGCATGGTTACCTGGCCCGTAAATGCCTTCGTGGAAGCGACGCCAATTTCCGGGCCCACGTGGATGTACGAGCCACTGTGTGTAGCGCGCGCGATGGAGGAGCCAACAACGTTTACGATGCCATACGTAAGCGCACCACAGTCTTTGGCTAACTGGAGCGCCGCTAACGTGTCGGCAGTTTCGCCCGATTGAGAAATGGCCAACACGATATCGCTGTCGCGCACCACCGGGTTTCGGTAGCGGAACTCCGAGGCGTATTCCACCTCTACGGGCAGGCGGGCTAAGTCCTCGAACAAGTACTCGCCGATCATGCCGGCATGCCAGGAGGTGCCACAGCCCAAAATGATCATGCGCTGAGCGTTGATCATACGCTTTTTGTACTCCTCCATGCCGCCCAGACGCACCCAGCCCTCTTCGGCATTCATACGCCCGCGCATGCACTCGGCGATGGTGGATGGCTGCTCGAAGATCTCTTTGAGCATAAAATGCGGGTATCCGCCCTTTTCCAACTGCTCGATTTCCAACTCAATTTCCTGCACAATAGGATCCTTCTCCTGATTGCGCAGGTCGCGTATGCGCAGTGGCCCACCGCGTCGCACCACGGCTACCTCTTCGTCATCTAAGTATACGACCTGCTTGGTATGCTCTACAATAGGCGTAGCGTCGGAGGCAATGAAGAACTCCTCCTCTCCAATACCAATCACTAAGGGGCTGGATTTGCGCGCGGCTACCAACAGATCAGGGTCGTCGCGGTCCATCACCACAATGGCGTAGGCGCCCTGCACCTGCGTGAGGGCCTGCTGGACGGCGTCCTCCAGCGACAGATGGCTGCGCTCCTGGATTTCTTCAATCAGGTGCACCAGCACCTCCGTATCGGTTTCGCTGCGGAAGGTGTGGCCGTGCTTGATGAGGGCATTTTTCAACACGGCGTAGTTTTCGATGATCCCGTTGTGCACCAGCACCAATCGCCCGTTGCCGCTGGCGTGCGGGTGTGCGTTGATGTCGTCGGGCTTGCCGTGCGTGGCCCAGCGCGTATGGCCGATGCCAACATTGCCGCAGGTATCGTGCTGATTGGCGTATGCTTCGAGCTCGCTAACCTTTCCCTTTTTCTTGTAAATGTTCAAACGGCCATTTTGCAAAGCAATGCCAGCGCTGTCGTAGCCGCGGTATTCCAATCGCTGCAGGCCTTTTATCAAAATAGGGTAAGCAGGGCGAGGGCCAATGTATGCTACAATGCCGCACATAGCAAATCAAATAGAAATTGAGTGAAAGGATGAGTTCAGGTCACAGCGCCAGGTTAGCGAACCCTCGTGTACTTCAACGCGAGTTTCGCAGGAAAGGTAGTGCTTTTAGGGCCAAACAGGACGACGCGACGCGCCGAACGGCTCTGCGGAAAGACATTTACAAACAGTGTTTGTTTCTTTATATCGCCCGAGGCATTGTCCACCATGGCCTGGAATCGCTGGGTCAGCGTGAGGCGATAGCGTTCGATACTCTGGCCATTCTCAACGGTCAGTTGAGGCGTTCCGCCAAATCGGCTGAAATCGTTGAGGATGCTCAGGGAATAGGCGACGTCCGGGATGAAAAGCAGCACCGAGTCGCCCGGCCGTTCCGACAGGACTAACTGATTGACGGGTGGCAGATGCGTATTGGCGCCCAAAGGGTCGGCCACAGTCATTTCCAACTCCGCTTTGTTAATGGCAACATTGTCGAGCAAGTGCGCGTAGGGGATTTCCACTCTGAGCCGAAGGCCGGATAAGCCCTGGACGAAGAGCAAATCTTGTGCTGGCTTGCCCACATAATTTTCGGCAAGGCTGCCGGCGTACTGGTGTTCAAAGTGATTGAATTTATTGCCGCCTAAGAAAGAGAAGTCGAACGTGCGCGAGTTGGCAATGGTGTCGTTGGCGTACTTGAAGTAGAGCCGTATAAAACTGAATCCCCGGTTGTTCAGATTAAAAGCGAGCATGGCGCCTGGGGCCGTGTTGGAGGCTGCCGTGATGCGCAGGCCGCGGATTTTCTGCCAGAAGAGCGTGTCAGCAGTAAGAGAGAGGCTGTCGGTGTTGAGGATTTCCTGGCCAAAGGCGTTGCTCAGTGGGATGCGCAGGTAGGGGCCTCTTTCAATGGTATCGAATAGCGGTAGATTGGTGCGCGGACGAGGGAAAACGCCGCTGACTTCGCCCAATAATTCATCAGTGGGCAGCGACTGGTTAGAATAGTAGATTTGGTTCCAACGCAGTGTGCTTCCAGCGGCAATGCGATGCACGCGCACGGTCTGGGGCTGGGTGGTATCGCCGTAAAAACCCTCGGCAGCATAGCGCAGAAAGAGGACGATGGAGTCCACTACGGCGTTCTGGAAGCGCGGACTGAGGTCGCTGGGGCGAAAGAGCGTGTAAAGTGCTGCTGTAGTGCGTCCAAAGACCGGGTCTTGCAACTCGCCGCACATCAAGTAAGGACTGGTAGAGGTGCGGTCGGAGGTTTCCGTGCTGTCTTCGCGCTCGACGGTGATGCGCAAGGTTAGCGTATCGGTGTAGGCAAAGTCGCCGCGCTCGTTACCCAGCAGGTCGGCACCAAAATCGGTGGGTTTAGAGCATTGCAACAATACTATGGCTGCTCCGAAAAGCAGCAACTCAATAGCCGGATATGGGATAATCTGGGTCAGGCGCATAAGTAGGTAGAGGAAGGTTCTGTTACGTGTGCTTTTTTGATTAGAAAGCGCATCTCCGGGGTTGCCTGAACCGGAGATGCGCTGCATAACAATAAAAATGGCCACAGGAAAATTACGACACTTCCTCTACCGCACTCAATTGGCGCAGGAAGGCCAGCAGGCCGTCGAACATATTGCCGTTTTCTTCCTGATGCCAGGTCAGCACTGGCTTTTCGGCAGCCAGCCCCATCTGCTCGGCTTGCTGGCGCACCTCTGAACCCACCAGAATGACAGCATCGGAGTAATAATAGGCGCCCTTATGCACAGAAGCGCCCTCCTCGGTGCGATAGGGCTCTAAATGCACCTTCTGGATATTATTTATTGCCGCTTTCTGAATAAAACGGTCGGCGTCTAAGCGCTCGTAGGGAGTGTCGTAGGCACAGAAGACGATGTTGGATTGGGCAAAAAGCGGCTCCATCTGGTAGGCTTTGCGGGCGTAAAGCGGAATCAAACCCGTAAGCCACCCGTGGCACATGATAATGTCGGGTGCCCAACCAAACTTCTTCACCGTCTCTAAGGCGCCCTTACAGAAGAAAGCCATGCGGTCGGGATTGTCCTCAAAAGGCACGCCGTTTTCGTCCTCAAAAATTTGCTTGCGCCGGAAAAAGTCTTCGTTGTCTAAAAAGTACACCTGCAAGCGGGAACCGGGCACCGAGGCGACCTTGATGATGAGTGGATAGTCGTCGTCGTCCACGATGATATTCATACCCGAAAGCCGGACAACCTCGTGCAGACGATGACGGCGCTCGTTGACGATGCCGTAGCGCGGCATCAAGATGCGCAATTCAAACCCGTTGTCATGAAGGAGCTTGGGGAGTCGGCTCACTAAGTAGGAAATAAAGTTTCCTTCGGTGTAGGGTTCCATCTCTTGAGTCACAAAAAGCAGACGTTTCTTTTCCATGTAAACAATATTCTGACTGATGTTTCTAATAGCGTCGGATGCACGGCGAGGGATACTCGGAAATGTGGCGCAAAATTATAAAGGAAACAGCGTTTAATTCAGCAAATCCATTTAATTTACTCAACGGTCAGCCAACAGCCGTTTTTTTCGTCAGTTGTACAGGTACATGCTCCGGTTTCGCTCCAATTCGCGGAAATACGGGTCTTTGAGGTCGCGAATGAAGTAGATGGCTTCGCCGGTGCTTTTCATCTCCGGGCCAAGGCGTTTGTCTACGCCAGGGAACTTCTCAAATGAGAAGACCGGCAGTTTGATGGCGTACCCATCTAAGCGCTGTTCTAAGGAGAAATCGCGCACCTTATGCGTGCCCAGCATGATTTTAGTGGCAATATTTAGGTAGGGAATACCGTAAGCTTTGGCAATGAACGGGGTGGTACGCGAAGCGCGCGGGTTGGCCTCAATGACGTAAACTTCGTCGTCTTTGATGGCATACTGGATGTTGATGAGGCCTTTGATGCGCAGAGCACGGGCAATTTTTTCAGCATACTCAACCATGCGCTCGATGACGATGGGGCCGAGCGAATAGTAGGGCAACACCGCCGAGGAGTCGCCGGAATGGATGCCGGCCGGCTCGATGTGTTCCATGATACCCATGATGTGGAGATCATCGCCGTCGAAGATGGCGTCTATTTCAGCCTCTTTGGCGCGCTCGAGGAACTGGTCAATAAGGACGCGGTTGTCGGGCATGTGCTTGAAGATGGTCAGCACCTGGCGCTCCAATTCGTGGTCGTTGATGACGATTTTCATGCGCTGGCCGCCCAGCACATAGCTGGGCCGCACTAACAGCGGATACGGCAGGTGGCGAGCAATTTCGAGCGCTTCGTCCACATCGCGAGCAGCGCCGTACTTAGGATACGGAATGTCGAGCGATTTGAGTAGGTCGCTAAAGCGCCCGCGGTCTTCGGCGATGTCCATATCCGGAAAGGCAGTGCCGATGATGTTCCAGCCGTTTTTATGCAGGTCTTCGGCCAGTTTGAGCGCTGTCTGGCCGCCCAGCTGCACAATGACGCCGTCGGGGCGCTCGTGCTCTAAGATTTCCTCCAGATGCTCCCAATACACCGGCTCGAAGTATAGTTTGTCGGCTACATCGAAGTCGGTGCTCACCGTCTCCGGATTGCAGTTGACCATGATAGTTTCGTAGCCCATCTCTTTGGCAGCCAGCACGCCGTGCACACAGCAGTAATCAAACTCGATGCCCTGGCCAATGCGGTTGGGGCCTGAGCCGAGCACGAGAATTTTCTGGCGGTCGCGCTGGACGATACTTTCGTTTTTGGGCTGAAAAACAGGCGCTGGTGCCTCGCTATCCGCCTCGCTCTCTGCGAGGGAGGGCAGCTGTGCTATGCCGTTCTCAAAGGTGGAATAGAAGTAATTGGTCTTCGACTCGAATTCCGCTGAGCAGGTGTCCACCATTTTATACACGCGCCGGATGCCGCGTCGCTTGCGCTCGCGCGCCACCGATTTTTCATCTACGCGCAATAGCCATGCGATTTGGGCATCGGAATAGCCGTTCTTTTTCAATTCCAAGAAAAAGTCGTCGGGAATATCTTCGGGCACATTGTAGCGCTGCAGCTGCTCTTCCATGCGCACCAACTTCTTGATTTCCTGGATAAACCACGGGTCAATGCCGGTCAGCTTCTGCACCGTGCGCGACGGGATGCCCAGCCGCAGGGCGTCTTTGACGCGGTAGATGCGGTCATCGGAGGCCTTTTCTAAGCGCTCCAGGATGTCGTCGGTCTTGAGCCATTCTTTCATGTCGGCGCCTAAGCCGTTTCGATTGTTTTCCTGGCTCTGGCAGGCTTTCTGAAGGGCCTCTGTGAAGCAACGCCCAATAGCCATGACCTCACCGACGGACTTCATTTGCAGGCCCAGGCGCACGTCGGCGCCGGGAAACTTCTCAAAGTTCCAGCGCGGCATCTTGACGATGACGTAATCCTGCACCGGCTCAAAGAGGGCCGAGGTGGTTTTCGTAATCTGGTTGGCCAGCTCGTCTAAGGTGTACCCAATAGCCAATTTGGCCGCAATTTTGGCAATGGGATAACCGGTAGCTTTGCTGGCTAAGGCCGACGAGCGCGACACGCGCGGGTTTACTTCGACGGCGATGAGCTCTTCGGTCTCCGGGTTTTGGGCGAACTGCACGTTGCAGCCGCCGGCGAAATTGCCCAGCCCGCGCATGATGCGCAATGCCTGGTCGCGCATCTTCTGGAAACACGTATCGCTCAGCGTCATGGCCGGCGCAATAGTGATGCTGTCGCCGGTGTGCACGCCCATGGGGTCAAGATTTTCGACCGTGCAAATGATGACAACGTTGTCGTTGCGGTCGCGCAGCAGCTCTAACTCGTACTCTTTCCAGCCCAGGACGGCTTTTTCCACGAGTACCTCGTGGGTAGGCGAGGCATTGAGGCCACGCTTGAGCGCTTCATCGAAGTCCTCTTCGCGCATCACGAAGCCGCCGCCCGTGCCGCCTAAGGTGTAAGAAGGCCGGATAACGAGTGGAAAGCCAATTTTTTGCGCCGCCTCTTTGCCCTCCAGAAACGAATTGGCGATGTAAGAGGGCGCTACCGACAGGCCCAGCCCAACGACGAATCGCTTGAACTCTTCGCGGTTTTCGGTCGTCTCGATGGCGCGCGTATCCACGCCAATCATACGCACACCGTACTGCTCCCACAGGCCCAACTTTTCGCATTCGATGGCTAAGTTGAGCGCCGTCTGGCCGCCCATAGTGGGCAGCACAGCGTCTATGGGCGGCAGGCTGGGGTTTTCCTGGTGCTCTTGCAGGATTTTCTCGATGCTCTCCGGCGTCAGTGGGCGCAGGTAGATGTAGTCCGCCGTTACCGGGTCGGTCATGATGGTGGCCGGGTTAGAGTTGATAAGCGCCACCTGAATGCCCTCTTCGCGCAGCGAGCGGCTGGCTTGGGAGCCCGAGTAATCAAATTCGCACGCCTGGCCGATGACGATAGGGCCGGAGCCAATAATCAGAACGGTCTGGATGGATGGGTCTCTCACAGCAGGTGTTTTTTTTAAAAAAAACCGGAAACGGCTGCTCGCGCCGTTTCCGGTTTATCCGACAAATGGAAAGTGTGTCTCTTCTCCGATACATTCCGGAGCGCAAAGGTAGCGCTATTGTGTCGAAATTCTGCAAAGGGTGCCCGCAAAAACCTGCAAAATCCGGGGCGTTAGCAAAGCGCCGCTTTTGAGCGAGGTCATGGCAGCTTCACCACCTCGACGCGGCGGTTTTGGGCCCGTCCGCTCTCTTTGCGATTGTCGGCGATAGGTACCTCGGAGCCAAAGCCGCGATATTGTAATCGGTTGGCAGCAATACCTTGCTGCACCACCAAATTGTATACGCTACGCGCGCGGCGCTCGGAGAGGGCTTTGTTGTAGGCGGCGTCGCCCACATTGTCGGTGTGGCCGTCAATGCTAACGCGCAACGAAGGGTTCTGTTTGAGCAAATCCACAATGGCCTGCACCAAAGGCATGGACTCCGGCTTCACCTGGTCGGAATTGGTGTCGAAGAGGATGTTCAGGCCGTAGTAGCCGTCGGTTTGCAGCCCTTTCAGGATGTCGTTGGCCTTGATTTCCTGCGTCATCGCCTCGGTTTCCACAATGTTCAGATTGAATTGAATGGGATTGAACAGGAAACCCGTTACGCCCACCCACACGGAACGCCCGTCGCGGTCGAGGCGAAAGGTGGCGCGCTGCATTTTTTCATCCAGCAACAGCGTTTTGCCACCGATGCGCTGTATAGCGTTCTCGTAATTGCGCATGATTTGCAACGCGCTGGGTTCCTGAGCGCCTCTGTCGTGTTTGTAGTAAATGCGCGTGCGCTTGCCCTCTACGCGCTGGCGCTTACCCTCGGGTAGGAAGAACTCGAAGGCGTCGTAGTTATTCGAGTACTCTTGAATGTAAAAGTTGCTCATTCGGTTAAACATCGGGTGGTCAGAGGCACCAGGCTTGTCTTTAGGGTGGTTGTTTTGCGAAAGCGCCGGAAGGGTAGCCAGCGACGTCAGTAGAAGCAATGAAAAAAGGGCTTTTTTCATAAGTCGGATTGAGATGAATGTGCAATCGGTGAAATATTATGGGCAAAAGTAGGAAAATATCCAGAAGAATACCCTTCAAGCATGTGAATTTTTGATTAAAAAAGAAGAAACGATGTTTTGCCAAATCCAGAGCAGGCATGACTTTCTGCATGCTTTTATCCAGCGTGGCGGTTGGGATTAAGATTACTTGACAAATAGAGCACCTTTCAGTTGCTGGACTCGCCGTGTTCTATCTTCCATCCAGACCTCGTGCACGAAGAGACGGTAGGTGCGCGGGCCTCTGACCCAGTCCAGAGTGCTGAGGCTATCCGGCATTCGTCCTTCGCGTTTTCGGCCCTCGGTCTCCCATTGGAGCAGGCGCTGCCCAAATTCGAGCGTATCTGCAACGGTCTGAGCGCCGTTGAGGCGAACCACCATCTCCTTCCCTGAGGACGACAAGCGCACGCTAAGCAACGTCTTCGTCTCCGGCGGCGAGGAGGCCACTAAGTTGATTGCATAAAACGTGCGAAAGCCGGCAATACTGACCGATACAGGCGTTTGTTTGGGGTCTTCAGCAGTCAGATACAGGGTCTCGTAGCTGCCTTGCCGCTCCAGACCCAGATGCTCGAGCACCCTCTGAGTACGCTCGAAAGGAAATAACGAGTCCGGTGCGATAGTTGCTATCGGCTCCGAAAGCCAGCTGCTTATGCGCTCTAAGGCGCCCTGCTCGCTCAGGAAGTACAGAATAGAGCGCAGCCGCTCGCGATCTTCGTCGGGCAGCGTTGAAAGGTTTTTCTTCAGAAGGCCGCTGCTCTCAAAGGCCTGATTTTTTTCCAAAATTTCTTTCAAAATGCCCACCTGGCTGCGCTGCGACACTTCAAAAGCACTAAAAGGGCCCACGATAGCCGGCACAATAAACAAGGCTAACGACACAGGGATGAAGCGAATGTCATCCGCCTTTGACCATAAAAAATACACGCAGGCCACCAACAACCACACGCCTGTATGCGCCACGAAATAACGCTCGGGCGTAACGCCATAATCCGAGATGCGCCGACTGATGGCGATAAACAGCAGCACAATCATCGGCGCCAACACCCACCAGAAGAACCGCTGATAAAGCGGTACCCAACGGCTGACGGGGAATTCGGGCAGGCGGTAGCTGATGAGGTAAGTGAAAATACCGGCCACCGAAAAGCCCAGCACCAGCGACGACACCCAACCGCGCGGCAAGTTCCACTCGAGCAGAATTTTAGCCGAATAGGCGTATAGAATGAGAAAGTACAGCCCCACTATCGGCACAAACACGTACTGGCACAGATTCTTAAGAAGGACGGGATAGCCCACCTCGTCGTCGTCGAAGGTCATGCGCTTAGGAAAGTGGTAGAGAAAAAACGTCGTCTGGAACAGGCCCGCCACCACCGCAAACAGATAGCCATAGACTCGCCCGGTCCATTTGAGGTCAAACAACGCATTAACAGCGGCAATAGCCAGCGCTAACCCTAAGAAAAGGATGGCCGCATACACAACGCCGACGACAAAGTGCGTCAGCAGGCGCTTGTTGTATTCCCAGAAATCGGCCACAACGCCGCGGCGGCTCAGGAAGGGCGACACAGACGTCCATAGATGCGCCGCAACCAACACTAAGAAATAGCGCGGTACCTGCACGCCTTCCCAGCTAGGATGCTTAGGGTACAACAACAAAAAACAGACCGCCGCTGCCAAAAGTCCCAGACTTTGAAGCGCGTAATTCTTCCACCCCTCCCACCCTATTCGCTCGGCCAGCGCTGCGAAGCCAATGCTCAAAGGCAAACCCAGCAGAGCTGCCATAGCCAACTTGGTACTGTCTGTATTCTCTACTTCGAGGGCAATCAACTGAATAAGCGCGCCCGTGAACGCCGCAGCACACACCATAGCCGCCGGAAAACGCGCGCAGGCCTCTGCAAAGGCCCGAAGCCACAGAGAAATCGAAAACAAAGGAAGCCGTAGGGAGAAACCCATACAAGTTACTTTTGCCGGTGAAAAAGGTTGTTTTCAGGTCGCTTAAGAAATCGAGCGGAAGCGGCTCGAAGTTTCCAAAACCTGCTCAAAGGTCTTATTTGCCATGAAATCTTCTACACTCGCGCTGCTTTTTTCCCTGATTAGCGCTGCCTTTTCATTCGCGCAGACATCTGCAACGCCCTCTTTTCCCGCCGATTGGGCAGGCGCCTGGTCAGGCACGCTCCACATTTACGGCCCGAAGGGCCTGATGAACTCGGTGCAGATGCACTTAGAAATTCATCCCATAGACACTTCTAAGGAGGGCCGCTATGCCTTTGGTATCGTGTATGGTTCTAAGGAGCAAGACTGGCGGCCGTACGAGTTGGTTCCGGTAGCTCCCGAGCGCGGCCTGTGGAAAGTGGATGAAAAGAACAGCATCGTCATCGAGGGCTTTCATTATGGCCCAAAGTTCATCAGCCACTTCACGGTCATGAACAGCCGACTAATGTGCACGTACGAAAAGCAGGACGCTGAAACCCTGCTCTTTGAGGTGTATTCCGGTACCGACAAACCGATGAGCACGACGGGTAATACCGAACACGCGGGCGAGAAAATCCCGGAAGTGAACACCTACCCGCTGAGCGTATTCCAGCGGGCAGTGCTAAAAAAACAACCGTAGCGCAACCTATGGACTCGTTGACGCAAATCGTACTGGGAGCAGCCTGTGGCGAGGCGGTAGCGGGCCGACGCCTGGGCAATCGCGCCATGCTTTGGGGCGCTATTGGTGGCACTATCCCCGACTTAGACGTGATGGCGGAGCTCTTCACGGACCGCCTGACAGCGATGAGCTTCCACCGCGGCTTCATGCACTCGATGCTGTTTGCCGCCGTGGCGCCATGGGTATTTGCGTGGTTGGCGCAGTTCTTTTATAGCCAGCGCATTCACCAGCTGCGCGGCTACAAGCTCATTGCCGGGCTGATCTGGGTACTGTTCTTTCTCGCTGCGGCGGCGGGCATCAACTATGTGCCAGTAGTGCTGTTTGGGCGCATCAGCTGGTACATATTTATCCCCACCCTCGTGCTGGGCTTCTGGTTTGTACTCTGGCTCTGGCGCGACTACTGGATGCGCGACCTCGGCCCGGTGCAGGCGCCGTATCTGACGTGGGTGTCGCTGTTTTTCTGGAGCATTTTTACCCACCCGCTTTTAGACTGTTGTACCAACTTCGGCACGCAAATCTGGCAGCCCTTCTCCGACCTGCGCATACAATGGAACACCGTGTCGGTGGTGGACCCGCTCTACACCGTGCCCTTTGCGCTCTGCCTGTTGCTGGCTACACGGTTGGAGCGCGCACAACCGCTGCGCCTTTACTTGACCTGGGCGGGTATCCTATGGAGCTGCGGCTATTTAGCCTACAATTATTTCACTAAGCAGCATGTCGAGCGCCTCTTTGAGCAAGCGTTAGCTGAACGCCAATTGGAGTATCGGCGCTACATGACCAACCCGACCATTTTCAATAACATCGTCTGGTACGGCGTGGCCGAAGCCGACAGCGCCTATTACTACGGCTTAGTAAGTCTCCACGACTGCCAACCTCGATTCGAGCGCATCTCCCTTATCCCTAAAAACCACCATCTGCTCGACCACATCCCGCCCGACGAGCGGGCCGTGCGCTTCCTGCGCTGGTTCTCCGACGGCTACTACGATGTGCTGCCCTACGGCCAAACCGGCGATACCCTCCAAGTCAACGACCTGCGTTTTGGGCTACAATCAGATACACTGATTAACCGCAACTACATCTTCCCTTTCCTACTCTTCCGGAAACCCGACGGACACTGGGACATTTACCAACGCAACCGCTCGCCGCAGGACCCAAAAGAAATCAAGCGCTTCTTAAGCGAACTGTGGCAGCGCATCCAGGGCAAACCCTGCCCAGTGAAATGAGCAAAGCCAACCGCTAAACTATCGCGCCCGACCTTTCCCTCTTCATAGCCCGCCATTTTTAATCGCTATCCCACATTTATGGCATTTCTTTTGCCAGGAGTCGGCGTATGTCACTGAGAACGCTAACCAAAATGTACTTAATCATGAGAAAAGCATTTTTCCGACTCCTTCTCTCGCTGGGCGTGTTTTTGCTGGGCTCGCTGGCCTGGCAAAGTTGTGGCGACGGCACGCCTCGCACAACCAACGACGCTACGACGCAATCTGCCGAAGCCGCTCGGCAATGGAACGAACTGTTCTTAGAGCTAGAGCGCTATGCCCCCAACTACCGCCCTTGCCCTGCCGCCCGCGCACTGGCTTACCTGGGCTTAGCCGCTTACGAAGCGTGTATTGCAGGCATGCCCGGTTATAACTCTATTGCAGAGCGCGCACTGGGCCTTAGTCTCCCCAAGGCAAATAAAAACGAGGAGTACTACTGGCCAGAGGTCGTTAACGCTACTTATGGCTACTTGATGCCGCTCTTTTTTGACCATATGCCGGCCTCCGACCGACAGAAGATAAAGGCACTCGAAGCCCAGTTAGACCAGCGCCTCTTCAGCGAAACGACGGAAAGCGTCTTTATTCGCTCGCGTCAGCATGGGCGCGACGTTGCCCAGCGCATATGGGAATGGGCAAAGAGCGATGCCGTGGGTCACGACGCCCACAAAGACCCTTTCCGCGGCTACAATTGGCAGGCGCGCAATACCAAACCCTACGACTGGGAGCCGCTCTCCCCTGGCCCGGGCAATGGCCTATTCCCCTACTGGGGCAACGTGCGCACCTTTGCTTTGCCCGGTTCCGCCCTGCTCTGCCGCCCGCCGCTGCCGTATAGCGAAGCCCCCAACTCGCCGCTCTACACCCAGGCGCTCGAGGTATATGCCCAAAACACACCGCAATTACCCTTCGAATCGCGCTGGATTGCTGAATTCTGGTCCGACGACCTACTCAACCTGACATTTAGCCCGGCGTCGCGCTGGATTGCCATCACCAACCAGGTTATCCAAAAAGAGTCTGCCTCTCTGGCTACCGCCTTAGAAGCCTATGCCAAAGTGGGCCTGGCACTCAACGACGCTGCCGTCGGCTGCTGGCATTCCAAATACCACTACAATATCGAACGCCCACAAGCCTACATCCGGCGCGTCATTGACCCGAACTGGAAGACCAACTTGAACAACCCGCTCAACAGCGACCGCAGCATCACGCCGTCGTTCCCAGCATACCCGTCGGGCCATTCCACCTTTGGCGCCGCCGCTGCTGAGGCCTTAGCCAGCGTCTTTGGCTACGCCTATCCCATGACCGACCGCTGCCACGAAGGCCGCACTGAATTCGTCGGCACACCGCGCACGTTTGACAGCTTCTATGAAATGGCTCAGGAAAACGCCTGGTCGCGCGTGTTGCTGGGCGTGCACTTCCGTATGGACTGCGACGAAGGCGTCCGTTACGGCACCATTGTAGGACGCTACGTCAACCAACTGCCCTGGCGCCGTTAAAAAAGCTGCTCACAGCCGATGAAAAAGCCTCGCAAAGTGCAGCCTTTGCGAGGCTTTTTTGTTGCCACCGTACCTTTACCGCAAAACAGCATCCCACCTATGGCATCTTTCCAACGCACTGCCTCTGCCGTGTGGAACGGCAACGGCCCTGACGGCTCGGGCGTCCTTAATGGTCCATCGGGCGTCCTCACCAACACGCCCTATTCGGCCAAATTGCGCTTCCAAAACGAAGACGGACGCGCCGGCACAAACCCTGAGGAACTCATTGCCGCCGCTCACGCCGGCTGCTTCGCCATGGCGCTCAGCTTTGCTCTCACGAACGCCGGCTTCGCACCCGAAACCCTGCGCTGCTCGGCCACGATTTCCATGGAAAAAACCGACGCCGGCTGGACGTTCGCCCATATCGCCCTGCAACTGGAGGCCAGCGTGCCAGGTATTTCGGAAGAGAAATTTCAAGAGCTGGCCGATGGCGCCAAAAACGGCTGTCCAGTCAGCCGCGCCCTGAGCGCCGTGCCCATTTCACTGCAAGCACGACTGCTCTAATTTGAGCCAAACAGCCGGAGCGCATTTTGCGTGGTCGCCTGCGCGATGGCTTCCAACGAGGTTTCCTTCAGCTGCGCCAGCGTTTCCGCTACGGCCACGATGAATGCACTTTCGTTGCGCCGCCCTTTGTAGAGGGTGGGCGTCAGGTAGGGCGCGTCAGTTTCCAACACGATGTGCTCCAAAGGTATTTGCCTCACCACTGCCTGCAGGGGTGAGTTGGGTCGCGTGAGGGCGCCCCCTAAGCCCAGCATAAAACCCAGGTTTATCATCTCCAACGCTTCGCTGAGCGAGCCTTCGAAGCAGTGAAAGATGCCGCGCAGACGGCCGTCCTGGTGCTGGCGCACGATGTCTATGGCCTCGCGGTTGGCGCTTCGGCTGTGAATGATGAGCGGACGGCCCAGGTCTCGAGCCCAACAGCAATGGCGGGCGAAAGCCTCTTGCTGGATGTCGAGCGTGCTTTTGTCCCAATATAGGTCAATGCCCGTCTCGCCAACGCCGGCCCAGAAGCGCTCGGCCAGCCAGCGCTCGACGACGTCTAACTCCGACCGGTAGGTGTCGGGTTGAACGTGTGTAGGGTGCAGGCCCATCATAGCGAAGCAATGCTGCGGAAAGGCCGCCTCCAGATCGAGCATGGGCTGAACGGAAGCGGAGTCAATATTGGGCAAATACATGCGCTCCACGCCGGCTGCTATGGCGCGCTGCACCATTTCGGGGCGGTCATGGTCAAATTTGCTTGAGTACAGATGGGCGTGGGTGTCAATCAGCGTGGGCGGCATAGTGGATAAAATGCAGAGGAGGCCAAAAAAGTTTGGCCGCTACGGGCGATATTTATATTTTTATGTGAGGCTTAATTTACTTCGGACCAAACAAGTTTGGTCGTTACGGTTAGGCCAAACAAGTTTGGCCGTTACGGGTGGGCCAAACAAGTTTGGCCGCTACAGGGCGCCGGCGGCGGTGCGATAGAGGACGGTGGCCACCACGTGGCCAACCATGCCCAGTATGCTGCGGTCAATGACATCTAAGTTGTCGCGGTGCGTGTGGTGGTGCGCGCCGAAGGCCGCTGGGGGCGGGTTAGGAATGCTAATAATGTTGACCGTTGGGATGCGCAGGCCGCGCATGACGAACACATGGTCGTCGGTGATGTAGCCACCCGGCCGGTCTATGAAGAAGCCGCCATAGCCGAGTTCTTGCGCAATCGTCCAGATGCGGTTTTGCAAGGCCGGCGCATTTTGGGCCGAATAGCCCTCACGCGGGAAAAGAGCGCCACGCGCGCCTACCATATCGAGCAGGATGCCAAATTGAGCCGTATAGCCGGGCCGGTGCGGCGTGCGTGCCCAATGCTGCGAGCCGAGGCACCAGGTGAGCGTTTTCTGGTCGCTGGCAGCCTGCATCATGACGGATTGACCCGACTCGTTGCGGTCGTCGCCTAAGTCTTCGGCATCGAAGAGGACGAAGTCCACGCCAATGCCTTCGATAGGGTGCTGTTGGAGCATTCGGGCCAGTTCGAGCAAAACGGCCACGCCGCTGCCGCCGTCGTCGGCGCCCAGGATGGGTTTTTCGGTATCTTTATCATCTTTATCGGCGATGTGGCGCGAGTCCCAGTGTGCGCACAGGAGCACGCGATTGGCGCGTTCAGGGTGGTACTGGGCGATGATGTTGACAGCATCGCGCGGGCCGAAATAGGTTTTGGCCACGAAAGGCTGCTCGACGACGTCTAAGCCGAAGCGTCTGAATTCGCCGGCCAACCAAGCAGCGCATTTTTTGTGCGCGGGCGTTCCGGGCACGCGCGGGCCAAAGGAGACCTGTTTTTCTACGAAATAGAACGCTGAGTCAGGGCTAAAAGACGGCACATTCACCTGTATGCGGGGCGCAGGCGCCGGATTGGGCGAAGATGGCGTGCGCGAGGAATTTTCAGGCAAATAACGCACCAGATAGGGAATGACAAAAGCAGCCAACAGAAGGGCTACTATCCAAAGCCGCTTATTTCGGAAGAAGGAAGCAAGAGCCATGTTGGAGGAGTATCGAGAGGGCAGTGAGCAAAAATTTAAATGCGCGTCCAGGTAGCGCCTTCTTTGCCGTCTTTGACGGCAATCCCTAACGCTGCCAAAGCGTCCCGGATTTTATCGCTGGTGGCCCAGTCCTTTTGGGCGCGCGCCGAGGCCCGGATGTCTAAAATAAGCGCCATCAGGCCTTCGACGATGTCGTTGCCATGAGCCGCCTCCATTTCGTCTTTAAGACCAAAGATGTCGAACAAGAACGCCCGGAATGTTGCCTTCAGGCGCTCGATAACCCAGGGAGAGACGTCGTTTAGCGGAATTTGCTGGTTAGCGATTTTGTGTACGTAACTGCTCAGTTCGTTTAGGTGCGCCAGAGCTATGGCTGTGTTGAAGTCGTCGTCCATGCCCTCGTAGGCTTCCTCGATGTGGCGCAAGATAGCCCGGTCGTGGTCGCTTTCCGAGCCGTCGTAGGCCGTCGTATCCGTAGGCAGGTTTTGCAGGATTTTGTTGACTTCCATCATTTTGCGATATGCCTTTTCGGCTGCCAGCAGTCCGTCGTCGGTCATATCGAGCACGCTGGCATAATGGGCTTGAAGGAAGTAATAGCGCAGCACCATGGGCGAATAGGCCTTGCTTAACAGAGGACTGTCGCCGCTAAAGAGCTGTTCGGGCGTAATGAAGTTGCCTTCTGACTTGCTCATTTTGGCGCCATTGAGCTGCAGCATGTTGGTATGTATCCAATAGCGAGCGGGGCCACAACCACAGGCGCCGTGATTTTGGGCCACTTCGTTTTCGTGATGAGGGAACTTGAGGTCGCCACCACCGCCGTGAATGTCAAACGTCTGGCCTAAGTATTTGGTGCTCATCGCCGAGCACTCTAAGTGCCAGCCCGGAAAACCCACCGACCAAGGGCTGTTCCAAACCATCAGGTCACCTGGGCGCGCTTTCATCCACAGGGCAAAATCAGACGGGTGGTCTTTCTCGTCCTGGCTCTTGAGGTTGTCACGACTTTCGGCGATGAGTTCCTCCACCACGCGACCCGACAGGCGGCCGTATACGCCGGGATTATCCTGCGCAAACTTGCGCGTATTGAAATACACCGAGCCGTTGCGCACGTAAGCGTAGCCGCGCTCCAGAATGCGTTGCACCATTTCAATCTGCTCTAAGATGTGCCCTGTGGCGCGCGGTTCAATGCTCGGCGGCAGGTTGTTGAGCGTGTGCATCATCTCGTGGAAGTCCAGCGTATACTTCTGCGCCACTTCCATGGGCTCAATCTTGTTGATGCGCGCACCTTGGGCCATGCGGTCTTCGCCATCGTCGGTCAGGTGCCCTACGTCCGTAATATTGCGCACGTAGCGAACGCGATAGCCTAAGTGAAGCAGATAGCGGTACATGATGTCGAAACTGGTAAACGTGCGGCAGTTGCCCAGATGCACGTTGTTGTACACCGTTGGCCCGCAGACGTACATGCCCACAAAACCTTCGTGTATCGGCGTGAAAACCTCCTTTTTACCGCTTAGGGTGTTGCTAATCTTAAGGGTACGCTTGGTTGTATTCATGCGGCAAAGGTAAGCGCCTAAGAGCGTCTGAATAAAAAATGGCGGTGTATATTCCGATGTCTTCGACCAGCAGCCTACCTTCCTCTGCTTGGCCAGCCGTTGGCCGTTTGGCAGTTCTGCCCCAGCCCACTCAAACAAAAAAGGCCGCACCTCGCAGCGCGACCTGTGACCTGTTCGTCGGGACGACTGGATTCGAACCAGCGGCCACACGCCCCCCAGACGTGTACTCTACCGGGCTGAGCTACGTCCCGAAACAATCCTAAGTGGGTAATACTGGATTCGAACCAGTGACCTCACGCGTGTGAAGCGTGCGCTCTAAACCAACTGAGCTAATCACCCCGAAGAAAAAGAGTCGGACCAACGGGATTCGAACCTGTGACCTCCACGATGTCAACGTGGCGCTCTAACCAGCTGAGCTATGGCCCGATGTTTTGCCTTTAGCGCTCTTGCGCGCTTTGGGGCGGCAAAGATAAAGCTGTGAAAGAAAATCGTGCAAGCCCATTTTTAGAGTTTTTTACAAATTGGCCCACACAGCGCTGGCATTTCCGACTTTATTGAATTAAGTCTCGCATCTGGCAAAATTTGCAGACATGGTGCGTCCGCATGGCCTTACATTTCAGCCCATTTTTTGGGCTTATTCCATCCAAAACAACACAGACGTCCTATGCGGAGCCTCTTTTACCCTTTATTCCTGTTTTTATTGCCGTTTTCGGTGTTTTCTCAAGCGCATTTTAGCGATGCTGCGGCGTCGGAAATTCTTGAGGTTTCTGGGAGCGACGAGCGCGCTCTACCCGAGCGCTTTCGATGGGTGCGCGTAGATGTCAGCAGTCTAGCGCAGACCTTAGCCGCTGCTCCGCTCCGTTTTAGCGCAGCTCGCGGAGCCGAGGTTGTTGTAGCGCTGCCTATGCCCGACGGGCGCTGGGCGCGTTTTCGCGTCGCAGAAGCGCCGGTGATGCCGCCCGAATTGCAGGCCAAATACCCAGATATCCGCTCATACACAGGCGTTGGCCTCGACGACCCGACGGCCTCGCTCAAGTGCGACCTGACACCCAGAGGATTCCATGCCATGATTTTGTCGGCCCGGCACGAGCCGGTGTTTCTCGACCCCTACCCGCTCAGCATGCCGGGCTATGCGATAGTGTACTTCAAATCAGCTTTGAAGGCACCAAAAGCGCCGTGGGTATGCTCCATAGGAGAGTCGCCAGCCAAGGCCAGTCGTTTTGAAGGCACTGCGCCGGAGCTGACGGGCGATTGTTTGCTGCGGCGCTATCGGCTGGCGCTGGCCTGCACGGGCGAATACGCGCAATTTCACGGCGGGACGAAGCCGTTGGCACTGGCCGCCATGGTGACCACGCTCAACCGCGTCAACGGCGTCTATGAGCGCGACCTGGGCATCCTGATGAGCCTGGTTCCGAACAACGATACGCTCATTTTTTTGGACCCGGCCACCGATGGCTACACGAACAATAACCTGTCCAGCATGCTGTCGCAGAACGTAACGAAGTGCAACACGCTTATCGGGCCAGAGAATTACGACATCGGTCACGTGTTTGGCACCGGCAACGGCGGCGTGGCAGGGCTGGGTGTTGTATGCAACAACAGTACTAAAGCACGCGGCGTTACCGGACGCTCGGCTCCTGTAGGCGACCCGTTCGACATTGACTACGTAGCCCACGAAATGGGGCACCAATTCGGCGCCAACCACACACAAAACAACAACTGCAGCCGCAACAACGCCACAGCAATGGAACCCGGCAGCGGCTCTACCATCATGGGCTACGCGGGTATCTGCAACCCCAACGTGCAGAACAACAGCGACGATTATTTCCATGCCATCAGCCTGCAGGAAATCCGTCAGTACGCCGTACTTGGCGCGGGCAATGTGTGTGCTCAGAAGGTGGATTTGGGCAATCAGTCGCCTATCGTTACCTCTGTCGGAGGCGCAACATTCACCATACCGCGCTCAACACCCTTTGTGCTTACAGCAGCCGGCGAAGACGCTGACGGCGACGCGCTCACCTACTGCTGGGAGCAAATGAACAACCAGACGGCTTCTATGCCGCCTCAGCCGGGCAACGCCGTAGGGCCGATGTTCCGTTCCCTGAAGCCTACGCCAGCGCCAGAGCGCTACTTCCCGGCCCTCCCTTTTATTCTCAGCAACACCACAAATCCCTGGGAGCGCCTGCCCGCTGTAGGGCGCACGATGCGCTTCCGCGTAACCGCCCGCGACAATCACCCCGGCGGCGGATGCACGGGCTTGGCAAATGTGGACATCACCGTGGCTGCCAATAGCGGCCCATTTGCTGTGCTGGAGCCCAATACGGCAACCACCTGGTATGTTGGTCAGACGCAAACTGTGCGGTGGGATGTCGCTCGCACCGACACAGCACCTGTGAATTGCACCGAGGTGCTCTTGCTGCTGTCCACCGACGGCGGCTGGACGTACCCATACGTGCTGGCCGGCCCTCTGCCCAATACGGGCGAAGCAGCGGTAGAGGTTCCTCTCCTGCTTTCGGACAGCTGCCGCGTGCGCGTGCAAGCCGTGGGGAACATCTTCTTCGACGTTTCCGATCAGAACTTCCGCATTGAATTGCCGCCGGCACCTACCTTTTTGATAGACACCGATTTATCGGCCCAGGTGCAGCGTTGTGCTGGCGACTCGCTGGCCTTCTGGGTGCGCACGCGCAGCATTGCGGGCTTTTCGCAAGCCATAACGTTTGCCCTCGACGGCCTGCCGCCGGATGCGGTGGCTTCTGTCTCGCCCAACCCTGTCCCTGCTGGCGATAGCGTGCTCGTCGTCATTCGCAAACTGACGACGCCGGGCCAATATGCCCTCTCCTTAGTCAGCACCAGCTATACGCTGACGCGCGAACGCAAAATAGCGCTCCATGTGGTGGAAGCTCAGCCGGCAGCGCCCTTGCTCGCCGCGCCATTGGACGGCCAGCGCGACGTAACACCGGGAACCGTCCTGCGCTGGATGCCTGTTGCCAACGCGCTGCGCTACGAGGTACAAATCAGTCAGACTCCGGCGTTTGCCCTCGACCAAACTGTCTGGGAAACCACCGTCGCTGACGCAGAGGCCCCCATAAACAGCGCCCTGCAACCCGGTGCCGTTTATTATTGGCGGGTGCGGGCCGAAAACGCCTGCGGCCAGAGCCAATACTCGCCAGTCTGGGCTTTCCAGACGGCTCGAAAAGTGTGCGGACTGGAATTCGCAAGCGAAAACGTGCCTGTAACCATCCCAACCACATCGGCAGCTACGGTGAGCAGTACCTTAGGTCTTACAGACCCGCGTCCATTGGCCGACCTAGACGCATGGGTCAACATCCGCCACACCTGGGTGGGCGACCTGCGTGCACGCCTTATCGGCCCGGGCGGCGATACGGTGCTTCTCTTTGACCAGCCGGGCGTACCCGCTACAGTAGCTGGCTGCTCGGGCGACAATATCACAGCCACCTTTGACGACGAGGCGGCCCTGACCGCCGCCGACTTTGAAAAAACCTGCAACACCACTCCGCCGGCCATTTCGGGTGTCTTCCAGCCCTTGCAGGCACTGGCGCGCTTCTATCCCAAACCGGCCTCCGGTGTCTGGCACTTGGGCGTGAGCGACCTGGCCAACGACGACGGCGGCGCTATAGAAGCCTGGGGGCTACGCTGCTGCTTCTGGGACACCACCCAGGCCGCCCTTCTATTAAAAAATGAAATCCTCCTGCTAGCTGCCGGTCAAACCGCGCCAATAGACGATAACCTGCTGGCCTTAGACCTGGCCGGCGAAACGCCCGAAAACGGTGTCTTTACCCTGCTTGCCCAGCCCGAACATGGGCAACTGCTGCGCAATGGCCTGCCGCTATCCGTCGGCGACGCCTTCACGCAGGCGGATATCAACGACGGCCTCATCGCATATCGGCACAATGGAAACGCAGCCACGCAAGACGCCTTCGCCTTCGATGCCCTCCAGGCTACGGCCAATCAATGGCTACACAACGCCATTTTCCGCATCCAAATCTTCCAGAACGACCTTGTCGTCTCCGTCGTCCTGCTCGACTCGCTGCGCTGCCACAACGGCGCCACGGCCCGATTGCTGGCTACTGTGCAAGGCGGCAAGCCGCCCTACAGCTACCAGCTCTCCACTGGTGGCCCTGCCCGAGACAGCGGGCTGTTTGAAAACCTGAGCGCAGGCAGCTACTCGGTCGTCGTTACCGATGGATGGGGCTTCACAGCCGTATCGCCACTGGTCGTCGTGCCCAATCCCGACCCGACGGTCGTGCTGGCCCTGGCGTCCAACGACTCGATTGAGGTACGGGTCTCGGGCGGAAACCCGCCCTACCGATATCGCCTTGGCAATGGCGCTTACCAGGAGGAGCCGCTGTTCACCGACCTGCCCAACGACACTTATACTGTGGAGGTGCAAGATGCCAAGGGTTGCACAGCCAGCACGCAGGTCATCGTCTATGTAGGGCCTTTGGCCGTGCTTAACATCCAGACAACTCCCGTCTCTTGTCAGGGTGGCAGCAACGGCACTGTGCGAATTACAGCAGGCGGCGGCGTTCCGCCCTACTCGTACAGTCTGGACGGTTTGGATTTTCAAGCAGAAAATGCGTTCCAAAACCTGCCGGCAGGCCAGTACACTGTTGTGGTGGAGGACAAACAGGGAACTACTGTTACGCAAGTCTTCACCATCGCAGAGCCGCCCGCTCTCGTAGTGAGTGCCACTGCTGTGCTCAACCGCATCGAGGTGGTCGCTTCGGGCGGCACGGGCGTGCTGTTGTACCGCCTGAATGGCGGGCCATACCAACCGCAGCCCGTGTTCGGTGGGCTGGCCAATGGTACCTATACGGTTACGGTACGCGACGCCAACGGCTGCACGGCCGAGACGACAGTGGTAGTAGATGTGCCCCCACTGCAGCTGCTGACGGTGGATATCGAAGGCGAGATTCTCTGCGCTGGTCAGACGGTGCGCGTGCTCGTTAGTGCTACGGGCGGCGTCCCGCCCTATGCCTATGCCTTGGATAGCGGGCCATTCCAGGCAGCGAGTATCTGGAGCGCTGTGGGCGCTGGAGCACATGTCATCACTGTACGCGATGCCGCCGGTAATCAGGTGATTAGCGACACGTTTTTCATCTACTCTCCGCTGCCATTGGAAGCAACTGCAGCAGTATTTGGCCCTACGGCAACCGTTTCTGCCAACGGCGGAACGCCACCGTATCGCTATTCAATAGACGGCGCTGACTGGACGCTGGAAGATTTCTTTGCCAACTTATCCAATGGAATGCACTTCGTCGTGGTGGCCGATGTCAATAATTGCACCGATACTGTCTCTTTCGAGGTCAACTACGTGCCGATGACCGCTCTTCTGACGCGCACTCCACCGTCGTGTGCTGGCGCATCGGACGGCGCTTTTGAGGTGGAAATCCTCGGCGGTGTCCCACCCTTCACCTGCGCTGGCGTGCCGCTGAGCGACAACCGCTGCGCGCGCGGGCATCTGAGTGCGGGTGTGTACACTCTCACGCTAAGCGACGCCCTAGGCGACACGCTCGTTGTCAGTGTAATGCTCAACGACCCGCCTGTGCTCGTCATCACCGTCTCTGCCCAGCTCAATACGCTGACGGCTGCTGCCTCGGGCGGCACAGGCGCGCTCGTGTACAGCTTAGACGGCCTGACGTTCCAGGGTTCGCCAGTCTTTGCCAACCTGCCCAACGGCATTTACACCGTTACGGTGCGCGACGCTAATGGCTGCACGGCGGTGTCGGAGCCGGTAGAAATTGACATCATCAGCACGCGCACGCCTGAGGCAAAAAACCAGGTGCGCCTCTACCCAAACCCAAACACCGGGCGCTTCTGGGTAGAATTGGCCCAGCCCGCTGCTGAAGCGCTGCAGATATCGCTGTACGACTTGCGTGGGCAAGTCGTCTGGCAGCAAACTTGCTCCGATGCAAGCGGCAAGGTTTTGTGGGAAATCCGCCTGCCCGATGTACCAGCAGGGGCATATGTGTTGTACGGCATGAATAGCCGCCAGCACTTCGTAGAGCGCGTGTTAATAACCAAAGGAAGCGACTGAGGTCAGTTCTACATTTTATCTAAAGGTGCCTGAGGGGTCTTCAAGCGTTTTATTTTCATAGCGGAGAATGTTGCTACAGCCCGATAGCTGGCTTGCGTAAGGTCAGCTAAAGGAAGTTTGCCGTGCAAAATATGTGGCGCTTATTCGAGCAGCATAAAGGAAGCAGATAAAATTGCCAGCCTTTCTTGAGCATAATAGCGGAGTAGCACGCGCGCGAAGGCCTGGCTCACTCTTTCTGTGTGGCCATGCCCACATTTTTTTTCTCACCGAAAATATTTTAAGTCAATATTTGTGCCGTCAAAGCGAGAGGAGCGTCTTTACATCCAAATGCGGCACTCCGCTGTTTAGAGGCTGATGTCTGGTTGGAATAGGGCTGCTTTCCCGGGCATCATCCGACACTTCAGAAAAATACACGCTCGATATGACCGCCCAAATGCTTGTGGCACAAGAGATTCCACCGCTGACGGTAGAACAGACCGGCAAGGATGCCTTTCACGCCCTCAACGACCACCACGTGCGCCATTTGCCGGTGGTGAAAGATGGGCGCTTGGTAGGCATTTTGTCAGAGGAAGATATCTTCAACCACAAGCTATACGAGCCGATCGGGCAATATGAGTTTTCGCTGATGCGCCGCTTCTTTGTGCGCCACACGGATCACGTGTTCGACGTCATGCGCACGATGGGAGAAAACCGCCTGACAGTGATACCCGTAGTGGACGACGATGACAAGTATCTGGGGCTGATTACGTTGAGCGACCTGCTGCGCTTCTTTGCCTACACGGCTTCGCTGACCGAGCCGGGCAGTGTGCTGGTGCTGGAAATGCACCGGCGCGATTACTCGCTGGCGCTGCTGTCGCGCATCATCGAGGAAGAAAATGCCAAAATCCTGGCGGCGTTTGTTACCTCTCCGCCGGGCAGCGAACTCGTTGAGGTTACGCTTAAGTTGAGCACGCAAGACCTGGGACGGGTAGTAGCAGCGCTCCAACGCTTTGAGTACTATGTCAAATACTCCTTCACCGAGTCGGACTACACCGATGCCTTGCGCGAGCGGTACGACTCGCTGATGACGTATCTAAACGTGTGAAGGTGTTTTTTCACGGAAAAAAACAGCTTTAGACTTTGCCGCTGCCGCTTTAGCAGCGCAATAGCGCCAACTTCTAATTTCCGCAGAGGCGCCTCATGCTAGAGCTACGAGCCTACTCCTTGTCCATTCCAGAAACGCCGCCATGGCGCGCTTCCAAACCGACTTGGCGCTATCCTTTTGCCCGAGCCAGCTCTACTTCGCGGCGCTCTACAGGCGGCACGTTCTTGACCACCATCTGCAGCGTGTTGCGCAGGCGCTCCTCAAAGAGCACAATCATGCCCTTTTTCAGATTGGCGATGGTCTCCTCGTTGTAGTGGCGCACAGTGATGAGTTCCAGCCCATCCTGGCGTTTGACATTAAACTCGTCGGCGATACGCTGGATAAACTTCTCAATGCGGTCAGGGATGTTGGGCACGCAGATGGTGAAGCTGATGGCCGTGTTCTGCATCACGTTGACGAAGATGCGCAGTTCTGATAATTCGGCGAACAGGCGGGCGATATGCTGCTCGGCGACGAAGGAGTAATCGTTTGTAATGATGTGCAGCAGCGTCTGGTTTTTTTCAACGACGACGATGGGCGGGTAGGTTTCGTCCACATCGCTGCTGATTTCGGTGCCCGGGGCTTCAGGGTCGAGGAAGGACTTGACGTAAAGCGGTATGCTTTTGTTTTGCAAGGGTTTGATGGTTTTTGGGTGAATGACCTGAGCGCCGTAGTAGGTCATTTCAATGGCTTCGCGGTACGAGAGGCGGTCTAATTTGACGGTGTTCTCGAACAGGCGCGGGTCGGCGTTGAGCACGCCGGGCACGTCTTTCCAGATGGTCATGCTTTCGGCATCCAGACAAAAGGAAAAGATGGCTGCTGAATAGTCGGAGCCTTCGCGGCCGAGGGTGGTAGTGAAGTTTTCGGTGGAGGAAGCAATGAAGCCCTGGGTCAGTACAAAGCCGCCTTTTTCCAGCATGGGAGGGATGATGCGCTGGGCGTTGGGTTTGGTTTTGTCCCACAGCACCCAGCCTTCGCGGTAGGTGTTGTCGGTGATGATGACATCGCGGGCGTCGAGCCATTGGGTAGGCAGGCCGATGTGGTTGAGATAAGCGGCTACAATGCGCGAAGACACGAGCTCGCCTACGCATACGATCTGGTCGTAGGTGTAGTCGTAGTTTTCGGCTGGGGGTTCTTCGAGCATCCATTCAGCTTCGACGAAGGTATCGTTGACTGCGGCAAAGACCTCATGCTCATGCGGAAAGAGTTCGCGCATGAGGGTATAGTGCTGTTCTTTGAGGGAGTCCAGCAGGGCCTGTGCCTGGCCGTTTTGCTTGTAGTGGGCGGCTACGACGGCCTCCAGTGCGTTGGTCGTTTTGCCCATGGCCGAAACGACAATAACGAGCGACTTATCGCGGTGGCGCTGCAAAATGCTGGCGACATTGCGCACACCTGCGGCGTCTTTGAGGCTGGCGCCGCCAAATTTGAAAACTTGCATGGTGGTGGTAAGCGTCGGGTTTGTCTGTTTTTTTCAGGCGGCAAAGGTAGAGCATTCCCTCATCGCCAGTACAAGAGGCCTTTTCGCGCGCAAAAAGCGCCGGTTTTTTCTATAGGAAATCAAGGGTTCTGTGGGCCGACCACGCTCACTGGGTATTGCATGGTCACGCAGTGCAGTGAGCCGTGCTGTTCGATGAGGGGGCGGCAGTCTATGCCAATAATGTCGCGGTCTGGGAAGAGGGCCTGGATGCAGGCGATAGCCTCGTCGTCCTGGGGCACGCGGTAGGTTGGAACAAGTACAGCGCCGTTGATGATGAGGAAATTGGCGTAAGTAGCAGGCAGCCGATGCCCGTCGGCAGCATAGCAGGCATTGGGCCAGGGCAAGCGCACAAGGTGGTAAGGGTGGCCGTCGAGGGTTGTCCACTGTTGTAGTTGGCGCTCCATGGCCTGGAGCGGTTCGAAGTGTTCGTCGTGGCGGTCGGGGCAGTACACGTGGGCGATGGTATCCGGCGAACAAAAGCGAGCCAGCGTATCAATGTGGGCGTCGGTGTCATCGCCGGCTAATTGCCCGTGTTCGAGCCAGAGGACGCGCTGCAAGCCGAAGCATTCGCGCAGCTGTGCCTCGAGTTGATCGCGCGTGAGATGCGGGTGTCGGTTGGGTGATAGCAGGCACTCGGTGGTGGTCAGGAGCGTGCCCTGGCCATCGCTTTCGATACTACCGCCTTCGAGCAGGAGGCCGACGTAGCGATGTTCGGCACGCAAGAGGCCGCGCTCCCACAGGTGACGGGTGATGCGATTGTCTAAATCTGCTGGAAACTTGAGGCCCCAACCCGAGAAGAAGAAATCGAGCACTACAGGGCGGTCGCCTTCCCAAATCGTGATGCCGCCGTGGTCGCGCGCCCAGGTGTCGTTCGAGGGAATTTCGGCAATCACAAGCCGCTCCGGTGGCACGTCGCGCAGCCATGGACGTACTGCAGCGGCATCCGGACAGACGACCAATACGTTTTGATAACGCCCAATGGCGGAGGCAATAGCCGAAAAACAGGGCAGCACTTCGTCGAGCATATCCGCCCAATCGGAGTTGGCATGCGGGAAGGTGAGCTGCACCGCGCTTTGCGGCTCCCATTCAGCAGGCAGGCGGCGTTGCGGAGAAGGTGCGTCAGGCATGACGGCAAACATCTGGAAAAAGACGCACACGCTCGCTGACGAGGTCAAAAAACTTATCTAACTTTTGACTATCCAATGGATAGGTCAGGGTCCAATCAAAAAAGCCTCCCGAAACCAGCGGCTTCGAGAGGCTTGGCAGTGGTTAGTTCAATAACCATTAGCGCGTGAAAAGCAGTTCGCGGTATTTCACTAACGGCCAGTACTGGTCATCTACGATTCCTTCCAATTCGTCGGCAGCATGGCGGATGCGTTCCATGTGCACCTTGACTTCGTCGCAGAAGATGCGCGCTTCGGTCTGTAGGTCGTCCGCAGCATGGGCTTTGGCCTGAGCGGCGTGTAAAGCGTTCAAGCCATCGCGGATGGCGCTGAGATGACGGGCGATTTGCTGGAGCGTTTCGCGCTGGAGCGCGGCGGAGTCTTCTAAGCCCGCCTGTTGAAGCGCAACGAGGTTCTGGGCCAGTTCGGTTTGGTAGCGCACGACGGCGGGCACGACGAGCGTCTGCACCATTTCGGTCAGTGTTTTGGCTTCAATGTCCAATTTGGTGCAGTAAGCATGGAGCTGCACGTTGAGCAAGGCATCTAATTCCTTTTTGGAGAGTACTCCTGAGCGGGTGTAAAATTCTTCCGCTTCGGGTGAGGCCAGGACCGCCAGTGCTTCGGGCGTGTTGGCGTGGTTCGACAGGCCTCGACGCGCTGCCTCTTGTTTCCACTCTTCGGAATAGTTGTTGCCCTCGAAAAGAATGGGCTTCATCTTGCGGATGTACTTTTTGAGCGTCATGAGGATGGCTTCGTCTTTTTCGATGCCTTTGCCCATGAGGCGGTCTACATCGCGTTTGAAGTCAAGCAGTTGCAGACCGACCATGGTGTTCATGACGGTCATGGGAGCAGCGCAGTTTTGAGAGGAGCCGACGGCGCGTATCTCGAATTTGTTGCCGGTGAAGGCGAAGGGCGAGGTGCGGTTGCGGTCGGTATTGTCGAGTTCGAGGTTAGGCAGTTTGCTGATGAGGTCGAGCGCGCGTTTGACGGCGGCATCGTCGGTTTTTTTGCCGTCAGCGATGCGGTTGAGCAGCCGCGTCATGGCTTCGCCGATGAAGACGGAGATGATGGCCGGTGGGGCCTCATTAGCGCCGAGTCGGTGATCGTTGCCCGCATGGGCGATGGCAGCGCGGAGCATATCGGCATACCGATAGACGGCCATGATGGTGTTGACGAAGAAAGTCAGGAAGCGCAGGTTTCGGCTGGGCGAGTCGCCGGGCGATAGCAGATTGACGCCGGTGTTGGTGCCCAGGCTCCAGTTGTTGTGTTTGCCCGAACCGTTGATGCCAGCAAAGGGCTTTTCGTGGAGCAGCACGCGCAGTCGGTGGCGACGGGCGACGCGCTCCATGACATCCATGAGCAGCTGGTTGTGGTCTACGGCCACATTGATTTCCTCAAACACGGGCGCTACTTCGTACTGGCCGGGCGCAACCTCATTGTGGCGCGTGCGCACAGGAATGCCCAAGCGGTGGCATTCCGTCTCTAAGTCGCGCATGAAATGATAGACGCGCTCCGGGATGGAGCCAAAATAGTGGTCTTCCAGCTGCTGGTGTTTGGTGGCTGGGCGGCCCAGCAGTGTGCGGCCCGTCATCACCAAGTCCGGACGCGCATTAAAGAGGGCTTCGTCCAAAACAAAGTACTCCTGCTCCCAACCAAGCGTGCCGGTTACCTTGGTAACTTGCGGGTTGAACAACTGGCATACTGGCACGGCGGCTTTATCCAGGAAGGTCTGCGAGCGCAGCAAAGGCAGTTTGTAGTCTTGCGCCAGGCCGTCATAAGTAACAAATATAGTAGGTATACACAGCGTTTTGCCGCCGCCTACGTCCATGATGAAGGCCGGGCTGGAGGGATCCCACACGGTGTAGCCGCGCGCCTCAAAGGTACTGCGCATGCCGCCGGAGGGGAACGAAGAGCCGTCGGGTTCTTGCTGCACCAGCGCCGCGCCGGTGAATTCCTCGATGACGCGCCCGTCGTGCGTCATGGTGAAGAACGAGTCGTGTTTTTCTGCCGTCTTGCCCGTCAGCGGCTGAAACCAGTGCGCAAAGTGCGTACAGCCCTTCGACTGCGCCCATTCTTTCATGCCCGCGGCCACCACGTCGGCTATTTCGCGGCTCAGCTTTTGGCCGCTCTGAATGGAAGCCTTGACACTCAGGTAGGCGTTCTCAGGAAGAAAACGGCGCATGGCGTCGTCATTGAAAACGTTCTGGCCAAAATAGGAGGCAATGCTGGCGTTTTCCGCCTCCGAAAAATCATCCGGCAGCAGGTCTATACGGTTCTCTATTGCCTGCAGCGCGTTAAAACGAATGTGAGACATAGGTAAAATTTAGATGAGTGTTGAAGAGTATCCGCAAGAATCACATCAAAGGCACTTTAGCGAAAAAAAGAAATATAAAGACTTTTTTAGCGAAAAGCATGCCAGAAAGCCCTTTGAATTGCGAAAAGTTGCTTTTATAGCATTTTTCAGCGCAAAGGTATGGCGTCATTTTTGGCGAAAATGGCTTTTTTTTAAAAAAAATTAACCATGGCTTTCTATGGAGTTCTTTCTACAGAGAATGCCTGGAAAGATGGATAGCGACTGCTGTTTACAGGTCTCGCGTAGGGTGGTGATGGCGTCGTTGGTCAGAAGCGTTGTTGCCTTCCCGGTGCGCATTCTATTATTGCCGGCCTAAAAATGGCCGCTATCTTTGCCGCCGTCAGGGCGCGAGTCCTGTTAAAAAATAAGCGAAATGGGCGGACATCTTACTCCCGGCCTGGTGTTGAGCATCTTGTTGCTCTACTTTGTCATGTTAGCCGGAGTTGCTTTGTTGACCGGTCGCAATGTAGGCAACGAGGGTTTTTTCCTGGCCAACCGCCGGGTACCGTGGTATGTAGTCGCTTATGCGATGATTGGCACCAGCATCAGCGGTGTTACCTTTGTTTCAGTGCCGGGGGCAGTAGGCTTAGAGACCGGCCTCAACCGCGGGTTCGGCTACATGCAGGTGGTGTTCGGCTATTTGCTGGGGTACTTGTTCATCGCCACCGTGCTGATGCCGATGTACTACCGGCTTCAGCTCACCTCTATTTATACTTATCTGGAGCACCGTTTAGGCTATTGGTCTTACAAAACGGGCGCAGCCTTTTTTCTGCTTTCGCGCACGTTGGGTTCGGCCACGCGCATGTTTTTGGCGGCGATGGTGCTGCAGAGCTTCGTCTTCGAGCCGCTGGGCGTGCCTTTCATGCTGACGGTGATCTTCATGTTGGCCCTCATTTACGGCTATACCTTTAAAGGCGGGCTGAAGACGATCATCTGGACGGACACCATCATGACTACATTTTTCTTGATTGCGGTAGTCTGGACGGTGATCACTGTGGGCAAGACGCTGTCCTTAGATGTATTGGACATCTGGCCTGCCGTGCGCGACAGTCGGTATGGTCAAATGTTTTTCTGGGACAATTTTGCTGGCGACCCAAATCACTTTGTCAAACAGTTCGTCAGCGGCGCCCTCATTGCTATTGTGATGACGGGGATGGATCAGGACCTGATGCAGAAAAACTTAGCCTGCAAAGACATTCGCGCTGCGCAAAAGAACATGTTTGTCTTTTGTATCTATTTGGTAATCATAAATTTAGCCTTCCTGACGCTGGGCGCGTTGTTGTACATGTATGCCACGACGTTAGGCATCGAAATCCCGCAGCGCACCGACGAGCTGTATCCGAAAATAGCCTTTCGTCATTTAGAGACTGCTGCCGGCGTCTTCTTTGTGCTGGGGCTTATTGCCAGCACTTATGCCAGTTCGGACAGCGCGCTGACCGCTCTAACCACCTCTTTTTGCGTGGATTTTCTCAACTTCGAGAAGAAGCGCCAGCACCCTGATCCATACGCCACTGAAGAGGAGAAGCGCGTTTATTTGGATGCTACAGCCTCCCAACAGCGCCGGGCACGCACCTTGGTGCATCTGGGTTTTTCGGTAGCGTTTGTCATCATCATCCTATTGCTCAAGGCGTTCAGTAGCGGTGCCGTCATTACGCTGATCTTCAAGATTGCAGGTTATACGTACGGGCCTTTGCTGGGGTTGTATAGTTTCGGCCTGTTTACCCGACGCAAGTTGCACCCCTGGGCGCTACGGCTGCCGCGTCCGGGCCGAGCTCCTATCGCAATACCCGCGGTGGTGTTGGTATGCGTGTTGGCGCCCTTAGTCACCTGGCTTATCGAGATAGGATTCAAAGCATGGTTTGACGTCGGCTTTCTGACCATTCTTATTAACGGCCTGCTCACGTTTACCGCCTTATGGGTCTTATCGTATCGGCCCAGCGCCGAGGCCAGGTCTGAGCCGTCCTGATGCAGCTGAGTCAATGTTCCGCGTTCCCTGTTTTATTCAGTTTGATGGCTCAAAAAGACGCATTTTTGTGCCAGTCTTTGTTTACATAGCCTGTATGCTTCTCTTAAAAACACGTTCAAACGTCATGAAAAAACAAGTGCTGATTTTGCTGCTCGCCATGAGCGCGGCCGCTACCCTCTTTGGCCAAAACATCAAATTTGTCGAGTACACGCTGCCCAATGGGCTGCATGTGATCCTGCACGAAGACCATTCAACGCCCATCGTAGCAGTATCGGTGATGTACCACGTAGGTTCGAAGAATGAAAAGCCCGATCGCACGGGTTTTGCGCACTTCTTCGAGCACCTACTTTTTGAAGGCTCTGAAAACATTGCGCGTGGCGAATTCGATGACTACATCAGCCGTGCGGGCGGATACAACAACGCCAACACCTGGTACGACCGCACCTACTACTACGAGGTACTGCCCAGCAACCAGCTCGCCCTGGGCCTGTGGCTCGAAAGCGAGCGCATGCTACACGCTAAAGTGGAGAAAGTCGGCATCGAAACCCAGCGCCAGGTCGTCAAGGAGGAGCGCCGCCAGCGCATGGACAACCGCCCCTACGGACGCCTCCTGGAGGAAACCATGAAGCGGCTGTTCACCGTACATCCGTATAAAAGCTCCGTTATCGGTTCGATGGAGCACTTAGACGCCGCCCAGGAGGAGGACTATGTCCAATTCTACAAGGACTTTTACCGCCCTGACAACGCCATCCTGTCTATTGCTGGCGACATTGACATTGAGCAAACGAAGAAGCTAATTGATGTTTATTTCCGCGACATCCCGCGCGGCAAAGGCGAAATTTATCGGCCCAAAATCGTGGAACCTCCGCTGACGCGCGAGGTGCGCGATACGTTCTTCGATATCGTACAATTGCCGGCAGTCATCCTGGCTTATCGCATACCGGCTCAGGGCACGCCCGATTACTACGCCGTGCAGATGCTATCTACCCTGCTGAGCCAGGGCGAAAGCAGCCGCATGCAGAAACGCATGGTCAATGAAGAACAAAAGGCGCTGGCTGCCGGCTCATTCCCACTCTCGCTGGAAGACCCCGGCGCCAGTATCATGTTTGCCATCGCCAATATTGGCGTAGACCCCGCCGACTTAGAGGCCTCGATGAACGCCATCATCACGGATGTACAACAAAACCTCATTTCCGAGCGCGAGTACCAAAAAGTGCTGAACCAGATTGAAAATGACTTCATCACCTCGAACAACACTGTGGCAGGCATTGCCGAAAGCCTGGCCAACTACAAGATGTATTTTGGCGACGCTAACCTGATCAACACCGAAATTGAGCGCTATCGCAAAGTAACGCGCCAGGACATCCAGCGAGTGGCACGCGAGTATTTCAAACCCAACAGCCGCGTTGTGCTTTACTGGCTGCCTCAACGCAGCTGATTTCGACGCTCGCTTTTGGGAGAGCGGCGCCGATGTTGTTGAGCAAAACATCGGCGCCGCTGCTTTTTTAATAAAACGAACCGCCGACCATAGAAGACGTCAGCACCGTCCATTTCATCTGTATAATGTGCCGTTTCATCGAAAGCGAAAACCGACCTGAACAAGAGTATGTTCTTTTGTATTCACAAGAACAACCTTTGGCATAGCTACACGCTGTGAAAGCCCAACGCATTCTCGAACGCCTGTATGCCTGGCTGACTTATCGGCCTGTGTATCACGGGCTATTCTGGTTGGCACTTCTGGCCCTTTTGTTTTGGACAGACTATGCCCCAGGGCTTGACTGGCGGTTTGTGCTGGGCAATGTGTTCATCAGCCTTATCTTTTTTGCGGTATTGGTGTACTTCAATTTGCTGTACCTGATTCCGCGCTACCTGGCTCGGCATGCCCTGCTCTATCTATTGCTGGTGCTTGCTGCCTGCGCGATCGTTACACCTATTCGCGTCTTTGTGCTGTATCTTAAGTTTTCGGGCCAGCCTGAATGGCAGCAAGCGTTGGTAGACGCCCAGCTGAACCTGTATGCCGGCAGTGTGCTGGTTACGCTCACCTCCACCGTGCTGCGCGTCATCACCGACTGGTGGCGCTATCAGCAAGAAAAACAAATCCTCCAGACCCAAACCATCCAGTCAGAGCTGCGTTTCTTGAAAAGCCAGATCAATCCGCATTTTTTGTTTAATACCCTGAATAACTTGTACGCTTTGACGCTCAAAAAGAGCGACAAGGCACCCGAAATTGTGCTTAAGCTGTCGGAAATTATGCGCTACATGCTCTACGACTGTAACGAACGGCAGGTACCATTAGAGCGCGAAGTGCAGTACATCCACAACTATCTGGACTTAGAGCGCCTACGCCAACCCAAAGGCGCAGACATTCAGTTTGTTACTGAGGGCTTCATCAGCGACCAGATGATCGCTCCGCTCATTTTTGTGCCTTTTTTAGAAAACAGCTTCAAGCATGGTCTCAACCACCATACGCGCGGAGGCGGTTATGTGCGCTTACGATTGAAGGTAGAGGGCAAACAGCTGGAGTTTTCCATTGAAAACAGCAAGCCCGACCCACCTCCGCCACCCAGCACCAGCGGTGGTATCGGGCTGGCCAACGTCCGCCAACGCTTAGACCTCTTATATCCAGGGAAATATGCCTTAGACATCCAGGATGAACCCCACCGCTACGCCGTAACCTTGCATATGACACTGGAGTAAGGCCGGGCGTTCGTCCAAAAAAACTGCCTGCATTTGGTGAGTTGCCATTTTGTCTGCACTTTAGCTGCCTGCTTTCGACGCATCCAAAAACAGTTTACACTTTCACGCCCCCAACCATGTTTGCCCTATGCTGAACACTCTTATCGTGGACGACGAACCGTTAGCCTTAGACGTGCTTGAAACGTACATCAACCAGGTGTCCGAATTGCGCCTCGTCCAGCGCTGCGCCAATGCCCTTGAGGCAAACGAAGCCCTCAAAAAGCACGACATTGACCTGGTGTTTCTCGACATCCAAATGCCGCAGCTAACGGGCATTGATTTCATTAAAACCCTCAGCAAGCCGCCCATGGTGGTGTTCACAACGGCTTACGCTAATTATGCGCTGCAGGGCTTTGAACTCAATGCTTTAGATTACCTGCTCAAACCCATTTCTTTTGAACGCTTCCTCAAAGCCGTCAACAAAGCCATAGAGCAGGCCGAGATGCTCGAACGCGAAAACCAACTCCTTCGCAGATTCGAGTCGGGCGAGTTTTTCTTTGTAAAAGCCGACAAAAAGCTCGTCAAGGTTAACTTCGACGATGTCCTGTATATCGAAGGCCTTAAGGATTATGTCATCATCAGCCAGGTGCAGGGGCGCATTGTTACTCTGCAGACGATGAAGAGCCTCGAGGAGAAGCTACCCCCAGGCCGCTTCCGGCGCATCCATCGTTCCTATATCGTGGCGTTGGATAAAATTGCCGCCATAGACGGCAACGTGGTGGAGGTCATGGAAAAGGGCAAACCAAAACAACTGCCTATTGGCAAAAACTACCGCGACGAACTCTTTGAACTGATTGAAAAAAACCGCCTCTGACAACGGCAGGCAAAACGGCGGGCTATGCGGCGCGAGCGGCGGGAATTGAGCAACTGGGGCCATTACCCCACCATAAAGGCTGAAATTGGCTACCCCCGTTCTGTAAAGGAAGTGCGCAGCGAGGTGCTGCGCCACGACCGGCTCATTGCTCGCGGCAACGGGCGCTGTTATGGAGACGCAGCCCTGGCGCCCCAGGTGCTCAGCACCCTTTGTCTCAATCAAATACGCAGCTTCGATGCCCGGCAAGGTATTGTTGAGGCCGAGGCTGGCGTCCTGTTGGCCGATTTGTTGGACGTCATTGTGCCTGCAGGTTGGTTCTTTCACGTAACGCCCGGCACGCGCTTTATCACCATAGGCGGCGCCATTGCCTGCGACGTGCATGGCAAAAATCACCCGCACAAAGGCTGCTTTTCCAATTGGCTACTCGACTTTGAGCTGATGCGCGCCGATGGCTCCATCCTGCGTTGCTCGCGCCAGGAAAACAGCGATCTCTTCTGGCAAACCTGCGGCGGCATGGGCTGGACGGGCATCATCCTATCGGCGCGCTTTCAACTCATGCGCATCTCGTCGGTGTTTTTACGCCAGCGCACCCTCAAGGTCTCCAGCGTAGAGGCCCTGATAGAAGCCTTTGAAAACCATCGGTCCTGGCCCTATGCCGTCGCCTGGGTGGATGGGCTGGCGCGCGGAAAGCAGCTCGGTCGCAGCGTCCTGCTGCTGGCCGAACACATAGAGGAAGAACAACCAAGTGCTCTCGCCTTCCCCAAGCGGTATGCGCTGAATATGCCGTTCTACGCGCCGCATTTTCTGCTCAACCCGGCGATTATCTGGGCGTACAACCAGCTCTATTTTGCTCGTGCCCGCAACGGTGAACACCGCATTGACCTGGAGCAATGCTTTTATCCCCTCGATCGCATCCGAAACTGGAACCGCCTGTACGGACGGCGCGGCCTTGTGCAATACCAGTTCGGCCTGCCCGAAGCATCATGCGTCGCGGGCTTTCGGAGGGCGTTAGAGCTTTTGCATCGCAGTGGAGAGGCGCCCTTCCTGTGCGTCGTCAAGCGACATGGCGACCGGCCACCAGAGGCTATACACAGCTTCCCGGAACGCGGCTATTCGCTGGCGCTCGACTTCCCGCGCACCCGGACGCTGCCCGCCTTAGTCCGCCAATTGGACGACCTGGTCTGGCAACTCGGCGGCAAAGTGTACCTGGCTAAAGACGCCTGCTCGGCGCCCAGGATGGGACGCCTTCAGCCTCAGGCATTCGCCGCCGATAAATTCTGGTCGCTTCTGCGCGAACGAGTTCAGCAATAGAAAACCGGGCGCACCAAAGGCAATTGCTTCCATAGACCGCCTTTGTCCAAATTTCAAAAGGGTGACATGGAGGAAAAACTTCCAGAATTGTGTTGTTTTGTAGCCCGTAAAAAGAGCAAAAAAGGAGACTCAGCCATTACAACATATTTCCTTCATGGTCGCACTTTATGACCTTCTTTTCAAAATCTTCTTTGGAGACGTTCGCGTGGTCGGGCAGCTTTTACGAGAGTTCGTTCCGCGTTGGGCGCTGGAAGGGGTGGACTTTTCTTATCTCAAGAGGCATCCAACAGAGCACGTCAGCGGTCGCTTTGGCACCTCGTTCAGCGATGCCATTTACGAGTCTCGCCTGAAGAAGGACAGGAATACCCGAGTGCTCTTCCTCTTCGAGCATAAAAGCACGCCGCCGCGCACCCCCATTCACCTTCAACTGCTGGACTACATGCTCCAACTGTGGGAGGATGACGAAAAAAACAAGCGTCCGCTGACGCAACTGGTGCTCGTCGTCCTATATCACGGCGAGTTGGAGTGGAAATACCGCTTGTTCTATGAGTATTTCAAACATCTATCCAAAGGGCGCCGCCGCTTCATCCCCAACTTCGACTACGTCTTGGTGAATCTCAATACCATACCCGTAGAAACCATTGAGGCGCTATCGCGGTCAAAGCACTTGCGCAGTATGCTGCTTGCGCTTAAATTTGCCCGCAATCTGGAGCAACTAACGCAGCGGCTACCCGTTATTCTGGCATTAGACGAAGAAGACGAAAAAATGCTGCGCCAGGCGCTGATCTATTTTTTAGAAAAAATTTATGCCATGCAAGACCGGAATTTTGCAGAAGAGTTGCAGGAGGGTGTTCCTAAAGACGTGCAGGAAGCCTTTGAAATACTCGAAAACGACTATTGGATGCGCCGCAAATCCGAGCTCATGGAAAGAATAAGGCAGGTAGGCATCGAAGAAGGCTTCGAAAAAGGCATCGAAAAAGGTCGGCAAGACCTCGCTCGAGAAACGGTCATGAACCTGCTGCGCCGATTTCCGGATATGTCTGATGCTGATGTCTGCTCGATTACCGGGCTTGACGAAGAAACGGTGTGCGCGCTTCGACAAAAATTAGCTGAAGAACACGGTAAAAACGGCAAGTGAGACGCGGTGCTCGAGATAGGCGCATTTAATCTGTGGCATTTTTTCCTCTGAATGCGCTACCTTATAGAAAGACCAACCGGTGCAACCTCCCCTGAGAGCTGCTTCAGGCGGCTGTAACTTGCGGCCCAAAATGCCTGAACCCACTGGTTCGCGGCAATTCCTTACCTTCGCCGCGTGCGATAGGGCGCTTTGCGCGAAAAATCCTGTCGGCTGAACCACCCTTCTCTTTTCTATGAAACAAGCGCTACGCTTTCACGCTTTAGCCGCCGTTTTGCTGGCGGTGTTATCTCTGATTTATTTCCTGCCGAATGCTTTTCAGGGCAAGTCGCTGCCTCAGCCGGATAACCAGAAAGCCCGCGGTATGCAGGCCGAAATAAAAGCCTACCAGGACTCGGAAGGAAAGGTGCCGCTGTGGACGAACAGCGCCTTTGGCGGCATGCCGTCGTACCAGATTTACAGCGGAGCCAAAGGCAACCTGACAGGGCCGGTGTTCCAGGTCTTGCTTTTCGGGACGGATATCATGACAAAAATATGGCCACAAGTGCTGCTGGCCATGCTAACTATGTACCTTTTCCTGGTCGTGCTGGGAGTGGATTGGCGTGTGGGGCTGCTGGGCGCCGTTGGTTACGGCATTACGACCTACAACGCCGACATTATTGAGGCAGGGCATACGACGAAAATGATTGCTCTGGCTTTAGCGCCGGGCATGTTGACCGGCACGGCGCTGGCCTTTGGACGCTACTGGCTGCTGGGCGCGGGCGTGCTGGCGCTATTCACAGCCATGCAGGTCTATATCAACCACGTGCAAATTACCTACTACACCCTTATGCTCTTCGGCTTTTTCGTGCTGGCTAAGGGCATAGAAGCCCTCTGGCAAAAAAACTGGACGCAGTGGGGCCGGGCTGTAGTGGCGTGTAGTATTGCTATTGCGTTAGGTTTTGCGGCTAATACGTCGCGCCTGTGGCCCACTTACGAATACAGCCAGGAGACGATCCGCGGACGCTCGGAGCTGAGCGCCAAGAAGAGCAAGGGCGATGGCTTAGACACCGACTATCTTTTCGGCTGGAGCTACGGCATTACAGAGAGTATGACACTGCTGGTGCCGCGCTTTGCCGGCGGTGGCGCGGGCGAGTCGTATCGCCACACGCGCTTGTACGCTAACGTAGATCCGCAGTATCGCAGCCAGATCAGCGGGCTGTTCTACACCGGCGAGCAGCCGTTTGTAGGCACGGCCATCTACTTCGGCGCTGTGGTGATGTTCCTGTGCATTCTCGGGGCTTTTCTCGTTCCGGGCGCGCTTAAGTACTGGCTGCTGGGCAGCGGGCTATTCATGCTTTCGCTGGCCTGGGGCAAGCATTTTTTCTTGAACTTCGTGTGGTACGATTACCTGCCGATGTTCAAAAAATTCCGAGCCGTTTCGATGGCCTTAGGTATTGCCCAACTGTGCTTTGCAGCACTGGCAGCGCTGGGCGTGCAGCAGCTGTTGAGCGCCGGCATTTCTAAAGCGCAGAAAATGAAAGCGCTGCAATGGTCGGGCGGCATCGCAGGCGCCCTTCTGCTGGCCGCTTTTGTGTTGCATTCGGAAAGCGGCCCCTACGACAGCAACCTTCCGCCCGAACTGCTCAGCCTGCTCAAGCAGGACCGGGCCGACCTGTTGCGCTCCGATGTCTTGCGATCGTTTGCCTTTATAGCCATTGCTGCCGCACTCATCTGGCTCTACCTGCGCGGCACGCTCAAAGCGGCGCTCACCGCCATAGCGCTCGTTGTATTGGCTCTGGCCGACCACTGGCCCGTTACCACGCGCACCCTTTCGTGGGACAAATACCAGAGCAAAGGCGCAGAGGCATTTGCTCCCCAGCCCGAGCCGTTCGACTTAGAAATTAAAAAAGACCCAGACCTGCACTATCGAGTGCTCGACCTGTCGCGCGGAGGCATCACCGGCAACGCCATCACCTCTTTCTTCCATAAAAGCCTCAGCGGCTACCATGCTGCCAAATTGCAGCGCTTCCAGGAAGTGGTGGATACGTTCCTGAGCGCCAATCTGAACCAAAGCCTGCACTTAGTGGGCATGCTCAACGGCAAGTATCTGGTTACTCAAGAAAAGCAGGTCATGCGCCTGCCCGAAGCCTGCGGCAACGCCTGGTTCGTACAGCGCTACAACATCGTACCGGACGCCGACGCCGAACTGCAGGCCCTGCGCACGCTTAACCCAAAGACGGAAGCCGTCGTCCAGGAGAAATACGCCGGCCCCATCCAAGGCTGGACACCCGCCTTCGACAGCACAGCCACTATACGCCTGACGCGCTATCACCCCGAACGCATGGAATACGAGTATTCCGCTGCTACAGATCAGCTGGCCGTCTTCTCGGAGATATACTATCCACCCGCAAAAGGCTGGAAATGCTTCCTAAACGGTCAACCCGCGCCCGACTTCTTCCCGGCTAACTACTTAGTGCGCGCTATGCGCCTACCCGCCGGCCAGAATATGCGCTTAGAAATGCGCTTCGAGCCGCGCTCTTTTTACCTGGGTGAGACGATATCGTACATCGCTTCGGCACTGTTGCTGCTGCTACTCATTCTGGCCCTGTGGCTATGGCAGCGCAGCAGACCTGTGCTGACCACGCCACCGCTGGCAGATGAGGCGCCACCGGCCAAGCCGGCCTCCTCCACCACTCCCTCCGGGCAATCGGCGCGCTCGACGACCGCAGGCGCGAAAAAGCGAAAGAGGTAGAGCCACATCTACTCCCGCCACTCGCTCCAGACCGGCATCTGATCCCATCCGGCTACGTTCCCGTACGAACGGGCCTGCCGCTCCGAGCCGCCGTAGATCACCCAACCGTGCTCGGGCGGATTGCCGGATATTTTATGGAAAAAGAGGAGATTTCTGAAAAAATCTTCGTGAAGTGTACGGCCTGATTTGATTTCCACTGCAAACAGGCGTGCCCCGTCTTCGATGAGCAAATCAACCTCGTGTCCCGTGTTGTCACGCCAGAAATAGCACAGCGGGCGTATGCCCCGGTGGTGAAACTGCTTGATTACTTCCACAAGGATAAAGTTCTCAAAAAGAGCGCCTTTTAACACGTGATTGTCCAATTGCTCCGGCGTGCGGATGCCCAGCAGCGAACACACCAAACCGGTGTCGTAAAAGTACAGTTTCGGAGTCTTGAGCAGGCGCTTGTTGTAGTTCCGAAAATACGGCGGAAGCCGGAAGGCAATAAAGCTGGTCTCCAGAATAGACAGCCAGCGCTTCACAGTGTTGGCGTCCACGCCCACCTCAACGGCTATGGCGCTTTGGTTAAACAACTGCCCAATGCGGGCAGCACACAACCGAACGAACAGTTGAAACCTGCTCAGGTCGGCCACCTGAACCAACTGGCGCACATCGCGCTCGATGTAATTCTCAATATAGGACGGATAAAAATCCTCCGGCGCTACCTGCTGGTCGTAAATGCGCGGATAGCCCCCGCGCACCATCAGCGTCTCATAATCGTCAGGAAGCAAACCTGCCTGCCGCAGCTCTTCCGTCGAGAACGGCAACAGATAGACGTTGGCTACCCGACCCGCAAGGCTTTGCCCGATGCGGGCGATGAGCTGGAAATTTTGTGAACCCGTTAGCACAAACTCGCCATTGCGCCGGGTCTCATCTACCCGCACCTGAATGTAAGAAAATAAGTCTGGCGCGTACTGTGCCTCGTCAATCACCACCCCGCCGGAACAAGAGCGAATGAAACCCGCCGGGTCGTTTTGCGCAAACGCCCGCTGTTCTAAGTGCTCCAGATTGATATACCGGTAATGCGGAAAAAGTTGCTGAGCCAGCATCGTCTTGCCCGATTGACGCGGGCCGGTTATGCTAACAACCGGCATCTTTACCGCCAATTGGCGAATCTTATCGGAAAGTAACCGCGGTATCATGCGGCAAAAATAGCCTGCTTTTTACAAATCCGACATGGCATTCCGGATTTGTAAAAAAAGAGAAGGCAAATGAGTGTTATCCCAGAATAGCCAGGTAGCTGTGCCGCAGTCGCCCGGTGCTTTTTTCAAAAGCATGTAGCGCGCTCGCAGTGGCTGAAGGCTAGCAGCAAAAAACGGAAGACGGCGTCCGGAGCCTCCCCGAGAGTTGGCTCTTAGCAATCAGGGCTCGTACTCCTTTTCCCACAAATCCAGCCATCTGGCAGCGAGCCAGGCCGCTACGGCGTCTTTCGGCTAAACTTTGCCGGTGCTTATGAGAGTATTTTCCATTCTCGTTCTATCTCTACTGGGTTGCAGTTATCTGTCCGCAGCGACGCTGCACATTGGCCCTGGAAAGCCGTATCCGAACCTGGCTGCCGCTGCCGCCGTAGCCCAACCAGGCGATACGCTGTTGTTGCACGCGGCGACGTATTCGGGAGGATTGTTTATCTCCAACTTGAAAGGCACTCCTAACCAGTGGATTACCATCAGAAATGCCCCTGGAGCAACGGTCATTTTCCAGGGCGGCACGAACGCTATCCAGTTCACAGACCCGGCCTATGTACACATTGCCGGGCTAATCTTCCAGCAGCAAACGGGCAATGGCCTGAATGTGGACGACGGCGGCACATACGCCACGCCAGCCCATCATCTGATTTTCGAGCGGTGCATTTTCCGGGATATGGCGGCCAGTGGAAATAACGATTTGCTGAAGCTCTCTGGGGTAGACCATTTCGAGGTGCTCGATTGCCTGTTCCAAAACGGCGCTGCTGGCGGCAGCGGCATTGACATGGTGGGCTGTCATTTCGGTAAGATTGTGGGCAACCGATTCGAAAATATGGGTTCCAACGCCATACAGTGCAAGGGCGGCAGCGAGCGGGTGCGCATTGAGCGCAATTTTTTTAAAAACTGTGGCCAGCGCTCGCTGAACATCGGCGGGAGCACGGGTCTCGCGTTTTTCCGGCCAGATACGGCGCGCTTCGAGGCGGCTCGCGTGCAGGTGTTTTCTAACATTTTCATAGGCTCTCAAGCCCCCGTGGCTTACGTCGGCGCTGTTGAAGTGGACGTCGCCCACAATACACTTTACCGTCCCGAACGATGGGCCATCCGGATTTTGCAAGAAACCGTGGACACCAATCGGTTTCTGCCGTGCGGCGCCAATTCGTTTCGCAACAACATCGTTGTGATGTCCAATGCCAACCCTACGGCCATCAACATCGGCCCCAATACGGCGCCACAGACCTTTACCTTCTCCAATAACCTGTGGTTTCACGCCGATAACCCGAATTGGGCCGGCCCAAACACGCCCGTGGCTGAGCCTAACCGGATTTTGAATCAGAATCCACTGCTTCAAGACCCTGGCAATGAGCATTTTACCATACCACCTTCCAGCCCTGCCGCAGGTCGAGGACTGCCGCTGAGCGACCCGAAGCAGGATTTTCTGAAACGACTGTTTGCCAATCCGCCTTCTATTGGCGCTATAGAGGCTAATCCGGTATCGTCTGTAGAAGTGGGCAATGCAAGTGCTTTAGGGCAACTTTCCATTTTTCCAAACCCTGCTCCGAATGGCTTATTTCGGTTGGTTTTTCCTGAAAATACTGACCTCGATTTTCCGCTTTTGATCGTCATCACAGATTTGAGCGGACGGGTATTCGTGGAACAAAAGCTCGAGGCGGCGGCAGCGGTGGTCAATGCCGGTCATTTGCCCAAAGGGGTGTACGTCGTGCGCGCTGGGCCTTTTGCCGGCAGAGTGGCGCTGGGTTTTTGACGGCAGACGCGGAAGATAGGGCGCCGACTCCAGGGGCCGAGTCGAGCTTTTGCCGGCCTGTTCTACCCATCCACCGAAGAGCGGGGCTTCACGCCTACGAATACTAAATAGCGCCACAGACCGCCAAATGCGCGGCGCACTTCGCAGGTTTTGGGTTCGAAGTGGCGCTCCAGCACAGGCAGCAGTTGGCCTTCCATGCGGACGTGGTTGAGGCCCATCCAACGGCGAAACCAGCCGAAAGGCGTGTCGTGGAAGTCCACCACCGCGATACAGCCGCCGGGTCGCAGGTCGTCGTAGGCCTGTTCGATAGCGCCCTCAAAGCCGGGGTTGAACATCGTCAGCGAGTAAGAAAACAGCACGATGTCGGTGGACTCTTTCAATCGGAACTGGCCTTTCCCATAGCTCTTTTCCAACAGGAAGACTCTTTGGGAATACGGTTTGAGCGCCCGAAAGGCGCGGTCGAGCATATGCCGCGATACGTCCACGCCGGTGAGTTGCCAGTCGGCGTGTTGCCGGGCTAAGCGTTTGAGGTTGAAGCCGGTGCCACAGCCGATTTCGGCTAAGCGGAGGGCGGGTTTTTGCGGCAGCAGGCGCAGCAGGCGTCGGCGGCCGAAGAGGAAAGCCCAGCGCGTAACGTCGTAGATGCGCGCATGCCAGCGGTAGTAGCGCTGCATGGTTTGAGGCTGGGCAGCGGCTTGTTGTTCTGCAGCGTTCATTCATTTCGAGATTTGGCCGATCCACGTGCTGGCATAGGTACCTACGCGGTCTTTCGCCTGGGCCTGTTCGGCAGATTGAATATCAAAAACAACTTTTTCGCGCACAAAAGAGGGCAGGAAGTCCAGTTCACGGGCAGCCGAACGCATCAGCACGCGCGCTCCTGGTGCGGCGTTTTCTATGATGAGGCGCCATTCTTCCTCTAAGGCCGGGTGCAAGGCGGGCGCTTTGGCCATCCAGTCCTGGTGGTCGAGCAGCACAAAGTGCGTGTACTGGCCAGGCTGCTGACGCAAGAACTCGCTCAGCGTAGTCGTATGCGTGCTCACGCGCGAGCTGCGCTTGCGAAGGTCGTCGAAGTACTCTGGACGCAGGTAGTTGGGGCAACAGTCCGCTGTGTAGTGGCCATAGAAATACAGCTTCCAGAAGTAGTTGTCCTGAAGCGGGAGGTCGCGCAGTACCCGGCGCAGGCATTCGGTGAAGTAGCCCGCCAGGCCATTAGGATAAGTAGCTGCTGCCAGCGCCTGCTGGCTTTCGGGCACGCCCAGCATGCTCTGGAAGACGTGCTGGCGCAACGCCCAGGTGAGCAGAGGGCTGAAGAATTTCGGTTCGAGCTGGTCGTAATGGCGTGCCTGCTCTTCTAAGGTTTGCGCGGCGAAAAGGTTTCTGGCCGCAGCCCAGGCCGACGGGTGAGCGCGCAACCACTGCTGCACTAACCAGGCCGCCATGCCGCTGCTGCCGTACCAGTAGAACGAACGCCGCAGCCCGCGCCCCGAGAACGCATGGATGAAACGCTCCCACCACTGGCGCGCAAACGCATCGGGCAGGCGCGGCAGCACGCAATCGTAGAACACTTCGCGCGCATCAAACGCGCAGCCTTGGCCAAAGAACCGAAACAGCGTCTCGCGATCGCTCCCCTGAAAAAGGGCTATTTTGAATTGCAGCAGCGCATTTTGGCGCGGATTGACGTCCACGCAGGAGATGCTGGCCACGTCGTCGAGCAGGTAGTCCAGCGCATTGCAGCCGGCACTCGTCAGCATGACGATGCGACTGTGGGCGTTTAATTGGAGCAATTGGCGGTCGCAGCGCGGATCCTCCCAGCAGGTGTTATAGACCAAATTTTGGCCGTGTATCTGGCGGAAGATGCGCTCATTCAGCGTGTGTAATAAACCCATGGCTTTGTTTTCGTAGCCGACAAAGGTATGGATAGCATATTCCCCGGCCTGTTATCTTTCAATTAAGAACGTTGCCAGCGCGCCGCATCAAGCGGGTCGGAAAGCACGCGCCCTCAGCCTCAGCGTTGTAACGCCTTGAAACGTATCTTCTTGCAGGCTAAAGGCCAGGTCGAAAGGACGATGCTGCAATTCTTTGAAGCGTTCGGCTAAGTCAAAACCGATGCCGGTAAAAACGGGGCCATCGCCCTGTCGCACCGATAGTTGCACGTGCCCGGCGTGCAGACAGCGGCTTTGTCCGGTGTCGCGCACATTTCTGGCTAAGAAGATGGGCGTCATGTTGCCGGGGCCGAAGGGGGCAAACTGCCGCAATATGCGCCAGAATGCCGGCGTGATATCCGCCAGTTCCAACTCGCTGCATAGGGCAATCTCGGGTTGTTCAGCAGATTGAGGCAGGCGCTCGCGGACGACTTCCTCAAAGCGTTCAACAAAAAGCGGAATGCGTTCTGCGGGCAGTTGTACACCAGCGGCAAACGCATGGCCGCCAAAAGAGGTGAACAAATGCCCGCACTCTTTGAGCGCCGCATGCAGGTCGAAGCCCGGCACTGAGCGCCCCGAGCCGATGGCCATCTCGCCGCTCTGTGTGAGCACGACCGTTGGGCGGTGGAAGCGCTCCACCAAGCGGCTGGCTACAATGCCTATGATGCCTCTGGGAATGCTGGGGTCGAAAAGTGCAATGCTTTTCTGGCGTTTGAAGCCCTCCTGCTGAGTCAGCGCTTTCACAGCGACGGAGGTGGCGGCGCGCTCGATTTGCTGGCGCTTGCGATTTTTAATCACCAACTGAGCGGCCTGCTCCATAGCGCTGCGGCGCTCCTGGGCCAGCAATACGCGCACGGCATCGCGGGCGTCGCCCATGCGGCCGGCGGCGTTGAGCAGCGGCCCGAGGCCAAACACGATGTCGCGCACCTTCAAGGGCGGAGCGCAATTGCTTTTTTGCATCAATGCCCAGACGCCCGTGCGCGGCTGGCGCTCGAGGTGGCCGATGCCGAAATGCGTCAGCACGCGGTTTTCGCCCACCAAAGGCACGAGGTCGCAGCACGTGCTGAGCGCCACAAAGTCGAGCAGGTCTTCCAACTCCTCTGCGGGCATTCCCTGGGCCAGCGCCAGGCCTTGCGCCAATTTGAACGCGATGCCGCAGCCGCTGAGGTGCTTGTTGGGATAGGCGCAATCGGGCCGCTGCGGATTGAGCACGGCATGCGCCGGCGGCCCTTCACCGTCCGGCAGGTGGTGGTCGCACACGATAACGTCTATGCCATAGCCGCTGGCTAAGGCCACCGCATAGTGCGCCTGAATGCCGCAGTCAATGGCGATGAGCAGCGACGCTCCGGTCTGGCGCGCGTATTCGATGCCCTCCAGACTGACGCCATACCCCTCGCGCTCGCGGTCGGGCAGGTAGTAATCCAGATGCGCATGAAAGCGCGACAGGAAGGCATACAGCAGCGCCACGCCCGTCGTGCCGTCCACGTCGTAGTCGCCGTACAGCAAAACGCGCTCACCCCGCTCGATGGCCCGGCTCAAACGGGCAACGGCCCGATCCATGTCCTGCATCTCGAAGGGCGAATGCAGATGCGCCAACGATGGCCGAAAGAACCGCTTCGCCGCTTCTAACGTGTGCACGCCGCGCTGCGCCAGTATGCGGCACAGCGCCGGGTGGATGCCCAGCTTCTCGCGCAGCCGCTCGACGACGGCTTCGTCGGTTTCTATCAAGCGCCAACGCGGCTCCAGCATGGTCATGGCAGAAAAAGAAGTGCAGACAATGGGAGCCGAAAGTTAGGGCTTTATTTGATTACCCTCACCTTCATCCAAACGTCCTTCTTCGGGCGGTCGGCCTGGCCAGTCTCAACGGCAGCGATTTTGTCAATGACCTCCAGCCCTTCGATGACGCGGCCAAACACCGTGTACTCGCGGTCTAAGTGCGGCGTGCCGCCAAGTTTGCGGTAAGCCTCGCGCTGTTCAGGCGTGTAGCGGAAGCCGCGCATCATTTCTATTTGACTTAACTGCCCCTCTTCTACTGGCGCGCCCTGTACGATGTAGAACTGTGAGCCGCTGGACTCTTTCTTGGGGTTGTTGGTGCGCGCCGCAGCAATAGCGCCCTTGAGGTGAACGAGCGAGTCCACAAATTCAGCGGGTATTTGATAGCCCGGCCCCCCTATGCCCAGCATCTGGCCCGGCGCAGCATTGCGCGACTGCGGATCGCCTCCCTGAATCATGAAGCCGCGAATGACGCGGTGGAACAGCAGCCCGTCGTAAAAGCCTTCTTCGGCCAGTTTCAAGAAGTTGTCGCGGTGCTTGGGCGTGCTGGCAAACAATTCAGCCAGCATCGTGCCGTATTCCGTTTCGATTTCGACAAGGCAACGCTCCGGCGCCTTGACTTGGACAACTTTTTCCACGCTCTTGCTTTTTTTGCCCCGCAGGGCAGTGAGTTTGACTTTGTAATTACCCGAATGCTTGTACACGTGTGTCGGGTTGGCCTCGCTCGACGTAGCGCCGTCGCCAAAATCCCATTGGTACGCCTCCGCACCCGAGGACTGGTTGGTAAAGGAGACTTTTGCCGGCGCCGACAGTTTTTCCGGGAACGAAAAATCGGCAGCCAGCTTCTTTTTCTTTTGCGCCATCAACGGCAACGCGCCCAACAGGGTCAGCAGCATCAGAAGGATGTTTGTCTTTCGCATATTCTAACGTAACCACAAACTTGTTTGACTGAGTAACCGCCGAACTTGTTCTACCAAGTAGCAGCCAAACTTGTTTGGCTGAGCAACTGCCGAACTTGTTCGGCCAAGTAACGGCCAAACTTGTTTGGCCAAAATGTTTATTTAAAAAATTTTTGCATACGCTTTTCCATAAAAAAACCGCCCTAACGCCCTCCCGGCGGGCAGTGCGTTTTCAAGAAGTTAGTGAATAAAGTAGCCAAATGCTGCCCCGTTCCCTCGCCCTCCGAGATGCTGTGCGAGCGGTTGGGATAGGCCATGAACTGGAATTGCTTATTGTATTTAATAAGTTCGTTAATAAGGATTTCGGCGTTCTGGTAGTGTACGTTGTCGTCGGCGGTACCGTGGATATACAGCAAGTTGCCGCGTAAGTTTTTGGCGTGTGTTACGGGCGAGCCGGCCAGAAAGTCCTCGCGATTTTCTTGGGGCAGGCCCATGTAGCGTTCCTGGTAGATGTTGTCGTAGGTAAGCTGATGGGTAATGGCGGCGATAGCGATGCCGGTATGGTAGATGTCGGGGTATTGGAACAGCAAGTTAAGGGTAGCGGCGCCTCCGCCGCTCCAGCCATGGACAGCCACGCGCGAGGTGTCAATCCAGCGCCAGCGTTGAAACATAGCCTGGGCGCCCATAGCCTGGTCTCGGATGTTGATGATGCCGATCTTGCGATAGATAGCCTTTCGCCAGGCGCGCCCTTTGGGGGCGGGGGTGCCGCGTCCGTCGAGCGAGGCATAGATGTAGCCGTCTTTGCTCATGTCGCCCACATAGAGGCGGTTGCGCCCGATGCCAAAGCGGTCGCGGACGGTGGCGCCTGCTGGTTCGGTGTAAACATAGAAGACGATTGGGTAGCGCTTGGTGGAGTCGAAGTCGGCGGGTTTTACCATCCAACCGTCCATGGTAACGCCGTCTGCGGTGGTTACCTGAAAAAACTCGATCTTTTTATCGGCTGGCGGCTGTATTTCTAATGGAATAGCCTCCTTTGGGTCAAGTGGCTTGTGGTCGGGTAGCGTAATCCACTCTTCGGCGCGCGGCGTGTAGTGATTGGAGAAGGAATGCAAGGCATAGCGCGCATTGGGTGAAATAGCGTAGGCATGCGTGCCGGCTTGCCCTTGAGGCGAGATGCGTTCGGGGCGGCTTTTGCCGTCCATACGGATGCGAAAGAGGTACTCCTGTGTGGCGTTAGTGGGGGAAGCTGTAAAATACAGGTATCCGCTTTTTTCGTCTATGCGCGCAATGCGGATTACATCGTAGTCGCCGGGCGTCAGCAGCGTTTCCGATTTGCCGTTGCGGGAGATGCGGTAAGCGTGTCGCCAGCCGTCTTTTTCCGAGAGCCACAGAAAGGAACGGCCACCTTCGAGCCAGTCCCAGTAGCCTTTTTCGCCGTCGGCTTTCAGGTCTATCCAGGTATCGTCGGTTTCGGTGTAGATGACCTGCACTTTGCCGGTGGCAACGGAGCAGAGCAGCAGTTGGCTGACATTTTGCTTTCGGTTGAGTTGTTGCAGGAGCAATTCCGAAGAATTGGCGGCCCATTCCATTCGCGGCAGGTAGGTATTGGCCGGGTCGCCGGGCAGGTCCATCCAGCGCGTTTGAGCCGTAGCCACTTCCACCACGCCGATGCGGTACGGCGAAGGCGGTTCGCCCACTTTGGGGTATTCCACGGGCACGATGATGGAGTAGACGGAGTCGAGGTTGTTGATCATGTAAAAGTCGCGCACTCGATTGGCGTCAATTTGCCAGTAGGCAATCTGGCGGCTGTCGGGGCTCCAGCGGAAGCCGTCGCGGCAGTCGAATTCTTCTTCGTAGACCCAATCAAAAGTGCCGTTGATGAGTTTGCCGCGCGCGTCGGTTTGCGTCAGCTGAGTTACTTTCCCTGTGTTTAGGTCTTCTACGTACAGATTGCGTTCGCTCACGTAAGCGACTTTTTGCCCGTCGGGCGAAAACTTGGCAAACATGAGCGAAGAGGTCGGGCGCTCTTTGCCAAGCTGACGCAATTCGCCCTTTTTTAGATCTAAAACCCAGTAATCGCCGCGCGTATCGTATCGCCATACGCGCCGAGTGTTGGTGTATAAAAGCACTCGATTACCGTCTTCCGAAAAAAAGAAATCGCGTACCGGCATGGGCGCCAGAGCGCCCGGCTGTGTCAGCTGTTGTGGCGAGACGACCACCTCCTTTTTTCTGTCGGGCAGCGTAACCTTGATAATCTGCCCTGGCTTTGCCTCATACTCCCAATAACTATCGCCTGCCGGCGTCCAATGGATGTCTTGAGACCAGGTAGCGAGGGTCAAAAGACATAAACAGCATAAAATGAGGATTTTGCGCATCTATTTCTCAAGTCTAATGAATATCCAAGCGCCCTTTTTGGCCGGGCAAAGATAGCCTCAGCGCTCACATAACTGCGGGGCATAAAAAGACGCATACATGGCCGAGACGCTCACACATTTAGGTAGCGAAGAAAAAATCATCGCCTTTGAGCAGATTTTTTCTAAACAAATTTATCGCCGCTCTTGTTACTTTTGCTGCCTGAAAAGGCGAAGTAGAATCAATCTAAATTCACGGAGCATTTTTCAACTATGGACAAGCGTAGAATGATCTATTTAGACAACAATGCAACCACGCCTTGCGACCCGCGGGTGGTGGAGGCAATGCTTCCTTATTTTTTTGAGCATCCGGGTAATGCAGCTAGCCGCAGCCATCCTTTTGGGTGGGAAGCAGAGGAAGCGGTGGACTATGCCCGCGAGCAGATTGCTCAGCTGATTGGCGCCGAGGACAAGGAGATTATTTTCACGTCGGGCGCCACGGAGAGCAATAACTTGGCCCTCAAGGGCGTCTTCGAGATGTATGCGCGCAAAGGCAACCACATCATCACGGTGGAGACGGAGCACAAGGCCATTTTGGATACCTGCCGCCATTTGGAGAAAATGGGTGCTGAGGTTACTTACTTGAAGGTCAACTCCGAAGGTCTGATCAACTTAGCCGACCTGGAAGCCGCCATTCGCCCGACCACCATTTTGGTGAGCGTGATGTGGGCCAACAACGAAACGGGCGTCATTCAGCCCATGCGCGAGATAGCAGCTATTTGCGAAAAACACGGCGTGCTTTTCCATAGCGATGCCACGCAAGCGGTGGGCAAAATTCCCACTTTCCCTCGCGAAGTGGGCATTCACCTGATGTCATTTACGGCGCATAAAATGTACGGTCCAAAGGGCGTAGGCGCGCTGTATGTGAGCCGCAAGAATCCGCGTGTCAAAGTAACTGCCCAAATGGACGGCGGCGGTCATGAACGCGGCATGCGCTCCGGCACGCTCAACGTGCCCGGCATTGTGGGCTTTGGTAAAGCCGCTGAAATCGCCCGTCAGAGCATGGCCGAAGAGTCTGAGCGCCTGCGCCGCATGCGCGACCGCTTGGAAAGCGCCCTCCTGCAGTTGGAAGAGACCCAGGTCAATGGTTCTCGTGAACACCGCATGCCGCACGTAACGAACATATCCTTCAAGCACGTCGAAGGCGAAGGGCTGATGATGACTTTTAACCAAAACATCGCCGTCTCTTCCGGTTCGGCATGCACGTCGGCCTCACTGGAACCTTCCTATGTCTTGGTAGCTATGGGTTTAGGCGACGACTTAGCCCACTCATCTATCCGATTCTCACTGGGGCGCTTTACTACCGAGGAAGACATAGATTTCGCCATTGAGGCCGTTACCAAAGGCGTCAACCATATGCGCGAAATCAGCCCCATCTGGGAGATGTATAAAGAAGGTGTTGACCTCAGCAAAATCGAATGGGCCGCACATTAAAGTAAAACCCGAGCACTATGCCTATTCAAAGCCCGCCCGATCCTATCTCTGCGCTCCTGTATCGGATCGTCTATTTCGTTCGAGGCCTTTGGTATAGTCTCATCAAAAAGAAAAAATCCTGACATTGTACTTTAAACAACATCCTGTCTTTCAAAAATACCCTGTCCTATGGCATACAGCAGCAAAGTTCTCGACCACTTTCAAAACCCACGCAACGTTGGCGTGCTGGATAAATCAAAGAAAAATGTGGGTACTGGCTTAGTCGGCGCCCCTGAATGCGGTGACGTGATGCGCCTGCAAATCGAAGTGGACGAAGAGACGGGCGTCATCCGCGACGCTAAGTTCAAAACCTTTGGTTGCGGCTCGGCTATCGCTTCCTCGTCGCTGGCTACCGAATGGCTCAAGGGCAAAACCATCGAAGAGGCCCTCAAGATTGACAACATGGATATTGTGGAAGAGCTGGCCCTGCCGCCCGTTAAGATCCACTGTTCTGTGCTGGCTGAAGACGCCATTAAGGCCGCGATTGAAGACTACAAGCGCAAAAATGGCCTTTTAGAAGCACCCAGCCAAGCCGCTGAACAAGCCGTAACTGCTTGATTATGATTTTTGTAGCCGATAGCGCCAAGTCTAAGATTGCCGAAATACGCGCCGCAGGCGGCGTGAGCGATGACTATTTCCTTCGTGTAAGCGTCGTCTCAGGCGGCTGCTCGGGTTTGTCATACAAGCTCGATTTCGACAACGAGCTCAAACCCAACGACCAGGTTTTTGAAGATAACGGCGTCAAGGTGGTTACCGATTTGAAGAGCTTCCTTTACCTCTTCAATACAACGTTGGAGTTTTCTGGCGGCCTCAACGGCAAGGGCTTCCATTTTAACAATCCCAACGCTACACGCACTTGCGGGTGTGGAGAGAGTTTTGCCGTCTGAGCGCAAACGCCTTTAGATGGAAAAACTAAGCAGGCGTCCGCTCTTCAAAGGGCGGGCGCCTGTGTTGCTTATGCGCCGCGCAACGCATCGGCCTATGAAAGACATTTTGAGAGGCTAAGCAGCGCATTTGCCTGCTTCTTCGTTCCTTTGACGGCGTCACACGCAAACGTGCGCATTCCATGAACATCGCCTGGGCTTTGGACTTTTCCGAAGGAGACTTCCTGGCTGCCCTCGCTCGGCAGGAGCGGTGGGCGCAGCAGGCGTTGTACGAACAACACTACGGCAAGATGATGGGCATTTGCCTGCGCTACGCCAGCTCGCGCGATGAGGCTTTAGATTTGCTGCACGAAAGTTTTATCAAGATTTTTCAAAACATCCATCGCTATCAACCAGAAACCTCGCTGGGCGGATGGATGCGCACGATCGTTATTAACACCTGCATTGATTACCATCGGCGCAACGCCCGCCGCCGGACGGAAGACTTAGAAGAGGCTCAGACCTTTTCCGCTGGAGAGCCCGATGCCCTCAGCCGTCTGAGCGAGCAAGAGATTTTAGACGCCATACAACGCCTATCGCCGGTGTATCGAGCCGTGTTCAACCTCTACGTGGTGGAGGGCTATTCGCACAAAGAAATCGCTGAAGCGCTACAAATCACTGAAAGCACCTCGCGCAGCAATCTTCTCAAAGCGCGCCTCAAACTTCAAGAATACCTCAGCGGGCGCCAGATAGCCGCAGACGCCGAACATGCCGCTGGCCAGACCACATCCGAAACATCATGACTGAGCAGAACTTCGACCGCTTACTCAAAGAGGCGTTGGAAAACCTCGAGCCGCCGTACGACCCGACGACGTGGGAAGCGCTCCGGCAACGCTTAGATGCACAAACCGGCGATGCGCCGGCAGCCGCAGAGGACGCTGCCTGGGAGGCCAATATCCGCGAACGTCTAGAACGCCTCTCCGCACCTTATGAAGCCGCCAGCTGGAAAGCCCTGCTCGCTCGAATGCGCCTGCAAACCCAACGGAAGTGGTACGTGTACGGGGCCAAAACCCTTGAAATGGCGCTGTTGCTCCTGCTGTTGCTCTGGCTCTGGGATTCCGACCGCGTCCGCCCGGCGGCTTCCCCCAGCAATGCGACGCTTCAGTCGCCGATAGCGCAAAGCGCTGAAAGCACAAAAAGCATGCTGCAACCGCCCAGTGCGCAACTGCTCAATGCGACAGGGACGCCTTCTTCCAATTCGAGTAGCGCTGTACATACAAACCCAGCAGAAGCACAGCGTCCGGCCCAAGGCAACACCGAACCTCAGCGCCCTGCTGATGCCCTGGCAGATGCCTCCGCTGCACCGTTAGCAGAGAACGTCGTTGAACCTTCCCGTCTGCCTGCGCTGTCCTTCTTGCTTACCTTGCCTCTCCAGGCTCCAAAGCGGCAGTCCCTTGCCTCTGGCGAGCCGACGATGGCGACAGCGCCTCCCGTGCCTGCACCTGCCTCTACCGTAGAGCGGCGTTTCTATCTCTTTGGGGCGATCGTTGCCCAACGCCATCGAATCTTGTTGCCCGATGCCCAACAGACGGCGTATGGCTATGGTCTTTCGCTCCGCGCAGAATACCGCAAACGCGCCTGGGCGTGGAGCACAGGTTTGGAGTATGGCGACCTGGCCTTTGCACCGCAGTATCGCGAGCGCATCTATCAGGGCGGGCCGCAAATAGGGTACTACGGGGTTACCCTCTCTCAAGTGCGCGCCGATATGCTTTTGCTGCCGATGGCAGTGTCGCGCCGCGTCCTGAATGCCGAACGATGGCAGGGATGGATAACCGGAGGTCTCACTGCCCACTTAGCGCTTGCCAAAGCGTATGATTACGACTATACCTATCACCCGCCTGGCCACCTTCCGCCGACGCAGGCGGACCCCAACGCACAACCGCATCTGCTGGAGCGCGGTCGAGGCTTGCTCGAGGGCGGAAACTTAGCCTCCAACGCCTATGCCTCTGCTGACTTGGGCATGCGCTGGGAATACAGCATACCCGGAGGGCGCTACGCCTGGTACGTCCAGCCGCTGTACCGCCGAGGGCTGACACCTGGAGTCGGTATTAACGGCGAGCGCCTGCACGCCTGGGTCTTGCAGGTAGGCCTGCGCGTTGCGCCTTAGAGCGGCCTTTAGTCTTTCAGTGCAACCGAAAGGCGAGCGCCAGAGTCGTTTTCCGATACCGGAAATCGCCGCAGCACGCGCTCAGTCGGCATAAATTTCTTTTCGCGCTGCCTTGAGCGTGTTCATCAGCAGAGCGGCTACTGTCATAAGACCCACGCCGCCGGGCACGGGGGTGATATAGCTGCATTTGGGTGCTACCGCCTCAAAATCTACATCGCCTACCAGACGCGACCCGCTCTTGCGCGTAGGGTCGGCAATGCGGTTGATGCCCACGTCAATAACGACGGCTCCCTCCTTGACCCAATCGGCCTGCACGAAGTTGGGCTTGCCGATGGCGGCCACAACGATATCGGCGCGGCGCACCTCCTCGGCGATGTTGCGCGTGCGCGAGTGGGTGAGCGTAACGGTGCAATCGCCCGGATAGCCCTTGCGCGACATCAGCAGGCTCATCGGCGTGCCCACAATGTTGCTGCGGCCCAGCACGACGCAGTGCTTACCGGCAGTCTCAATGTGGTATCGGCGCAGCATTTCCACGATGCCAAAGGGCGTGGCGGGCAGGAAGGCGGGCATGCCCTGAGCCATGCGCCCAAAGTTGATGGGGTGGAAGCCGTCCACATCTTTGCGGTGGTCAATGGCCAGCGTAATGCGTTCTTCGTTGATGTGGGCGGGCAGCGGCAGTTGCACGATGAAACCATCCACGTCAGAGTCGTCATTGAGGCCTCGGACGATGTCTAACAGCTCAGCCTCAGAGATGTCGGCCGGGCGGCGCACTAAGGAGCTCCTAAAGCCCACCTGTTCGCAGGACTTGATTTTGCTGCCGACATAGACCTCGCTGGCGGGGTTATCGCCCACAAGTACGGCCGCTAAATGCGGGATTTTGCCGCCCTGCTGGCGGATTTGCTCAACTGCAGTGGCGAGCTCTTGTTTGATGTTCTCGGAAAGTACTTTGCCGTCAAGAAGTTGCATAAAAGAGCGATTGGGTTAGCGAAGAAGGTTTAGGACAAGGTAGCTGTCGGTGTTTTGCCAGGCAGTTTCGGCTTTTTGGCTGTTCAGAGGGATATTTCCGATAATATTTTCCCATTGTGGTTCGCTATCGCGGTCGCCATAGGCTAAGGCAAAGCCAATTTTTTTGCCCTCCTTGAGGAGTTTAGGGATGTTTTCGCCGTTGGGTCGGTACTGCTTACCGTCATAGACGCGGAGGGCGATTTCCCAGGTACTGGTGTTGTCGCGGCGGATGTGGCGCATCCAGCAGTGGTCGTCGAGCGTCTGCCAGATGCTGTCGGGTACAGCGTTGAAGATGCGGCCGTCCAGCGGAATGTGGTAAACAAAGGCATTGTAGCCGGCCCGGTCACCACCAGAGGCGTCCTCATCTATAAAAAGGATCAGGCAGTCGGCTAAGCGCGGCGCCTCTATGTTGGGCAGGGCGTTTTCCGTCAAGGAGTCGTCCTCGACTTCCACCAGAAAATAAAGGTTGTTTTCGTCCCAGGCGACTTTGTAGCGCCCTTTAAAGTCGGCGGCCTGGGTCATTTGCCGTTGCCAGGGCTGATCAATGGGCTGCCAGTCTAAATTCTCCCAGACAGCATCCGCTCCGCTGCCGTCCACAACAGGAGTACCGTAGGCGGCATTCAGGGAAAGACGCTGGCTGTTGGCCGAACTATTAGAATTACTGCCGTCCTGACATGCTGCGCCCAGCAGCACCAGAAGCCAAAGAAGTGTATTGAGGACTCTACAAGGCATACAAGGGTGGGATGTCATTGTTCAATTAGGCGAATTATTATTTTAAAACAGGTATATTTGGAGCGGCCTTCAGGAAAAATATTTTGCGACAGGGTCGGTTATATGACAAAAGTTAGCCTATCGGTACCTTTGCGGCGGAAAAGGATCGAAATGCTGAAATGGGCTATATTTGAGCGAACTTAAGCCCGCCTGTATCCGTTTTAACGACCAAAATCGCGCAAGTATATGGAGCCTTCTGCTTTTATGCCTATCGTGCTGCAGTCTCTGGTGGCTTTGGGCTTTGTTGCCCTGATACTTATCCTGGTGCCTATGCTGGGCCCGCGCCGCCAGAGCCGCCGAAAAGGCGAGAATTTTGAGTGTGGCGTCGAGTCGCAAGGCAACGCGCGGATGCCTGTGTCTATCAAGTACTTCATGACAGCTATCCTCTTCGTGCTGTTCGATGTGGAGATCATTTTCTTCTACCCTTACGCTGTCAATTTCCGGGAAATGGGCATCGAAGGCTTCCTCGCCGTCCTGCTGTTTGTAGCCATCTTCATCGTCGGCTTCTACTACGTTTTGCGCCGCGGCGCCTTAGACTGGGAAAAATAGCGCCACCTAATATCTGGTCTTTTTTCATTTTTCACTTTTAATTTTTCATTTTTAATTTTCCATTTTTCCAAATGCTGACGCTACTCATTTTAGCTACGCTGTATAAACTGTTATCATCTAGCCAAAGAAAGGAGGAAAAATCATGAGTCACACTATAGCAGACATGCCCGAGGGCTTTGGCGGCGAGGGCTTTTTTGCCACTTCGCTTTCTAAGGCCATTGGTCTGGCGCGCGCCAATTCCATCTGGCCGTTGCCGTTTGCCACTTCCTGCTGTGGCATCGAATTTATGGCTACGATGGGCAGCAATTACGACCTGGCTCGTTTTGGCATGGAGCGCATGTCGTTCTCGCCCCGGCAGGCCGACCTGCTCATGGTCATGGGCACTATTGCCAAAAAGATGGGGCCGGTGCTCAAGCAAGTTTACACCCAGATGGCCGAGCCTAAATGGGTTATTGCTGTAGGCGCCTGTGCCAGTTCGGGCGGCATTTTCGATACGTATTCGGTATTGCAGGGCATTGACAAGGTTATCCCCGTAGATGTGTATGTCCCAGGCTGCCCGCCGCGACCGGAGCAGATCATTGACGGCATTTTGAAGATTCAGGAGCTGGTCAAACACGAGCCGCTGCGCCGCCGCTATTCGCCCGAGTACCAGCATCTTTTGGAAAAATATCAGATCGCGTGAAGCCCGAACTCATCGTTGCCCGCATTGAGCAGCAAAGCCCTGGTGTTCTGGAGCGCCATTCCACGGCCTACGACGGGATGCTGACGCTCGAAACTGCCCCACAGCGCGCGTGGGAACTGCTCAAGTTCCTGCGCGACGACGAGATGCTGAACTTCCACTTCCTGACTACCCTCTGCGGCATCCACTACCCCGAGGCTAAAGGCCGCGAACTGTGCGTCATGTACCAGCTGCACAACTGGCCCAAAAACGTCCGTGTGCGCGTGAAAACCTACCTGCCCATCGAAGACCCGCACATCGCCACTGTTACCAACCTATGGGCTACCGCCGACTGGATGGAACGCGAAACCTACGATTTCTTCGGCGTCGTCTTCGACGGGCACCCCAATCTGAAACGCATCCTCAATGTGGAAGACCTCGACGTATTCCCCATGCGCAAAGAGTATCGCCTCGAAGACGGCACGCGCACCGACAAAGACGACCGCTTCTTCGGACGCACCGGCAACGAAGGCCGACGCTTCGATTGATGCTCTCCGTCTGGGCGTGTCTTGACGGAAAAACGCAACGCCGTGTTGGTCAATCTCTTAGTAGTAAAAAAACATGGAAATTCAATCCTACTTCTCCTCGCTCGATAGTCTGGATGGCGAATTGGCCACCCTCAATTTAGGCCCGACGCATCCTGCGACGCACGGCATCTTCCAGAACGTGCTCAAGATGAACGGCGAGCGCGTCGTCAGCGCTGAGCCGACCATTGGTTACATTCACCGGGCGTTTGAGAAGTTGGCGGAGCACCGCCCATACAACCAGATAACGCCCATCACCGACCGGCTCAACTACTGCTCGTCGCCCATCAACAACATAGGCTGGCACATGACGGTGGAAAAACTGGCGCGCATCGAGGTGCCCAAGCGCGCCCAGTACATGCGCGTCATCCTTATGGAACTGGCCCGCATCGCCGACCACCTCATTTGCAACTCCGTCATCGGTGTGGATACTGGTGCGCTCACCGGCTTCACCTACATGTTTCAGGAGCGCGAGCGCATCTATGAAATGTACGAAGAAATCTGCGGCACCCGCCTGACAACCAACATTGGCCGCATTGGCGGCATGGAACGCGACTTTACGCCTGCCTTTCACCAAAAACTGCGCGATTTTCTGAAGACGTTCCCCGAGCGCTTCGAGGAGTTCAATAGCATGTTGGAGCGCAACCGCATTTTCATGGATCGCACCATCGGCGCAGGGCCTATCTCTGCCGAACGCGCCCTCTCCTACGGCTTTACGGGGCCCAATCTGCGCGCCTGCGGCGTGGACTACGACGTGCGCGTCATGGAACCCTATTCCTCCTACGAGGACTTCGATTTCATCATTCCCGTCGGCACGCAAGGCGACACTTACGACCGCTTCATGGTGCGCCAGGAAGAAGTGCGCCAAAGCCTTCGCATCATTCGGCAAGCGTATGAAAACCTGCCCGGAGGCCCTTACCATGCCGATGTGCCGGCCTATTACCTACCCGAAAAGCCCGACGTTTACACCAAAATGGAGGCACTTATCTACCACTTCAAGATCGTCATGGGCGAAGTGCCCATCCCCAAGGGCGAGGTCTATCACGCCGTCGAGGGAGCCAATGGCGAACTGGGCTTTTATCTCATCAGCGACGGCGGCCGGCAGCCCTATCGCTTGCACTTCCGCCGGCCTTGTTTCATCTATTACCAGGCGTACCCGGAGATGATCCGAGGCGCTATGCTATCGGACGCTATCCTGACCATGAGCTCGCTGAATGTTATTGCGGGCGAGCTAGATGCTTGAATACGCGATTGCTATGCAAACAGAAATTTCCAAAGAAGCACCTTTTCGCTACTCGCCCGAGGCCTTAGCCGAAGTGCAGGCGCTGACGAAAAAATATCCCGAAGGTTGCGCCAAAAGCGCCCTGTTGCGCGCCCTGCACATTGCCCAGGAAGAGAACGGCGGCTGGTTGAGCCTGTCGGCCATGGATCACGTGGCCGAAGTGCTTGGGCTGAAGCCCATCGAGGTGTACGAAGTGGCTACCTTTTATTCCATGTACAACCTGCAGCCTGTTGGCAAATACGTGCTGGAATTCTGCCACACCGGCCCCTGCGCCATTGAAGGCGCCGAGCGGCTCATCGAGTACGCCCAGCGCACCCTGGGCATCCGCACCGGCGAAACCACACCCGACGGCATGTTCACCCTGAAAGAAGTCGAGTGCCTCGGCGCCTGTGGTTACGCCCCTATGATGCAGGTAGGCGAATTTTATCACGAGCATCTGACAGAAGAAAAGCTGGCCCAGTTCATCGAAGATTGCCGCGCCGGTAAGGTAAATAAAGGAACATGGAAAATGCATCAGTAACCGCCAAACTTGTTTGGCCCAAGTAACTGCCAAACTTGTTTGGCCCAAGTAACCGCCAAACTTGTTTGGCCCAAGTAACCGCCAAACTTGTTTGGCCCAAGTAACCGCCAAACTTGTTTGGCAGAAATAAAATAAAAATATCTCGATTTTTTAAAACAAAAACTTTCGGCGGCCAAACAAGTTTGGCTGCCACAGGGGAGATGACCAGCAAGCAAATAGACGAAATTTTAGCCAAAAAGCCGCTCAAGCGGTACGCCTACACCATACGCACCCTTTTGGAAGAAGAAGAGCTATGGGGGCTCTTCGACGGCGAAGGTTGGCTGCTGATGGACGTGGACGCAGATGCCGAAACCTCGGCCTTCGTCCTTTTCCCGCATGAGGCGTTCGCCGAAATCTTCCGCAACCAGGCGGGTTATGAAGACTACGCCGTTACGTCGTTGGACTTACACGAGTTCATGGAATGGTTGGAGGATTTTGAGCAAGAAAACATTCTGGTGGCCGTCTTTCCCACGCCTGACTTAGAGGCGACCGTGGTAAGCGCTGCCAAATTGAAGGCGGAACTTTTAGAAGCCTTTGAAAAAGAAGAAGATAACGAATGATTAAAACCGCCGCTCGACGGCTGAAGAGATATGGGTAGAAAACTTTTGCTTGAACACGCGCATGTTCCCGACATTCATACATACGAGGTGTATCGCCGCCACGGCGGCTACCGGTCGGTTGAGAAAGCACTCAAGACCATGACGCCCGACGATGTGGTGGAAGAAGTCAAGAAGTCCGGCCTCCGGGGGCGCGGAGGGGCGGGCTTCCCGACGGGCATGAAGTGGTCGTTTTTGGCCAAGCCCGAAGGCGTTCCTCGCTATTTGCTGTGCAACGCAGACGAGTCGGAGCCGGGTACGTTTAAAGACCGCTACCTGATGCAACACCTGCCGCATCTGCTCATCGAGGGCATGATTGTGTCGTCGTATGCGCTGGGCGCCAACACCTCTTACATTTACATCCGCGGCGAATACACGTGGTTGGTCTTCCATCTGGAGCGTGCCATTGCAGAAGCGTATGTGGCTGGTTGGTTGGGCAAAAACATCCTCGGCACGGGTTACAGCCTCGACCTTTACGTCAGTCCAGGCGCAGGCGCCTACATCTGCGGTGAAGAGACGGCGCTCATCGAAAGCTTAGAGGGCAAGCGCGGCAATCCGCGCATTAAGCCGCCTTTTCCGGCCGTAAAGGGCCTGTGGCAATGCCCCACAGTGGTCAACAACGTAGAGACTTTAGCCGCCGTCGTGCCTATTGTCAACGAGGGCGGCGACGAGTATGCCAGAGTCGGCATTGGGCGCAGCACCGGCACGAAGCTCATTTCGGCCTGCGGCAACATCAACAAGCCCGGTGTCTATGAAATCGAATTGGGCCTGCCGATGGAGGAGTTCATCTACTCCGACGAGTGGTGCGGCGGCATCAAGGGCGGCAAACGCCTGAAGGCTTGCGTACCCGGCGGCTCATCGGTGCCTATCCTGCCGCATCACTTAGTGACAAAAACGGCCAACGGTGAGCCGCGCCTGATGACCTACGAAAGCCTTGCCGACGGGGGCTTTGTCAGCGGCTCCATGCTCGGCTCGGGTGGCTTCATCGTGTACGACGAGGATCAGTGCATTGTGCGCAACACGTGGAATTTCACCCGCTTTTACCGCCACGAGTCCTGCGGCCAGTGCTCGCCCTGCCGCGAGGGTACGGGTTGGATGGAAAAGGTGCTCTGGCGCTTAGAAAACGGCCAGGGCAAGATGAGCGATATTGACCTTTTGGTGGATATTGCCAAAAAAATCGAAGGCAACACTATTTGTCCACTGGGCGACGCCGCTGCCTGGCCAGTGGCGTCGGCTATTCGCCACTTCCGCGATGAATTTGAATGGCACGTGCGCGAGCCGAAATTGTGCTTAGAGCGCAACTACGGCTTAGCCGAAGATAGAATGCCAGTTGCTGAAATGCAGCCTGCTTAATGCAAAATTTGCCTACCATGGAACTGACGCTCGCTTATATCAAAAACACCCTTGCAGCCCTCAAGCCCGAGCTCCACGGACGCTTTGGCGTGTCGGAGATTGGCGTCTTTGGCGCCTGGGTATGCGGCGAGCAGCGAGCCGATGGCGGCATTGACGTGCTGGTGGAGTTTGATCGGCCTGTTGATTTGTTTGACGTAATGGAGACGGAAAAACACCTGCAAACGGGTCTTGGGCATAACTTGGATGTGGCGTCAAGGCGGAACTTGCGCCGGCATTTGGACAACATATTTTGAGGGAGGTAGAGTACGTATGAAAACACGACGTCCTTTGCAAATTAATGAACTCTATCAGGGCGATGCCCTCTGCCTCGTGCAAGAGATTGCGGACGAGAGCGTAGACCTCATTGTATGTGACGGCCCTTACGGTGTTACGCAATACGAGTGGGATAAAATCCCGGATATCCAAGAGTACAACCTCAACCTTATTCGCTTGTTTTCGCGCGTGCTGAAGCCCGGCGGCGCACTGTACTTGTTCGGTAAGGATGACTGCATAGACTTCATTGACTACCGCCCTTATCTGACGCTAAACCGTAAAATCGTCTGGTACCAGCCCAGCCGATTGGCGCAAGGGCGGATGAACTACACGAATAACTATGACTTGATTTGCTATTTCACCAAAGGAAAGGCAAAGACATTCAACCTCGACGACATCCGGGTGCCGCAATTGGTCGAATTAGAACACCGTCTGCGCTGCGAGCGCGTACCTTCGGTGGTCAACGGTCAGTACGGTAAGACAAAATTCAATGAAAATGGCAAAAACCCGGGCGACGTCTGGGGCGACATCAAGCAGCTGACGTACAAATCGAAAGAACTCATTAGCCGCGATCTGCTCAATACCATTCAAAAGCCGGAAAAACTTATCGAGCGCATCGTCAAAGCCAGCTCCAACGAAGGCGACCTCGTGCTCGATCCATTCGCCGGCGTAGGAACTACCTTCGTTGTTTGTCAGCGATTAAAGAGGAATTTTATAGGGTTTGAAATAAATCCAGAGTATGTAGAATTGGCAAAAGAACGAATGCGTCGAATAGTACAGGAACAAGAGTATAGACTGTTTTCATGAATAAAAACGTGCTGAAACAGATAATTAAACTAATCATGCAAGCACAAGAATTAGCGATAGGGATAGGTATCCCAAATATCCTTCAACCGGGTTTGGTGAAGGAGATGATTATCGCCGACTTGTTAGGGCATGAATTGCTGTACTCGAAGCGAGATGCAGACGCTTGCGACCCCGATGACCGCAATATCAAGTACGAATACCTTTCCTGTTACGAAAATGGAGCAGGTCAAATGGATCGAATGTTCAAAGAACCTGAAGAAAAGAGAAAATCTTCGCTGCAAAGGATTTTGAGAAATCAAAAGGTGTTTCTTGCGATTTTTTATAAAAAAAGTCCGCTAAAGATTAAGGTCATTTACGAGTTAGAACCGAAAGTCGTGGCGGCTGAAGCAGAAAGACAATTAGACAAAAGCAGAAATGCTATTTCGCACGTAGCCTTTACAGAAAAATGGGCAAGCGAGAACGGCAAGAAAATTTTTCAGAACGACCTGTCTAATTAATCCGGCGATCCAGGACTCCGACCTTTTGATTTTTAGAAGTATACGAAATAATTTGCATCATGCCTAAAGTAAAAATAGACGGCTTTGAAGTAGAGGTACCCGAAGGCACGACCATCCTACAGGCAGCCCGCCAGATTGGGGGCGACATAGTGCCGCCGGCGATGTGCTATTACTCGACGCTCAAGGGTTCGGGCGGCAAATGCCGCACGTGTTTGGTGAAGGTAACGAAAGCCTCGGAGAAGGACCCGCGGCCACTGCCCAAGTTGGTGGCTTCGTGCCAGCAGGTGGTCATGGACGGCATGGAGGTGGCCAACATCAGCAGCGAGGAGGTGCTCAACGCGCGCCGCGGTGTGGTGGAGTTTTTGCTGGTCAACCACCCTTTGGATTGCCCCATTTGCGACCAGGCCGGCGAGTGCCAGCTGCAAGACCTCGCCTTCGAGCACGGGCTGGCCTCAACGCGCTACGAATTTGAGCGCCGCACCTTCGAGCAAATTGACATCGGGCCGTACATCAAACTACACATGACGCGCTGCATCCTGTGCTACCGCTGCGTCCATGTAGCCAACCAGCTGACCGACGAGCGCGTACATGGCGTCATTCATCGCGGCGACCATGCCGAGATCAGCACTTATATCGAAAAGGCCATTGAAAACGACTTCTCCGGCAACGTCATTGACGTCTGCCCGGTGGGCGCGCTGACGGATCGCACGTTTCGCTTCAAGAGCCGCGTGTGGTTTCTCAATCCCATGTACGCCCACCGCAATTGCGATAAGTGCTCGGGTAAGGCCGTCGTCTGGATGTATGGCCATGAAATCTACCGCGTAACTGCGCGCGAGGACGCATACGGTGAAGTGCACGAATTCATCTGCAACACCTGCCGCTTCGACAAAAAAGACGCCGCCGACTGGACTATTGAAGGGCCGGCACACATAGACCGGCATTCAGTCATTAGCCAGAACCATTACGAAGATGAGGCGAAAGTGGTGCGGTAAAACACAGAAAATGTCAAATCTTAGATGCTTTGCAATAAATGGCTACCGTCGTACCCGCAGAAAAGTCCATCAGGGCAATCGTTAGAAGCAACGTAGAAGCTTATGCCAAAGGCTTCAGCGACCGCCATATCAGCGAGGCAGATAATCCTGAAGGGACGCTGAATATGAAAATACACAATGTCTTCATAGCAGTGCTGGGCAAAGAAATTCAGTATTATTCGGCGCTTTCCAGGTCATTAGATAGCTCTTTAGGCAATATGCTGGAGTCCATGGCCATTAATATTGCCCGATTGTTTTATGAGGTAAACCAATCCGTAGAGGGATACATTTCTCTCCGACAGGTAAATCAGATCGCTGAAATTTTGGAACGATATACACGAAACGATAAAAAGCCGGAGCGCTCGGACTATCTGTCTCTTCGGAAAAAGCCCGAGTCTGAAGAACTTATCTACAAAAGAAAAATTAGTGATTACCATCTCGTTGATCAGAATAGAAATGTGCATCATTTAATAGAGCTCAAAATTGGGGGCGACCTGGACACAAAAAAAGCGCGCTCTGAAAAGGAGGCTATTCTTGAGCAGTACGCCATTCTTTCAAATACGCTCCCAGAGAACGTGGAAATAGCCATACATTTTGCTACCGCTTACAATAAGTACGGAGAAGGAAAACCATGGACGCAGCCCAGGGTTCTACAATATTTTTCAAAGGAAGAATTGCTAATAGGGCGAGATTTTTGGAATTTTATCTGTCAAAGAGAAGACGGATATGACATAGTTCTGGACGAGTACAGCCAGTGTGCTCCCATAATTGTTGAGGCGTTAAATTCAATCAAAGATTTATACCTGAAATAGAATGGTTTTTGAGAAGTTTCATATAGATCAAGGCGATAGTCGGGAGTTGATTAAAACCCTTCCCGATAGCTCGGTAGATTTGATTCTGACCGACCCTCCTTACAACTTAGGCGGTTACTCTACGGGCAACATCGAATTAAGATGGCGAAAAGACATCAACAACGATTTGGCCGAGTGGGACACCGTCAATTTTGAACCCAAAGATTGGGTAAAGGAGTTCAGACGGATACTTAAGCCTACGGGTAACCTCTTTGCATTTACCTCGTATAACCTGATCGGGAAGTGGCACGAAGCTTTTGATCCTGTCTTCGACACCTTTCAGTTCATGGTATGGCACAAAACGAATCCAACGCCTAAAATTTTTAAGGCAGGTTTTTTAAATAGTTGTGAACTCATCATTTGCTGTTGGGACAAAGGGCATACCTGGAATTTTATTTCTCAAAAAGAAATGCATAATTTCATAGAAAGTCCCATCTGCATGGGGAGTGAACGGGTGAAGAACCCCGTTCATCCCACTCAGAAGCCCGTGAAGGTGCTGAAGAAGATTATCGAGATATCCTCTAACCCTGGCGATATTGTGCTCGATCCATTTATGGGAGTGGGTTCTACTGGTGTCGCAGCCCTTCAAATGAACAGAAAATTTATTGGCTTTGAGTTAGAGCGCCCTTATTTTGAAGCAGCAAAAAAGCGGCTTGCAAATGAAAGCAATCAGATGCAGCTTTTCTCACTAATATCCGAAAATAGCGGAATCTAAAGCATATGCTCATCCTTTTCACCACCGCCCTACTCATCGAGAAATCTATCTTAGTGCTGGCGCTGTTTCTCGTTACGCTGGGCGTAGCGGCCTACGCTACGCTGGCTGAGCGCAAGGTGGCCGCCGCCATGCAAGACCGCGTTGGGCCAGACCGCACTGGGCCTTTTGGCATTCTGCAGCCCATTGCAGATGGAGTAAAGTTTTTCATGAAAGAAGACTTTATGCCTAACTCGGCCGAGCGCTGGCTGTACATCTTAGCGCCGGGGGCTTTTATGTTCGTGGCCTGCATGACCAGCGCCGTCATTCCCTGGGGCACGCAGCTGACGCTTTTCGGGCGGCCAATTGACCTGCAGGTGGCCGATCTGAACATCGGTATCCTGTACATTCTGGGATTTACGTCGCTGGGCGTTTACGGCGTCATGGTTGGCGGCTGGGCGTCGAACAATAAGTATTCGCTGTATAGCGCCATTCGGGCCTCGGCGCAGATGATTTCGTATGAACTGGCTATGGGGCTGGCGCTCATCGCCGTTGTGATGTTTACGGGCACGCTGAGCCTGCGCGAAATGGCCGAGCAACAGGCCGGTCTCAACTGGAACATCTGGTATCAGCCGTTGGGCTTTCTTATTTTCTTCGTGTGCGCGCTGGCCGAGTGCAACCGGGCGCCGTTCGACATGGCCGAATGTGAAACCGAACTCATCGGCGGCTACCACACTGAGTACAGCTCGATGAAATTGGGCTTTTTCCTCTTCGCCGAGTATATTAACATGTTCATCGCCTGCGCTGTCATCGCCGTGGTCTATTTCGGCGGTTACAACTTCCCCGGGCTTGACCCATCGTGGCTCGGTGGGCTAATGGGCTTAGTAGTGATGCTGGCCAAAACCTTTTTCTTCATCTTTGTCTTCATGTGGATACGCTGGACGTTGCCGCGCTTCCGCTACGACCAGCTGATGCAATTAGGATGGAAGACCTTAGTGCCGCTGGCTTTGGCCAACATGATACTCACTGGTGGGTTTGTACTTTTGTTTGGGAAATGAACTTTTTCATCTGAAACAACACTTTGCGCTTTCGCGGCCCATCCAAAATACCCTGACATCATGCAATCGCTGACCAATCGCTCAAAAGTTGTCGTCCACAAAGAAATGACCTTCTGGGAGCGGCTTTACCTGCCTGCCGTGTTCAAAGGCATGTGGATTACGCTCAAGCATTTTTTCCGAACCTTGCTTAAAGGCCCCAGCACGGTGCGCTATCCGGAGGAAAAGCGCCCGTTTGCGCCCATTTGGCGCGGCTGGCATGTGCTCAAGCGCGACGAGGAAGGCCGAGAACGCTGCACCGCTTGCGGGTTGTGTGCCGTGGCCTGTCCGGCAGAAGCCATCACCATGGTAGCCGCCGAACGCCAAAAAGGCGAAGAGCACCTGTATCGCGAAGAGAAGTATGCCGCTGTTTATGAGATCAATATGTTGCGCTGCATCTTCTGCGGCCTGTGCGAAGAGGCCTGCCCGAAAGAGGCCATCTTCCTGACCGACCGCATCGTGCCCGCCGACTACGTGCGCCAGAATTTCATCTTCGGCAAAGACCTGCTTGTGGAGGGCATTGAGCCGGAAAAACGCATTGACGTCAGCAAACGGCAAAAGCATCTGACTGAAAAACAGGCCGTTCCATCTTAAATCACGCTCGCCTATGACCCTGGCTGTTTTCCTGACGCTGGCCATTGCTTCGGTAATTTTCGCCCTGCTTATGGTGCTGACCAAAAACCCGGTGCACAGCGTCATTTTTCTGCTGCTGACCTTTTTCGCCATCGCGGGCCAATATGTGCTGCTCAACGCGCAATTCTTGGCCGTGGTGCACATCATCGTTTATGCCGGCGCTGTGATGGTGCTCTTCCTGTTTGTGCTCATGTTGCTCAACCTGAACACCGACGCTGAACCGCGCCAAACAGCGCGGTGGAAGTTGGCGGCGGCCATAGCCTCGGGCATGCTCCTGCTCACGATGGTAGGCGCCCTGCGTGGCGGCGCCGAATTGCCCATACCCGAAACCAGCGACCCGCACGTAGGCTTGGTGAAAAACCTCGGCCGCGTGCTGTTCACCGACTTTGTTGTGCCGTTTGAAGTGGCCGGCATTCTCTTTTTAGCCGCTATGGTGGGGGCAGTGTTGCTGGCTAAACGGGAGATTCGATAAGTGCTATTGTTGGCAAAAAAATAGCGCGCTTTCTGACGTCTTTTTATGATAAAGGCCTCTCTTTGTGTCATTTGTGCTAAAAAATCAGCGATAGAAAAACATGCTCGACGTCGTCAAAACCGTACCTATTGACTATTACCTGTGGCTGAGCTGCGCCCTGTTCTGCATTGGCGTTTTCGGGGTGCTCATTCGCCGCAATGCGCTGGTGGTGCTCATGTGCGTAGAGCTCATGCTCAACGCCGTGAACCTGCTGCTGGCGGCGTTTTCCACCTATCTGTCCGATGCGCAGGGACAAATCCTCGTCTTTTTCATCATGGTTGTGGCCGCAGCGGAGGCAGCCGTAGGCTTGGGCATTCTGGTCATGATCTTCCGAAACACGCACACGACCGACATTTACCTGTTAGACAAACTCAGAGGCTGACCTCATGGATATTCTCATCGCCCTCATTCCCTTTCTGCCGCTCTTGGGCGCTGCCCTCAACGGCCTTGTCGGTGCGCGATTACCTGAGCGGGTCGTGGGTTGGCTTGGTTCGGGCACGGTGTTGCTGTCCTTTCTGTTCAGCGTGTACCTTTTCGCGCACCTGCACGGCGGAGCGGAGCCGATCCGCACGACGCTGTACACCTTTCTGGCGGTGGACAGCTTTCACGTGGACTTCGCCTTTCTCATAGACCCGCTGTCGGTGTGGATGATGCTCATCGTTACGGGCGTGGGCTTTCCCATCCATGTGTATTCCATCGGCTACATGCACGGCGATGCCGGCTTTTGGCGCTTTTTTGCCTACCTCAACCTGTTCATCTTTTCCATGCTGTTGCTCGTCATGGGCGACAACTTGGTGATGCTGTTTTTTGGCTGGGAGGGCGTGGGTCTGTGCTCGTATCTGCTCATCGGGTTCTGGTACGACAACCGTGCTTACGGCAAGGCGGCGCGCAAGGCATTCATTATGAACCGCATCGGCGATTTGGGGCTGTTGCTGGGCCTGTTTCTGATTTTCGATATTTTCGACTCGTTTGCATACGCCGACATCTTCTCGCGGCTGCCGGTGCTTCGGCTCGATCCGGCGGTGCTGACGATCATTGGCCTGCTCCTATTCGTAGGCGCCATAGGTAAAAGCGCACAGATACCGCTGTTCACCTGGCTCCCCGATGCCATGGCCGGTCCTACACCTGTATCCGCGCTCATTCATGCGGCTACGATGGTAACGGCAGGCATCTATTTAGTGGCGCGGTGCCATCCGATCTACAGCTTAGCTCCGACGGCGTTGGAGGTGGTGGCGTTTATCGGTCTGCTCACCTCTTTAGTGGCCGGGCTGATTGCCCTGTGCCAGAACGATATAAAAAAGGTGCTGGCCTACTCAACGGTGTCGCAACTGGGCCTGATGTTCGTGGCTTTAGGCATGGGCGCTTACGCGGCGGCGATGTTTCACGTAACGACGCACGCTTTTTTCAAGGCCTTGCTCTTTTTGGGCGCGGGCTCGGTCATCCATGCTCTGGGCGGCGAGCAGGACATTCGGCGCATGGGCGGCCTTCGCCGGGCATTACCGGTAACTTATTGGACGTTCCTGCTGGCCACGCTGGCCATCAGCGGTGTGCCGTTGCTGTCGGGCTTTTTCTCGAAGGACGAAATCCTGGCCAACACTTTTGCCGGTGCTGGCACAGGTTGGTGGGTGCTGTCGGCGCTGGGAGGCGGCCTGACGGCGCTGTACATGAGCCGCTTGCTGTTTGTAACGTTTTTCGGCAATTTCCGCGGCACAGAGGAGCAGCGCGCGCATCTGCACGAAAGCCCGCGCGTGATGACGATACCGTTGGTCGTTCTCGCAGTGCTCTCGGTAGCTGGCGGCCTGCTCAATCTGCCGCACCTGCTGCACGTACCCGGAGCAGAGTGGTTAGCCCATTTCCTCAGCCCGTCGGTAGGAGAGTCGCGCCCGGCGCACCTGCTGTCGGCCCAGACGGAGTGGCTGCTTATGGGCGCGGCTTCGCTGTTGGCGTTGAGCGCTATCGCGTGGGCCTATTGGGCCTATGCCGTGCGCCAGAGTGTACCGAAAGATGAGGCAGCACTCAGCCGCTGGGAGCGCGTGCTGGCCGGTAAATTTTACTTCGACGAATTCTACGACTGGGTCATTGTGCGCCCTGTAGAGCGCCTGTCCCAATTGCTGCACTACTACGCCGACGTATGGGCTATTGATGGCCTCGTCAACGGCGTTGGCACGGCAGTGCAGCGTATCGGAGTCGAATTTCGCCGCCTCCAAAACGGCAACATCGAGTACTACTTACTGGGCATGGTGGTGGGGGCGGTGCTGTTGTTTTTGTCGCTATGGCTTTGATGATGGGTATCCGATAAAATTTTCATCTTAAAAAATCATCCGTGGCACTACTTCTCGTTCTCCTACCGCTCATCGGTTCTATAGTCCTGCTCGCCTCGCGGGCGTTGCCGGCACGCATGGTAGCCTCAGGTATAGCTTTGGCTAATCTGCTGCTGACGGGCTTTCTGCTCATGGGTTTTCAGGCGGATGGTCGCTACAACTACGAGGTCAGCCTTCCGTGGATACCGCAAGCGGGCGTAGCCTTTCGGCTGGGTTTAGATGGTATCAGCATGCTGATGGTGCTGCTGACCAATCTGCTGGCGCCGCTCATCGTACTGTCTATCGGAACGCGCGACTACGATCGAGAAGGGCGCTACTACGGGTTGGTATTGCTCATGCTGGCCGCTCTAAATGGCGTGTTTATGGCGTTGGATGGGCTGTTGTTTTACGTGTTTTATGAAATGGCGCTCATTCCTATCTACTTCATCTGTGCCATTTGGGGCGGCGAGAACCGCATTCGCATCACGCTGAAGTTTTTCCTGTACACTTTTGTTGGCTCCCTGTTCATGCTGGTAGCGCTGCTGGCGGTGTACTATCAATCGCCTTCTGACGGTGTGGCGGCGCATTCGTTTGCCTGGGAGGCGTTGGTGGCGGCCGAACTCGACGCGCGCACGGCAGGCTGGGTTATGCTGGGCTTTTTCCTGGCGTTTGCCGTGAAGATGCCGCTGTTTCCCTTCCACACCTGGCAGCCCGACACGTACGTGAGCGCGCCTGCGGGCGGCACGATGCTGCTATCGGGCATCATGCTCAAGATGGGCGTCTATGGCGTCATCCGGTGGATGATCCCCCTGGCGCCAGAGGCCTGGCATGTTTGGGCGCCGGTGTTCCTGGGCCTGGCTGTATTTGGCATCGTCTATGCCAGCCTGATTGCGCTGAAGCAGAGCGATTTAAAGCGGTTGATTGCCTACTCGTCCATTGCGCACGTGGGCCTGATTGCTGCCGGCGTATTGGTGTGGAATAAAACGGGCATGCAGGGTGGTCTCCTCCAGATGCTCGCGCACGGCATCAATGTGGTGGGGCTGTTCTTTGTCGCAGACGCGCTGGAACGCCGCGTTGGCTCGCGCGCCCTGTTCGACATGGGCGGTGTGGCCCGCTCGGCGCCGCGGTTGGCCGCGCTATACTTCATCGTTACGCTGGGCGCCATCGCTGTGCCGCTGACCAATGGCTTTGCAGGCGAGTTTCTGCTGCTCAACGGCGTGTGGAAATACCACTACGCGCTGGGCGCTGCAGCGGGTCTGACTATTATCCTCGGCGCGGCCTACATGTTACGCGCCTACGGGCTGGCGATGTTTGGGGCGGCAGGCCCTTACACGGAAGCAACGCCCGATGCCGACCGCCGCGAACTTATCGTGCTGGGCTGCATAGCAGCGTTAGTGCTTGTCTTGGGCTTCTTTCCGAACTGGGCACTCGCTCTGACCGACGGCAGCGTTAATCGCATTCTGGGAGCGGTACAGTTGTAGATCAGGAGGATGCTGTTAGCTGCTGTGATAAAAATAGTGCGAGGCATGGCCATGTGAATGTACAGTCTCGACGGACGCAGGCCCATTCGCACTTTATCCGGCAGGAAATTTGCCCGTTGAGCAGCAACTCTGCATACTCTATCGCATGTCCAAATCAGAGCAACCCATCTTCTTCCCAGGCCTTAACGGCATCCGCGCTATTGCTGCCATGGCGGTGGTGGCGCTGCACATTACGGTTTATATGGACCGCTTCGGGCTAAGCCCTTACCTCATTGGCCAGATGCCCAACGGAAATCCCAAGGGCATCGACTTAGCAGTCTTTGGAGTAACCATCTTTTTTGCGCTGAGTGGCTTCCTGATTACCTACCTGCTGCTGGCCGAGCAGGCCCTTCAGCCTATTAGCATCCGAAACTTTTATATCCGCCGTATTTTACGCATCTGGCCGCTGTACTATAGCTATCTGATTATAGCCCTTATCGTCAGCCGCGTAGGCCATGTACCGCATGAGTCCATCAGTGATTTGTTTTATTTCTTCTTTGCACCCAACGTGCCCAAGTCGTTTCAGTTACGCAGCGATCTGCTGGGACACTACTGGTCGCTGGGCGTGGAGGAACAGTTTTACCTGTTCTGGCCTGTGTTTGTCAAGGCCTTCCACCGGCGTCTCTTCTGGGCCACAGCCGCATTGCTGGCGGGCTTTATGGCATTGAAGGTAACGGGCTTCTACGCTTTCCCGGGAACTGTTTTTCACACGGCAGTGGACGTCAATCGCTTCAGCTGCATGATGATTGGCGCCATGGGTGCTTATCTGTATTTTCATAAACAACAGTGGTTCATTCACTTGGCGACACATTGGGGCGTGCAGGTCTTGGGCTGGTTGGCCGTAGCCTTAGCTGCAATCAACCGTTTTCACATCGCTAACATCATCAATCACGAAGTGATGGCTACCTTGAGCACGGCACTTATTGTCGGGCAGGCGCAAGGGAAGGGTCTCCTTAACCTTAATACGAGCACTATGGACTACTTGGGCAAAATTTCCTATGGAATATATGTCATTCATCCATTAGTCATCTTTTCGCTTGGCTGGATATTGAATGGCTGGCTTTCGCCCCAAAACGCGCTCCATTACGTGCTGGTGTATGCCCTTTGTGCGGGCGGTACGCTTTTGGTGGCGCATCTTTCGTATCAGTACTGGGAGAAGCCATTCCTGCGCCTGAAAGGGCGCTATGCCCGGGTGAAAAGCGCGGCGTCGCGAGAAGAGGCTCTGCAGAGATAATGCCTGTGCTAAAAATTGTTATCTTCACCTCCGAGAATATCCAAAAAAGGTAAACTATCTGAAAGAATTGAACTTCCATCTTCTGCTGATTGGGCTGACGCTTCCTCTCCTACCCTACGCCGGCTGGAGCAGTGATGTTTTGGGCTTCTGCGATACAATAAAACCAGGTATCGCATTGCAGGTAGCCCTCCGCAGCGAAAGCCAGGGCGACAGCTGCCCGGAGCGTCTTGTGCTTCGGCTGACAGCCCGTGCCGCCAACGCACAGGAAATGACGCATTTGCGCATAGCCATGCGCTTACGTCGCGAGGGTTCGCTGCGCCTGCTGGCTGCTGATAGTGCTCCGGACGCCTTTGAGTTCTATCGTTTGGAGGAGTCGGAAAACCATATCCGCTTGGTGTGGGAAAGCAGCCGGCACACTCGGCTATCGCCAGGCGATACGGTACTGCTGCATCAGTGGACCTGGGAAACGCCCACGGAAGGCTGTCTGACCTTCGCAGCATGGGAGGAAGCGCGCTTGACGTGTGCCGATACTGCCCATGATGCGTGCTTGCTCTATACCCACACGCCGGTCTCAGGCGCCTGCATTCAACAGCGCCGGGTAGAGCTGGCGGCCTATTACGCCCACGATGGGTCGCCGCTGACGGGCTGGGAATACCGTCTAACGCCCTGTGAAGGTCAAAACCGCCCGCGCTGCGAGCGCCGTGGTGAGAGTGGCGAGCGCTCGACAATCCACACCTGCGCCTGCCCGCTGCCTGGTGAGGAACAAGGCGTACGACTGCACAAGCCCGACACCCTCCTGCGCGGCGTAAACACGGCCGACATCATCGCCCTGATGCGGCATATTCTGGGCATCAAACCCATAGAAGACGGCCTGCGCCTGCTGGCTGCCGACGTGGGCAACGACGGCATCGTCAGCACGTCTGACGCACGAATGCTTTGCGAAGCCCTGTTGGGCCGTGCCTACCGCTGGTCGCGTCCCTGGCGCTTTTGGCCGCAGCCGCTGGCGGAAGCCGCACGCGCTACGCCCACAGCATGGAGGATGTCTCAGCCAGAGATGTGGGCGGACTGCGGCGAACCGGCTGAAGAACACTCCGACAGCCGGGCCGAGATCGGCCGCTTCCGCCTGCCTTTTGCCTCGGACAGCGCTGCTCGCCTGGCGTTTGCTGGCTTCAAAGTAGGCGATGTCAATGCCGATCTTTTCCATTCGCCGCCAACAGGAACGCCGCTGGGCTGGGGTACATATGCGCGAATGGGAAGCGCTGGCCAGCGCGTCGAAATTCCCGTCTTTGCGTTGGAAAATACAGCCTTAGCCGGCTGGCAACTTGTGCTGCAGTACGACACTACCTTGCTGCAAATCTCCGGTGTGCGCTGGGCCGTCCGCCAGGAAGGCGCCAACGGCGACTACCGCGATTGGCACAGCCCTACCCCGGGCGAAATACGCCTGCTGTGCTTCAGCGGAAACCAGCCCTATGCGCTCCGGCCCGGCCAGCCCATTTTTTTCATAGAAGGTACCTGGAAACGCGATGTGCGGCAACCCATGGGGCTGATAAGCACGCCTCCAAAGGGCGAAATCGCTTCAGAGGCCTACGACACCCTCCTGACGCCCCGCCCTTGTAGCATACAGCAATCCGATCATCCGCTGTTTTACCCAGACCCTGACCCACAGCCCGCAGTGGAATGCCGCCTGTCGGTGGAGCCCAACCCCAACCGGGGGCGCTTCCGCCTGCACATTGAAGCCAGCGCACCCACTCGAGGCTACCTGCGCGTTTCCGACGCTTATCAACGAAGTTTCTACGAAGCAGAGATACACCTCCCGGTTGGCCTGACGGCGATACCCTCAGCGCGCATTGGCGCCCTGCCCCCGGGGCGTTATCGCGTCAGTTTGGCAACACCTGATGCGCACTACTCGCTGGTGTTTATGCGGCAATAGGCGCCTGTGCTGCTCCAACGCCTTGCAATGGCCGCCTGCGACATAAATGCAAGGAAAACCTGAAGAAGCCCATTTACCGCAGCGTTGCGCTCTCACTTAACCACTAAGAAAGGGCGCACCCACGTCTGGGCAGACTTCCGCACCCAGAGATGATACATGCCCGGCGACGGGCGCGGCAACGCCGCACTCGCCGGCCCTACGCCTTGCCAGACCGTCCGCCCAGCCATATCCGTTACCCACCATTGCGCGGTGGCGTTTTCTTCGGCATCAGCTCGCTGCGCGGCCGGACGCACCTCAAAAACCCCGTAGTTCGGGCTGGGCACGACTAACCATCCATTGCCCACCTCATCTGTCGAAGGCGTAAGAATGGAAGCTGCGCTCTCCACCCAAATAATAGCCCGATTGGTGCATTGCGTTGTCTGGTGGTTAAAGGTTACGCAAGAGTGATTTAGAATCGCCTGACCCGCCGCCACGAAAGGCCGCAGCCGCACGGAAAAAAGAATGAAGCCCCCCGCCCCGTGGGCGCCCTGGGCTTTCGGCAACAGGCGTATATCGTCAAAGTACCAACGAACCACCTGGTTAGCCTCCTTTACCATGTGATACGGATGGCTGGCAGCAAGTACTGTCAGCGTAGCGGCGTCAAGCCGCGGGTCGAGCGTATCCCGAACCACCACGTGAAACACCGTATCCGCCCGTGGATTCTGAAAGCGAATAAGGTAAGTAACGGCTGGACCCTCTGAGCCGTCCGGCGCAGTTAGCACAGTGTTGCCCAGCACCTGAATATCGGTTTGGGCGGTCAGCGACACGCCGAAAAGCATGAGCCACCCTAACCAGTGAGCACAACGAAAAAGCATAAGCAAGCAGTTGTCAGGTGGAGCGCCTGTAAAGCAGTAATGTCTTCAGCGCCGAAGGTAAAACCTTATTCGCAAAAGACAGCGATATTTTTAAAAATGTGCAACCCGTACCACCGAACTCCAGTTCGGTGGATATAGTTATAACTCTCCGAACTGGAGTTCGGAGATACTTTTTTCCGGCGTTTCTTTGCTGCTATGCTCGGAGCGACAATACGCTCATGAAAATCCGCTACTTCCTATGCACTCCCGACGACTCTTTTTAAAAAATGCTTTGCTTGCCGGCGCTGCTGTGCTGACAGGCGCTGACCGCTGGCGCCATTGGCTGCCGCTGCCTGAAGACATGAATGACAGTAGCGTCCGCTGGCCTGCCGTCATCGCTACGTGGGACAATCGCAAGGCGACCGCCGCTGCCGGGGCTATCCTCTCTGCCGGCGGGCGCGCTTTAGATGCCGTAGAAGCCGGCGCCCGGGTGGCAGAGGCCGACCCTAACGATACCAGCGTGGGCTATGGAGGTCTGCCCGACCGCGATGGCAATGTCACCCTCGATGCCTGCATCATGGACGAATTCGGCAACGCCGGTTCGGTTACCTACCTGCAGCACATCAAGCACCCCATCAGCGTAGCGCGCCGCGTCATGGAAAAAACGCCGCATGTCATCCTTTCGGGTGACGGCGCGCTGGAGTTTGCCCTCAGCGAGGGCTTTTCTAAAGAAAACCTGCTGACCGATGAGGCCCGCCGTGCCTGGGAAGCCTGGAAGATCAAATCGGAGTATAAGCCCGTCATCAACAGCGAGCGACACGATACTATCGGCATCATAGCCATAGATGCCCAGCGCCGCCTATCGGGCGCGTGCTCAACCAGCGGCATGGCCTTCAAAATGCGCGGGCGCGTCGGCGATAGCCCCATCATCGGCGCCGGACTATTCGTGGATAATGAGGTCGGCGCCGCAACTGCTACAGGTCTGGGCGAACTCGTGCTCAAAACTCTGGGGACTTTCCTCATTGTGGAGGAAATGCGCCGCGGAAAACACCCACAGAAAGCCGTCGAAATCGCTATCCGCCGAATCGCCCAGAAATACCCGAAACACGCCCGCGAAAACCAGGTGGGCTATATCGCCTTAGATCGCCGCGGACGCCATGGCGCTTTCAGTCTGCAGCCGGGATTTAACTATGCTCTCTTTCAAGGCGGCCAGAATCGCGTCTTCGAGGCTGCCAGTCTATGGAAGCGCTAACGAACCCCCAAGCGCTGCAAAGCAACCTCCAACGCAAGGCCACGCGCAACCATTTCCACTAAGTCGCGCACCATCTGGTCTATGATCTCGTGTGAAAAGCCCAACTCCATGGCTACGACCTTGCAAAAGGCCATCTCCCCTTCGTTGATCTCGCCGTCCACCATCATGACCATGACCATATCGTAGAGATGCTCAATGCGTTCCTTGTAGCTCTCCGGAGGATAAAACTTGACGCTATCCGGGCGCTCCAAAATCCGATTCAGTTCCTCAGGCGTTAACCCGGCGTTGATGCCAATGCGAAAGATGAGGCCCAACTCGTTTTTGTCCACTTCCCCATCAGCGCAGGCCAGCACAATGAGATTTTTGATATGGCTGAGCCGTTTCTTCTTATCTCGGCTGTCAAAAATATCCCAGAAGCCCATGTTCTTTGAGTGTTTTGTGGTGAAAAAAATATACCGGGCAGGCAAGCAGTCTTAGTTCATCATCGGGTTTCCCAAATTTTCAATCTGGTTAACGGCCACTTGAGGCAATACGTTGGCGTAAATAACGGCCATGATGCCAGGCAGGTAGCGGTTCATCATGTGGAAAGAGGTGAACAGGCTCTTCAAAAAGACCGTCTCTGAGTTCGGGAACATGTTGTCGTAGAAATAGGTAACCTTGTAGCGCAGTTCGCCGTCGCCCATGTCCATTTCAAAGTTGCCAACAACGAGGCCGTAGTTGGCGCGGGTAATGAATTCCGAAACGCGCAGGCGCTGGCTCTCCGGGACGATAGAAGGGAAGACGGTGAAGATAAGCGTCTGCTGATGTTCGGGTCGCACGTCAATGAACACATCGAAGCGGCCGTTCTCCATGCCCATGCCCATTCGGAGGACTGTTTGAACGGGTGTATCGGTCAGCACCTGGTACCTCAGGTTTTGCGACCGCAAAGCGTTCTCAACGGTATTTTTCATGGCTAAAATTTTGATTGGTCAGGCGAAAAAGTTCTTGTTTGATGAGCATCTGGGTCTGGTTGTCCAGAAAACCGCGTTCCATGTGGGCCTCGATTTTGGACAGGATATCCTGAATGACCGCCGCATCAAAGCCGAAGGCGACGGCAAACTTTTCACAGGCTTCCACCTCTTCTCGGCGTATTTGGCGGTCCACAACGGCTAAGTTGAGCAGGTCGTCCAGCAGAACGAAACGCAGGACTTCGTCGGTAGGCAGCGGCGGCGGTGTCGAGACGGTGGCGCTGAGCTCTTTTTCCACCACTTCAGGTGGTAGCCCAAGCCGATCGCCTACGCTACGAACAAAAGCCTTTTCCGATGCTTGAAATTCGTCATCGGCCTGACCTAAGTAGATCAGATTGCGCAAGTAGTTAATTTTGGCATCCATAGGTGAACTTTTTGTTGGCAGAATACACAGAGCAGATTTTCATTGCCCAACAACACCACTACGCCTCTCAGAAGGCAAATCGTTGAAAAAAGACGCCGTTGGCTCCTTCTGGAAGTTTTCTCGAAAAGAGACCGCCGATGCTTTCGCCAGCAAGTATAGGCGCTATTTTTTTTCCCAAAAAAATTTTGAGAAAAAATGTCGGGTAAAAAACTTTTTTCCCTCCGGCATTCCTGCGCAACAGCTTCTTTTTGGATACGGAAATGCCCTGCCTGCGGAAAAAGCTAGGGCAACAATAAAAAAGCCCCGCCGGTGCGGCGAGGCTTTTACCGAGTGGCGGAGACAGGACTTGAACCTGCGACCTTCGGGTTATGAGCCCGACGAGCTACCAACTGCTCCACTCCGCGATTTTGGGCGACAAAGATACGATGCTGATGAAAACTCGTGCAAGTTTTTTTAATACTTTTTTTGCCCAAAACCCGAGACCTTTGCTGTCATGGAATTGCGCCCCTGGCTTTCGTATCATCTATATCCGCAGGAGACCTTAGACGTTTTTCTCGTGCGCGCTGTACGTCCGTTTTTAGAGCGACAGGTCTGGCCTCAACGGGGCGCAAGGGCTTTTTTTATTCGCTACGACGACGACCGCGGGCCGCACATACGGTTGCGTCTGCACGGGGAGCCTGCGTGGATGGAGGCAGTATCCCAGGCGGTGAGCGAGTGGTTTTCGGAGCGCGGGGCTGTAGAAGCAGTTGCCTATTTGCCCGGTCGGGATGTTTTCCGTTCACCGGAGGCGTTGTACTGGGGCGAAGAGCATTTCCACCTCTCTTCCCGCGTGGTGCTGGAGCGCATGCGGCCGCCGCATACTTATGGCGATGCGCTGTTTGATGCCCTTCGCCTGCATGTCATTACGGCATACGCAGCGGGGTGGAGTCGTGAACAGGCCTCTAATTACTTTGAGCGCCTGTGCGAGCAGTGGGCGCTGCTGTTCATTCGGCCCAATGAAACCAGCAACGGCACGCCAGAGCAATGGATAAAGGACTTGAGAGAACTCTTCGAGAACACCTTCCGCCCTCAGCAGGAGGACATTCGCCTGGCCGTAGTAGAGCTATGGGAGGCGCTTCGCAAAGGCCGCTTCGACACCGACCAACCCGAATGGATACGCTGGCTTCGGGGCAACGAGCTCATCCTGTCGAACTTAGGAGAGGCCTTAGAACCCGCGCTGCCCACGCTTATTCACCTGACCAACAACCGTCTGGGTATCAGCAACGCCGACGAAGCGTACTTAGCCTACGTTTTATACAAGGCTCTGTAAGGCCTTAATCGAAGCGGCGTTTGAAAAACCAGCTGTCGTCGTTGAACGTAAAGCCCAGTGTGATGCGCGCGTAGGTTTCTTGTATGCTCGTTCCACGGCCTAAGCGGCCTACTTCAAGCGACGTCTGGACGAATGACGTCTGTTGGCGTGGCAGAATGAGTGGGAAACCCATTCCGAACGACAGGCCGATGTCGTCCAGCTGCCCGGGGCCAACTAAGCGTGGGTCTTGCCGATAATGCGCACCGAAGCGATAGCGCACGCGCTTGAGGTAGCGGTTGTAGGAAATGTGGTCGGGGATGTACTCTACGCCCGCGGCCAGTTCGATAATGTTGCGGAAGTCGGCATCGTTGGAGCGGGCTGCATTCTCAAAGACCGACCAGCCTTCCCAGGCAAACTCGGCGCCTAAGCGCAGTTTGTTGGCACGGACGTACTGCGCCCCGACGCGCCAGGCGGCCGGGAGAGTAAGCGCATAGCGCCGTCCGCTCTCGGCGAGCAGAGTGTCGGCGCTGCTGTACTGGCCATTGGCCTGGCGTCCGCGATGCCGCACGAAAAGACGGTCGGCAGTGCTGCTGATTTGCCGCTGCGTGCCGCCACTGGCGCCCAGAGTTATCCACTCTTGAGGCAGCGTGGTATCGGACTCAAAGTATTTCAGCACAATATCGTGCTGCATACCTGCCTTCCAGACAAAGCCGCTGATGTTTTGGTCGTCGCGGCGCGTACTGATGAAAGTGGGAAAAGAGTCCCTGAAGGCCGTAGAACTTTCATAGGTGGCCCTCCCGAACAGCCATCCTAAATCTATGCCGATGGCCGTTTGCTTGTAGCGCAGGGCGTGTCCCCAGCTGAGGCGATAAGTGCCGCCGTCGCCCTTGAATTCGCTCAAGAAATTGCCGAGGTCAGGCAGAGAGTCCGGGATAGAGACGTTGTAGCCCACGGAAGTGTGGGGCATGAGCACCAGCCCCGTGCCGTAGTGCCAGGGCGAGCGCTGGCGGTCTAAGATGTCGTTGATGGCGTTGCGCAGCGGAAAGCCGAGCGACACGTACGCCATGTTGCCTGTCCAAACCTGCTGGCTGGCCGAGGGCGATTGGTAAGCGCCATATTTGGCATAGGCGCCACCCTCAAAGGTGGCTGTGCGCAAGAAGGCGTAAGACGCCGGATTGAACGGATTGAGGTGATAGTGGTCGTGAAAGGCAGCCGTCTGACCGCCATAGCCGGCCTGTGCAGCGAAAAAACGGCGCGCAGGGTCGCCCAATCCATAACGCGAATAGGGGGAGTTGAATTTGGGCTGCGCCCAAAGCGCCGAGGCAGCGCACAGCAAAAGGGTAAAGGTTATCGGCGATAAAAACTTCATAGACAGTGGTTTTGAGCACAGGTTCAAGGTTGGTTATGCGTAGCGGTATTAAAAAGGAGCAGGTGATTCAACCCGTGCAGGGTCAGTTGCGGTTCTACAAGCAGGTCAAATGGCAACACGGGGCGGAAAAAGGTTGCATCGCCGCCCGTAAGGATGACGATCAGGTCGGCAAAGCGCCGGCGGAAGGTCTGGACGAAGCCTTCGATTTCTAAGGTCGCTCCGAGCAGGGCGCCGTTTTGAAGCGCCGTGGTGGTGCTATCGCCTATGAAGTCGGCAGGCATTTCCATGGGCGCCAGAGGCAGCCGCGCCGTGAACTCGTGCATGGCTCTCAGGCGCATGAAAGCACCAGGGGCGATATTACCTCCCAGATAAACGCCCTCTGCCGTGAGCATGTCGTACTTGATGCACGTGCCGCAATCTACGACCAAGCAATTGTGCCCGGGAAAGCGGGCATGCGCTCCTGCTACAGCAGCGATACGGTCGCGCCCTAGGGTGTGCGGCGTTTTATAGGCAACCTTAAAAGGCATGGGGGTCAGGTGTGTAATCTCCAACCAATAGTCGGTTTGCCGCTTAAGCTGTTCCACCACTTCCTCGTCCACAGGCGCTACTGCCGACAGTACCACCTGGCGCGCCTGCATTTCTTTGGCAAAGGCTGCGATTAGCGCCCATTCCTGGGTGGCCCAATCACTATGCCCTAACAACTGTTTGCCGCGAAAAAGCCCGCCTTTGATGCGCGTGTTGCCGATATCGAGCGCTAAATTCACCACCAGAAGCCATGGATTCTGAAAACGGCGCGAAGGTAAGCCGAAAAGAGGAGGCTGGCCAGCAAGCTTAGTTTTTCCATCCTGAAGCCAGCATTTCTCTTGCTGTCAAGAAAGCCGATTTTCATTATTTCCAGCATTCGGCGCGTTTTGAGCACGCTTAACCTAAATATGCGCGCAGGGCATTTCGGTTGTAGGCCCGGCGCAGGCGGCGTATAGCGCGCTCCTTGATTTGGCGCACACGCTCGCGCGAGAGGTCAAATTTTTCGGCAATATCGTCTAAGGAAAGCGGCTTTTGGCCATTAAGTCCATAAAAATCGGAAACGACTTGCATTTCTCGCGGCGAGAGGGAGGCCAGCCCCTGCGCAATTTCCTTCCTCAGCGACTCAGCCATCAAATCCAGCTCGGGGTCGGGCGCTTCATCGGCGGAGAAAACATCCAACAGTGTCGCGTCGCCATCTTCTGTAGAGAGCGGTGCATCAAACGATACATGGCGATTTTGCGCCGCCAGGATTGTTTCCACTTCCGTTGCAGTCATTTCTAACAAATCGGCTAACTCCTGTGTCGTTGGTTCGCGCTCGAATGTCTGCACAAAGGACGAGTATGCTTCATTCACCTTGTTATAGGCCCCAACTCGACTCAGCGGCAGGCGCACAAGGCGGCTATTTTCAACAATGGCCTGCAGGATGCTCTGCCGAATCCACCACACCGCGTAAGAGATGAACTTAAAGCCTCGCGTTTCATCAAACCGGTGGGCTGCTTTTATCAGGCCGACGTTCCCCTCGTTGATTAAATCTGCCAGGCTAAGACCCTGGTTTTGGTATTGCTTGGCCACCGAAACCACGAAACGCAGGTTTGCTTGCGTGAGCTCGTGCAAGGCCTCTACATCGCCCTCGCGAATGCGCCGCGTTAGCTCCACTTCGCGCTCCGGCGTCAGTAGCGGTATCTTGCCGATTTCCATCAAATAGCGTTCTAAAGCCTGGCTCTCGCGGGCGGTAATCTTGTGGGCTATTTTGAGTTGACGCATAGTGAGAACAGCTTCTTTAAAGCTCCATACAGTAGAGCGCGCAGGGGAGGTAAAGTTGCGAATACTCGGTTTTTTATTGGGCAAAAAACTTGCTAATTTTAAAAATCAGCACCCGTACCGTCAATAAGGATGCGTTTTTTTAATAAAAATGTACCTTCTCGTACATTCGCCAATACCATACCTTATTTGAAGACAGAATTAAGACAGCAGACATGCCTTTGAAAATACCACCTCTTCGAAACGGCCTTTCTTTCTTCATCAAAATTGGGCGTCGCCATCCTAAGACGTTGTTTACGGCAATAACGCTGGCGATGGTGTGGCTTTTTTGCCTTCCGCGTCCGCTGTTCGACGTTCCGCTGTCGTTCGTTGTAGAAGACGAGGATGGGCATTTGCTTAGCGCGCGCATCGCAGCCGATGGGCAATGGCGCTTCCCACCCGCGCCTGTGCCTCAAAGATACGCCGATTGCGTGGTAGCGTTTGAGGATAAGCGCTTCTGGTACCACCCAGGCGTTGACCCTATCGGCCTGGCCCGCGCGCTGTGGTCCAACCTGCAACGAGGGCGAAAGGTGAGTGGCGGCAGCACGCTGACCATGCAGGTCATCCGACTGGCGCGCGGCAACCCACCTCGCACCGTTTGGGAGAAGATGGTGGAAATTTTCATGGCTACTCGATTGGAGCTGACCTACTCCAAGCGCGAGATATTGAGCCTATACGCTGCCCATGCGCCTTTTGGCGGCAACGTGGTGGGCTTAGAGGCTGCATGCTGGCGCTATTTCGGCAAAAGCCCTGAGGCGCTCTCGTGGGCCGAGGCGGCCACACTGGCTGTGCTGCCCAACAGCCCGGCTCTCATCCACCCGGGGCGCAACCGGGAGCGGCTGCTGCAAAAACGCAACCGTTTGCTGGAACGCCTGCGCCAACAGGGTAAACTCACCGACGACGCCTGTGCGCTGGCTCAGGAAGAACCCCTGCCTGAAGCGCCACTCCCGCTGCCAGACTTGGCGCCGCACCTGCTCGACCGACTGGCCAAACGCCAGCCCAAACGCAGCGGCGGACGCTTCCAAACGGCTATTCGTCAGCACTGGCAGAGACAGATGACCGACATCGCTGACCGCTGGCAGGCGCTCTATCGCGGCAATGGCGTTCACAACTTAGCTATCGTCGTCATTGAAGTGCCCTCGGGCCTTGTACGCGCCTACGTAGGCAACGCGCCCAACGCCGGCGCTGACCACGGCGAACAGGTGGACATCGTCGCTGCTCCGCGCAGCACGGGCAGCATCCTGAAGCCTTTCCTTTACGCCATGGCCATGGAAGATGGTCTCTTGCTGCCGCACGGCCTTTTGGAGGACGTGCCCACACAAATGGGCCACTACCGCCCCGAAAACTTCCGGGCCGATTATGACGGCGTTGTAGCCGCCCACCGCGCATTGGCGCGCTCGCTCAATGTGCCCTTTGTGCGGCTACTGCAGGATTACGGGGTGGAAAAATTCCACTTCGACCTTCAACGGCTGGGGCTTTCCACCTTCCCAAAACCGCCCAGCCATTACGGCCTTTCGCTCATTTTGGGCGGCGGCGAGGCCAATTTGCTGGAAGTAACCAACGCCTACGCCGGTATGGCACGCCGTCTGGACGCCTGGTACGACCGCAACGGTCGCTACGATGCGTACGACTTCCGCCCAGCCCAGCTGTTGGCCAACATGCCTTCGCCTGCACCACGCCTCCAGCCGCAGCCCAACGGCCCGGGCGCCGCAGCCATCTGGTTCGCCTTCGAAGCCATGCAGCGCGTTGAGCGCCCTTCGGGTGCAGGCGAATGGGAAGTCTTCCAAAACAGCCGCCGTGTTGCCTGGAAAACGGGCACCAGCATCGGCTTTCGCGACGCCTGGGCCATAGGCGCTACGCCTCAATACGCCGTGGGCGTCTGGGTGGGCAATGCCGACGGCGAAGGTCGCTCGGGTCTCATTGGCGTTGAGGTAGCAGCCCCCGTGCTGTTCGACGCATTCAATGTGCTGCCCAACAACGGGCGCTGGTTCGACCCGCCCTACGACGATATGACGCGCGCGCCTGTCTGCCGGCAAAGCGGCTATCGCGCAGGCCCTTATTGTGAAGCAGATACCCCCTGGATACCGCGCAAGGGCCTCCTGACTCCGGTCTGCCCTTATCATCAACTCTTGCATCTGTCGGCCGACGGCCAATGGCAGGTGAACAGCGATTGCGCGCAACCGAGCGACATGCTCCACCAACCCTGGTTTGTGTTGCCTCCGCTGCAGGAGCACTATTACATCCGCCGAAACCCGGCCTATCGCCCGCCGCCGCCGCTGCACCCCAACTGCCCACAACAAACGGCTACAGACGAGCATCGGCCCATGCAACTCATTTACCCGCGCGACCTCCGGCGCATCTACGTGCCAATTGATTTGGACGGCCAACCCAGCCGCGTGGTGTTTCAGCTTGCCCACCGACGCCCAGCCACCGAAGTATTCTGGCACTTAGATGGCGAATACTTGGGCAGTACGCGCCACTTCCACCAAATGGCCCTCCTGCCACCTGTTGGCCAACACGTGCTAACTGTCGTGGACGAACAAGGCTATCGCATCGAGCAGCCGTTCGAGATCGCAGGGCGAAAGCGCCGTTGAAGAGACCTGAAAAGACGAAGGCATAAAACGAGCAAAACAACAACGGCCAATCGGCTAATAGTCTACGTTCGGGTGTCTAAATGCTCGCCCAGTGCACGGCGTTTCTGGAGGAGATGCCCTACCCTATCGGTTACCACCAAAAAACCAACCGCCCTGCCTCGGTTTACCAAGACAGGGCGGCGGAGCGTGTTTTGAGAGGTACGTCTGCGTTTTTCAAAAGACCTCGCAGACAAACACCTGACTTATTTGGTCTGAATCATCTTGCGCACGGCGCTATCCGTCGGCGTCTCAACGCGGTAGTACAGCACGCCCGGAACCTCCAGCAGCGAACGATCCACGTTGAAGGCATTGTAGCCCTTCGCAAACTGCCCGCGCTGCGTCCACACGATGCGGCCCGACTCGTCGAACACCGTCAGCGTCGCCTCCGTAGCCTCCGGCAGGTGGAAACCAATCTGCGTGCGGCCCACCCACGGGTTCGGACGGTTCTGGTAGAGCTCGAAGCCCACTCCCGACACCACCGGACCCTCAGCACCGTTGAAGCGCAGCGCCACCGACTGACGACCCTCCAGCGCACTGTAAGCCTCAGCCTTCGTGATGCGGCCCGACACCTGCAGCATCCGGCTCAACTCGCCCGATGCCTTCGCACGGAACGTCACCGCAAACTCACCGCGCACCGCGTCGTTGTT
>JANWVR010000010.1 GCA_025056735.1 Saprospiraceae bacterium
GTCTTCGCTGAAATACACGTAGCGCCCGTCGGGACTGACGGAAGGTTCGTTGACGTCTTGCTGATCGTTCTTGCGCTTAGTCAACTGGACGCCCTCGCCGCCCGAGAGGTGGTAAAGCCACAACTCGCCCGCCCCCAGCGAGCGCGTGCTGGTGAAGTGCTTGCGCGCCACAAAGTACTCGCCATCCGGCATCCAGGCTGGATTGTTCAGCAAGCGAAAGGTTTCCTTCGTTACCGGACGCGCCTCCGTGCCGTCGGCGTTCATGACCCAGATGTTGTCGCCACCGCCAGCGTCGGAGGTAAACAAGATCTTGCGCCCGTCGGGCGAAAAACGCGGCTGCACCTCCCAGGCCAGCCCAGCCCGCAAACAGCGCGCCTCTCCGCCCGAAATGGGCATCGCATAAATGTCGCCCAACAGGTCAAAAACCACCGTCTGACCGTCTGGGCTGACGTCCACGTTCATCCACGTGCCCTCTGTCACTACAAAAGAAACCTCTTGAAGCGGGATGCCTTCGGGGGCAGAGACGTCCCATTTCTTTTTGTCGGTTTGGGCCCAAAGGCCGAATGAAAAAAAGATAAAAGCAGTCGCAAATAGCGGCAGTTGTTTCATAAGCGCTAACCGAAAAGTGAGCGACAAACATAGACAATTGACCGCGATTGCCGCACACGCGACCTGACCAGGGCCAGTCAGCCACTTACCAATAAGAGCGAATCGGAAACCGCCTGACCAACTCCGCCTCGTTGGGCGCCGGCAGCGCCTCGAAGCGCCCATCGCGCCACAGCAGCACTTCGGCGGATTCATCTATCGCCTCCTGCGCCTCGTGGTTATCGTTCATAGAGATAGCGCGCTGGATGACTCGTCTGATGATGTCCCGGTCGCCGTCGCCGTCGTAGTCCAGCAGCCAGCTTCCGGTCAGGATTTGTCCGCCTTCTCCGCCGTACCATTCGGCTAAGGTGATCCGCCCGGTGAACGCCCGCTTGCGCTTGTCGTACAACAACAGGGAGCAGTGCTTGAACCAGAACTGGCGGATGTACACCAAACAACCCTCCACATCTGCACTCAGCGCAAAGCGCTTTAGGCCACGGATGCGGTCAACTGCGCCAGGCTCGGCCACATGCGCGATTTATTGCAAATGAATTGACTCTGAGCCCAAACGTTTAGGAATATCTCCCTTTTATGTCCAAATTTTTAGAGTCATTTGCGAGGCGACATATCCACTACTCTCGATTGAGATCCCTTCACCCTAACCGTTGCAATTCCTCCGACTCAACAAAATGCGTCCCTCGCAGGCCGGCGTGGGCCAGTGCGATTAGCGCTGCGGCTACCTGGTCGGCGTGGATGCCGCGGTAGCGCGGTGGGATGAGTGGGCGCAGCAGCCACTCTAAGGCGATGCCTATGCGTTCGCCGAGGCGAAATTCGGCGCGTTCGCCCAAGAGCAGGGATGGCCGTGCGGAGATGAAGGTTTCAAAGCCCATTGCTGAGAGTTGCTGTTCCACTTCGCCTTTCATGCGCAGGTAGAACGAGGGCGAGCGCGCGTCGGCGCCTACTGACGACACCAACAGGTACTGCTTTACGCCATTGGCGCGCGCGATGCGTCCGATGGCTACCGGGTATTCTACGTCCACGCGGTACTGGGCGGCTTTGGAGCCGGCCTTGCGAAGCGTTGTGCCTAAGGCGCAATAGAGGTCGTCGGCGCGGATGACCTCCGGGTCGGGGTGCTCGAAGTCGAACACGATAGAGCGCAGCCGCGGGTGTTCGACGGAGAGAGGGCGCCGCGTCAGGGTGATGACAGTGTCGTAGTGCGGGTCGTCGAGCAGGCGCTGGAGCAGGTGGCGGCCCACTAAACCTGTAGCGCCGAGGAGGAGGGCGGTTTTCATAGTTGTGCTGTTTTGCAGTGAATGGAGCGCTCTGAGCCTCTGGGCATTGCGCTATTCGACGAATTCGATGATTTCCTTTTTATCCAACCCTAAGCGGGTGAGCAGGGTATCGAAGAGCGCATACACCACGGGTACGAAGATGAGCGACAGGAACATCGAGGAGCTCAGGCCGCCAATAATGGCCCAGGCTAAGCCGACCTTCCAGGCGGAGCCGGCGCTGGTGGAGAGGGCTAAGGGCAGCAGGCCGATGATCATCGAAATGTTGGTCATGAGGATGGGCCGGAAGCGCAATTTGGTTGCTTGCAGGAGGGCTTGTGTCAGCCCCATACCGCGCTGCCGAAGGTGGTTGGCGAAGTCCACTACTAAGATGGCGTTTTTGCCCACCAAGCCGACGAGCATGAGCAGACCCAGGCCGGTGAATACGGTCAGGTTTTGCTGGGCTAAGGCCATGGCTAAGAAGGCGCCGATGACCGACAGCGGAATGGAGAGCAGGACTACAAAGGGATACATCCAGTTGTCGTAGAGGGCCACCATGACTAGGTATACTAGCACCAAGGAGGCCCACAAGGCGAAGCCGATGGAGCCGATGCTTTCCTCCTGTCGCCGCAGCTCGCCGCCGAAGTGGTAGTGCGCGCCGGTGGGTGGGCGCAGGGCCATGACTTTTGCCTTCACTTCGCGGGCTACGGTGCCGGCTGGGCGTCCGATAACGGATGCCGAGAACTGCACAGAGGGTAGCCGGTCGCGGCGCTCTAAGCGGGTGGGGCCGGCGCCTTCGCGCACTTCAGCGAACTGGCGAATGGCTATAGGCGTACCCAGGGGGTTGAGGAGGGTCAGGTTGCGAATGTCTTCGGCGTTGCGGCGGTCGAAGGCATCCAGCACGACCCGGATCGGGTACTCGTTGGCGCCGTCCCGGAAGCGCGCTTCGGTGTTTCCGCTAAAGGCCGTCTGGAGCGTCAGGCCCAATTGGGCCATGGTGAGGCCGTATTCGGCCATGCGCTGGCGGTTTACAATGACCTGCACCTCCGGGTTGCCTGCCTCTACGCTGGGCGTTATCTCGACGCAGCCCGGCACGGAGGCCATAGCGCGCATGATCTCGTCGGACATTGCCAGCAGGCTGTCTAAGTCGGGTCCATTGATGCGCACTTCGATGGGCGAAAACGACAGGCCCAGGATGTCTATGGGATTGGCGCGTATTTGCGCGCCAGCGACGATTTCCTCTAATTTTAATTTGGCCTGCCGCGCAAATACATCGGTTGAGATACGGCGTGGGCGCAGGTAAGGGGTCAGCTCGACCAAAATCTCGCCTACGTAGGGCGCGTTGAGGCCAAAAGACCGGGTGGTCGTGCCCACTGTAGTGAACAGGCGTTTGACATGCTCCTGCTGGCGAAGCCAGTCTTCTACCTGACGCACGGCGGCATCCGTCTGAGCCAGAGAGGCGGTCTTGGGCAATTCCACCTCGATGAGAAACTCGCCTCGTTCACCCGACTCAATAAAGGCGTTGCCGATGAAACCCGCCGTTACTAACCACCCCGCGCCCGCGCCCAAGGCGCCCATGAGCAGCAATACGCTCGCCTTTGTTTTCCAATTGCGCAAGGCCCAGCGGAGCGCATCCACAAACGCATCGGCCATGCGGTCTAAGAAGGACTCAAAGCGCAGCACCAAGCGCCCTGCTAAGTTGCGCCCCTCGAAGCGGTGAAGCTTACCCACGCGCGAGGCCAACCAGGGCACCAGCGTAAACGATACCAACAGCGACATCAGCGTGGCCACCAGCACCGTCATGCAAAACTGACGCAGCAGGTTGGGAACTAAGCCGGTCGTGAAAATAATGGGCAAAAAAACGACCACGTCCACCAGTGTGATGCTGATGGCTGTGAAGCCAATCTCTTGCCGACCGTCATAGGCTGCCTGCACGCGGTTCTTACCCATTTCTAAGTGGCGATAAATGTTCTCGATGACCACAATGGCATCGTCCACCAGAATGCCTATGGAAAGCGACAGCCCCAGTAGCGACATCATGTTGATGGAATATCCCGCCAGTTTCATCATCACGAACGTGCTAACAATGGACGTCGGGATAGACACCAGCACGATGGCTGCATTACGCAAGCTGTGCAAAAACAGGAGCATCACCAACGCCACCAGCACCACGGCCATGAGCAGGTCGTGAATGACCGCGTCAGTCGCCTGGCGAATGAACACCGTTGCGTTGGAGATGACCTCGAACCGAAGCCCTTCGCGCTGATAGCTCTGCTCCAGTTGCGCCATCTTTTGCAGCAGCAGACGGCTCATTTCCACAGCGTTAGCGTCGCCCTGTTTGCGTACTTCTAAGGCCAGCGTAGGCTCTCCGTTGAGCCGGGAGAAGACCTCTGGCTCGCGCGCGCCGTCCTGTATATCGGCAACGTCGCGCAGGTAGATTAAACCGCCCTGGCGCGAACGCCCTACTACCAGCTGGCGCAACTCCTCTAAGGTGCGGATTTTCCCCGATAATCGGATGCGCACCTGTGTATCGCCGCTCACCACCTTGCCCGTGGGAAATTCCAGATTCGACGCCTGGATGGCCTGCGATACCTGCAACAGCGAAAGCCCATACTGCTCCAAACGAGCGCGGCTGAGGTTAACTTTGATCTCGCGTATTTCACCGCCGAGGATGCTGATTTGCGCCACTCCGCGCACCTGCGTTAGGTCGGGCAACAGACGGTTCTTCACCAAATCGTAAAACTCTGTCCCAGCCACATGGGCGCGCACGGCCAGGCGCATGACCGGTAATTCTGAAAACGCGAACTTATTCACCACCGGCGGGCGCACCTCCCGCGGAAGGTTGGGCAAAACCTGATTGATCTTGCGCTGCAATTCCTGCACCGCCCGGTCCAAATCGGTTTCCTGGCTCAACTCCAGGGCGATGAAGCAAATCCCTTCATTGGAGCCTATCTGGATGAGTTGCACGCCCTCCAACGAAGCGACAACGTCTTCCAGCGGGCGAGCGACCGCATTTTCCACTTCTGCTGGTGATGCGCCCGGATAAATGGCCGAAATGGTAATGACCGGCGGGTCGAACTTAGGCACCATCTCGATGGGCAGACTCAGATAACTGGCGATTCCCATGAACATCAGCACAGCGAACACAACAATCACCAGCGAAGGGCGGCGTATGGAAAGGGCGGTCAGATTCATCGCTATTCGCGCCAAATACGGCTTCGGGCGGCAAAACTAACACGACGGCAGACCCGAACGCGAAAAAGCGCAGATTTCATCGAAAGCGGCGCGGGCAGAACGCAGGTAGCCCGTTTTTTTCGGACGTTTTGCATCCGAAGGAGCGGCCTCCCGGCTGAACTTCCGCAGGCCGGTTGCCAAGCACAGACTTACACGATGAAGAACATCAGGCGCCCGTGACTGTGGAGGTGCTGCTCTCTCTGCGCTGTATTTTATGCAGTCAAACGATAGAGGGCTTTCTCGAAGTGGTCCTCCAACGTGGACGACATGGTTACGTCCTTTCCGAGACAATTCCATTGGCGCGCTTGCTAAATGAGCGAGAAGCCTTATTCTTGTGCCGGCTTGCGAGCGGGAGCGCTGGTCGCTGCGCAACACCTTGAGTCATCGCAACGTAATGGCAGATAAACACAACGCGGAGGAAAGCAGGGTAAGCGAATTGCTGCGCCAATGCAGGCAGCAGAAGCGGAGCGCACAGCACCAGCTGTTCCAGATTTTTTACAATTATGCCATGAGCATCGCGCGGCGCTACGTGGGCAGCATTGAAACAGCAGAGGAAGTGGTCAGCGACGCTTTTTTTAAAGCCTTTACCAAGATTAACCTGTACGAGGAGAGCCTGTCTTTTCGCTTTTGGCTGCGGCGCATTGTCATCAATACCGCCATTGACCGCCTGCGCAGCGCTTTGCAAACGCGCGAAAGCGAGCCCTGGAACGGTCAATACGACGCTCCTGTGGAAAGCAGCGTGGTAGAGGACCTGACGCGCGAGCAAATCCTGGCTACGCTCGACCGCTTACCACCCGCCTATCGAACGGTATTCAATCTCTTTGTCGTAGACGGTTACACGCACGAGGAGATCGCCCAGCTGCTGGGCATCAGTACCGGTACCTCCAAATCGAACCTTTCGCGTGCCCGACAACACCTGCGCGCTTTATTTTCGGACGATTTTGAATTCAAAAAGTAGCTATGCATAATCTGGATAAGTATCTGGCCGACCGCCTTGACGAGGAGGGCGCTTTTCCGGGCAGAGATGCCGCCTGGCGAGCGTTGGCCTATCGCTTGGAAGCTGCCGCTGCCCGCCGTTTGCTGGTGCGCTGGCAATGGGCGTCGGGTGGGCTGTTGCTGTGTCTGCTGGCAGTAGGTGGTCTGGCCTATCGGTTCTATGGCGATGCCCAACGGCAGGCTGCCCAGCTCGCCGAAATCATGGCAGCATGCGAGGCTGCCCTATCCCGCACGACGACGCCCGTGGTTGTCGGCATTCCGCCAACGGCTTTAAGCGCCGAAAGGCCTCGAAGAGGCGGAAGTGTGCTACAGCCCCGCAGCGTCCCGGCGCCCGCAGAGGAAGACGCGCCTTCACCGGTAGCACCGCCTGCCGGGCCAGAAGTGGCTGACGCTCCTTCGGTGGAGGCGGAGATGTCCGCCGCCGCTCTGCCGTCCCTCTCGCGGGCCATAGAGCCGCTTGTCTATGAACCGCGGGCTCCTCAGTGGCCGACGTTAGAAGCACGCCGCCGCTCCAGCCGCCTATGGATAGGTCTGCAAGGCACAGCGGGTATCCCCATGCCGCGTCCGGGTATTTCCTTGCTCCAGGGCGCCGGTTTGGGGTTGGAGTACCGCGCCCTCGGCCAGTTATGGCTGACCGCCGCCGCCGACTGGCTCTCCTACGATGTGCGCCACACCCAGTACCTGCCCGCCGCCTTTTATCGCGAAAACCCACCCCAAGCGTTCAAAATTGTCCTGGGCAAACCGCCCGTGCCCTATCCGCTGCACGATGTGGTGGCCAACCAGCGCCTGCGCTTGCTGAGCGCAGGTCTGCGCTATCGCCCGCCCGTGCGGTTCTGGCTGCGCCCTTCGGTGCACGTAGCGCATACGTGGGCCTACGTCTCGCCCGCCATTTACAACTACACCTTCGTGGACACCTTGCCCGGAACGCCGCCCAAAATACTGAGATTCTCCTCGGCTCAATCCACTGCAGCCTACTCTGTGCAAGGGCTGTGGCGACTTGGCGTCGCCGTAGAACGCGAGACCGACCAGTGGGCCATCCGCCTCGGCCTCAGCCGACAGGAAACCTTCCGGCCCAACTTCTACGACGCCTGGCTCGTGCAGGGCAGCCTGTGGTACAAATGGTAAACCTCGTCTTTGCGTCCTTCGCCGTACCTTTGTGTCCGGATGGATTTTTTAAAACAACACATTGAGGCCCTGATTTTTGTATCGCCGCAGCCCATTGGCGTGGCCGACATGAGCGCTACCCTGGCAGAGGCCTTCCAGGCCGAAATTCCGGAAAACGACCTCCTGCAGGCCATTGCTCAGCTGCACGAGCAATACCAATCGCCCGAATACGCCTTCGAATTAGTCGAAATCGCCGGTGGCTTCCAATTCATGACCAAAGGCGCTTACCACAACACCATAGCCATCCACCTCCGCCAGACGGCCCGCCGCCGCCTGTCGCAGGCAGCCTTAGAAACACTGGCCATTATCGCCTACAAACAGCCCGTTACCAAAACGGAAATCGAAGCCATTCGAGGCGTCAACTGCGATTACGCTCTGCAAAAACTTTTAGAAAAAGAACTTGTTGTTATTTCTGGACGAAGCGAAGGCCCCGGGCGTCCGTTGCTATACAGCACTTCCGAAAAGTTCATGGATTATCTGGGCATTAAAAGCCTGAACGACCTGCCCAAACCCAAAGATTTCAAGGAAATTGAAAACTCGGTCGGGCAGCCGCTCGACGCTGCGGAGGCTGAAGTTCACCCGTCCGTTCACCGCGAAAATTAACTACCCATGGAACAACCCGCATTAGTCAATCGCGTCGCTCAAAGTGGCCTGATAACGCTCGATTTGGAGACCTTCTATCCTGAAGGCGAGATCGCCGCCTTTGACCTGAAGGACTACCTGTTCATGGGTCTCATTCTCAAAGAAAAAGATTTCCGCGAGGCCCTCAAAGCGCACGATTGGGCGCAATACGCCGGCAAAAACGTAGCGGTGTTTTGTTCAGCCGACGCCATCATCCCCATGTGGGCCTACATGCTGGTGGCGGCTTATGCCGCGCCCTACGCTCGCGACGTTTTCCAGGGGCGCCCCGAACAGTTCATTGAGGCGGCTTTTCTAAAAAAAATTGCCGCCATAGACCTCACGCCTTACGAAGGCAAGCGTTTGGTCGTTAAAGGTTGTAGCGACCGACCCGTGCCTCCGTCGGCCTACGTGGAAATCACGCGCCGCCTTCAGCCCATTGCTTTGAGCATTATGTTTGGCGAACCGTGCTCCACCGTGCCGGTCTATAAACGCCCGATTCAAGCGACCGTACAACCGTAAATACACCTTCCTATGACAAATCGCACTTTGCTCATCCTGAATATCTTGCTGGCCTTAGCGCTCACAGGTCTCTTTCTGCTTTCGTTCAAGGGCAACGAGAGCGGCGCGGGCTTTCCCGCTCCGCCGCAAACCATCCGTTCCATCAACCTGAACAAGGACTACGATTTCTGTAGCGAAAAGTTTCCTATGGACAACTTTGACGTGCGCCAGCGTCTGGACGCCGAGCTGCTGCGAAATGTCTATTTTCATTCCTCCACCATTCTGGCGCTGAAGCGGGCCCATGCGCTTTTCCCGGTGCTCGAACCCATCTTGAAAGAAGAGGGCGTGCCGGAAGACCTCAAATATCTGGCTGTTGCCGAGAGCAACCTGAGCAATGCCGTTTCGCCCGCTGGTGCGCGTGGGGTGTGGCAGTTTATGAAAAGCGCTGCCGATCAGTACGGCTTAGAGGTGAACGACGAGGTGGACGAGCGCTACCATTTGGAGAAAGCCACTCGCGCCGCCTGCCGCTACCTGCGCCGTCAGAAAGAACTGCTGGGCAGCTGGGTGCTGGCCGCTGCTGCCTACAACGGCGGCCCGGCGCGCATCAGCACGGAAATGCAAAACCAGCGCGCGCGCTCCTTCTTCGACCTGAACCTGGCTGCCGACGAAACCATGCGATACCCCTTCCGCATCGTCGCCCTCAAAGAAGTGATGCAAAACCCGGAATACTACGAGTATCGCATCGAAAAAGACCACCTCTACGAGCCTCTGCCGCCCTACAAAGTGGTGAAAGTGGATGGCCCTGTGGCCAGCTGGGCCGATTTTGCCGCCGAACACGGTGTTTCGTACCGGATGTTCAAACTGTACAACCCCTGGCTGATCAGCAACCAGCTCACCAATAAAGCACGCAAGACTTACGAGGTGCGCTTACCCCGATAATCGCCTGAGCATTGTATGGCCTACACCGAGTCCAATATGCTGCCGCTGGGCACAAAAGCCCCGGCCTTCCGCCTGCCCGAGCCTGCTACGGGCCGCATGGTTAGCCTCGAAGACGTCGCTGCCGGCGCTCGCGCCACGGTGGTCATGTTCCTGTGCAACCACTGCCCTTATGTCCTCTACGTCAACCCGGAAATTGTGCGCATCGTCGAAGCGTATCGGCCCAAAGGCGTGGCTTTTGTGGGCATCAACAGCAACGACGCCCAGGCTTACCCCGAAGACGCTCCCGAGCGCATGCCCGAGCACGCCCGGGCGGTAGGCTACACCTTTCCCTACCTCTATGACGAAACGCAGGAGGTCGCCCGCGCTTACGATGCCGCCTGCACGCCGGATTTTTATGTTTTTGATGCCCAATTGCAGCTGGTCTATCGCGGCCAGCTGGATAGCAGCCGCCCTAAGCGCAACCCAATCCCGCCCACAGGCGAAGACCTGCGCGCAGCCTTAGATGCCGCGCTCGAAGGCCGTCCAGTACCCCCCGAGCAACGGCCCAGCGGAGGATGCAACATCAAGTGGCGGGAGTAGCGAGGAGCGGGTCGAACTTATTCAGGGTGGAACCGCAGGAATAGGTTTTGTCGAGGTGGGAGCCTGGACAGAGCGGATCTAATAGGCAGACCGTAAACGAAGACGTTTGGCACTTGGATATCTGCGCCCGATGGAATTTGAATAAAAACTTCTTTTTTTAGGCTCATCTTTCTCATTGGCTGAATTAAGAAAACAGGCCTTTGATTTACGGGTTTTTGCACGGACAACCAGTCAAAAGGGAGCATGAGCCTGGGGATTTAGTAGGCCTTTCTTTTACCATAAATTGACGTCTGTCAACCTTGTTTTTAATCGCTGAGGAAAAATGCGTTGGGTTTCCCTGCGGTTTCCAACGAGAAAAAAACTTCAAAAACCTCTGCGCCTCCCTGCGGTCCTCTGCAGTTTTCAATTTTAACCACCGAGAACACCCAGGGGCACCGAGGAACGTTTCGCTGCGGTTTCCTGTTCGCCTGTCAGAAGGGCTTTTGGAGGCTCCGTCATCAAACTTAAAAAGGAAGATAACTTTTGAGCCAGACTTTTTGCATAGTTTTGAGTCGTGTAGCGCAGCCTCTCAAAAACGCGAAATCATGAGCAATTTTATTTCTTTTCGGCAGGTATTGTCTTCCTTTTCGGGTGTTTTGCTGTACTTTGTGTCCTATTTTTTAGCGCCTTTTTCAGCGCTCCATGCCCAAGCCGATAGCCTTCCCATAGGTCGGGTGGTTTACCATCATCAAGTCAATCTTTATCTCCAGGAGGAGCGCAACGGTCTGGCGGTGTTGCTGTTCAACCCTATGCGCTCGATGTATATTCATACGGCTGTGCCGGCTGAGAGTCAGCGGACAGCGCCGGATGACAAGTTCGTATTCGGCAGGACCATCGGCGGCGACCCAGAGGGCTGGCCGGTGTACAAAGACCATCTTGCCCGGAAGGCCTACGCCAAAGAACACGGCATCGGAACGGCAGAAAAGTTCGTTACCACCGACACTCTGGGTGCTATTGCCTGGACGCTTCACGCTGAGCGCAAGAAGTTTGGCGCGTACGAGTGCCGCCGGGCTACTGGCGTGTTTGCCGGGCGGGAGTACGAAGTTTGGTACACACCCGACATTCCTATTAGCAGTGGGCCACACAAACTGGCCGGGCTGCCTGGGCTGATCTTAGACGCCCGCACTACCGATAATAAGGTACAATACCGGTTTGTAGCGCTTGAACTATCGCCTCAAACGCCTGGCGTTATCCGGATGCCTGTGGGCAGACAAACCGGAATGACTTATGCTGAATATTTTCGGGCCAGGGTCAAACACGCTCGCGAGTTGGAGAAAATGCTCAACGCTGAGAGCGGTAGCACGATGACAATCATCACTGTTCCGCACGACACTGTGGAACTGGTTGAAATAGAGGCGGCGGAGAAGAAATAGCCTTTGGGTTATGGCGCTTTTGGTACGCATACTGGCCCTCCTGTGGTGTAGCGGCGCTCTGCTGGCTCCGGCGCAAGTGGTCGTTTCGGGCACAGTACGCGATACGGCGGGCGTTGCCGTGCCTATGGCTTCAGTGGTGCTGAGCGCCTGTGCCGACGAACGCACGTTGGCCTATGGTTATGCCGATGTGGAGGGCCATTATCGGTTGTCGTTTGCAGTGCCCGAAGGTTGCGACACGCTGTCGCTGACGGTGCGAGGCATAGGTTTTCAGGCGCAGACGCTGCTCATTGCCCTCCGCGACCTGCGCCCGCACTACGACATCGCGCTGGTCAATGCGCAATTGCAGGAGGTTGTCGTGCGGGCGCGCTACACGCCCGTGGTGCAGCGAGGCGACACCACGGAGTACCGGCTGAGATCGTTTTCCGACAGCACCGAGTTTTCTGTGGAAGATTTGCTCAAGAAGTTGCCCGGGTTTCAGGTCAATGAGCAGGGCATGATTTCCGTCAACGGCCGCACGGTCAGCAGCGTGCTCTTGGAGGGCGACGATTTGTTTGGCTACAACTACGCTTTAGCCACGCGCAACCTGCGGGCCGATGCCTTTGAGACCGTGCAGGTCATCGAGCGCTACCAGGAAAACCCGTTGCTGAAGGGAATTGCAGACTCGGAGCGGCTGGCCCTCAACTTGACCTTGCGCGAAGACCGCAAATACGCCTGGTCGGGGCATGCAGCCGCGGGCCTCGGCGTTGGCGGAGGAGCGCGCGCTTACAGCCATCTGAACCTGTTTTCGGTGTCGAAACGCGAGAAGATTTACCTGTTTGGCAAGGCCGACAACGCCGGCCAGACCTCGCTCCACGACGCCAGCGCGCTGATCCCTTACGACCCGTTTAATCCGCGGCTCCACCTGCGCCAGGGCGCCCCGCAAATGCGCTCGCTTCAGCAGGAGCCTACGGAGAACACCATGGGCATGCCGCGAGCGTTTGTCTTACAAAACCGTACAGCGTTAGGCTGTTACGGTCATGTGCTGCCAGTGGGCGCGCTCAAGTTAAAAATTTCCGCCTGGGGCGGCGGCGAACGCACAGCGCAGCAGGCATTTTCAGAAAGCCGCTTTCTGCTGGGCTCTTCCGACCTGAATCTGTCGGAAACTGCCACGACACAATGGCAACGGCAGGTCTATCACGCCGAAGCCGAAGGCAATTACTACTCGCCCAATGCGCGTCGCTCTTTCCGCTTCTTTGCCCGCGCCGACCACGCGCCCGTGCGATACGAACAGGACATCGCGCGGCAACAAGCCGGCGCCGATGTCTTCCGCATTCAGGCGGACGGAAATCGCCTGCCGCTCGATCTGTTCCTTTCTACCGAGTACACCCACAAAGTGGGCAAAAACAGCCTCTTGCAGCTGACCGGCCGGCAAGACTATTTGCGCCATCGCTACGACCTCCAAGGCGAACACGCCTACTATCCGCTGTTTTTTGGCCTCGCCGAGGACTTTCGCCGGCTCGAGCAGCAGGCCGCCCAGGTGCAGCGCAGGACGCAGCTGTCCGCTCTGTTCATGGCTGCGCGCGGCTCCATCCAGTGGCAGACAGAAATAGGCGCCTACTGGCACGACAGCCGTCTGAGTTCGGCGTTCTCTCTGCACAACACGCAGGCCAAGCGCTGGCAACCGGCCCCAGGCGAACCCTATGCCGGCGCCTTTCGCGTGCGCGTGCAGCGCTACTACGCTCGTGCTGAGGGCGTATATCACCACAACCGCTGGCGCTTTTCGGCCCAACTGCTGGGCGGCTGGCAGCCCATAGCGCTCATCGAGGAGCGCACAACGCCTCGCCGCCAGGCGCTGCCGCTGCTCCAGCCGGGCGCACAGGCGTCTTACAAGATCACCGACCGGTCCGCGTTCCATGCGCAGTACGGTTTCCAGCAGCAGATGCCCGCTGTGGCGTCGCTGTATCCGGGCTATCGCTTCAGCAGCGCGCTCCAACTCCTCAACGGCCTGCCCGACCCGAGCTGGATCGCGCGTCATCACGCTCGCATATCATACGCCTACAACGACCTCGTGCGCCGCATGACCACGGCGTCTCTCTCCGCCAGCATTACGCACGCCGACCGCGAACTGGGCGCGCAACACCTCGTAAACCCATTTTTGAGCATCAACGAGCCATTCCGACCGGTAACGTTCACCTCTTACGCGCTCGCCGGCAATGCGGGCCGCTATTTCTCCGCCCTGAGCTCTCGTCTCGACGTCAACATCCTGTACGACGTCAGCGACCAGCAGATGCGCGTCAACAGCGATGCGCTTCGCCAGGTGCGCACGCGCCACTGGCAGGCCGGCGTGGGCTACGGCTCGGCCTTCGAGGGATGGGTAAATGTCTTCCTGCGCGTCAATGCCCTGCGCTCGGTATCGGATAACCAGCTCTCCGCTCGCGAAACGGCAGCCGCCGTTTCCCAAAACTGGCTTTCGTCGGCGGAGCTGGTCTTCAAGCCCTCGGCGCTCTTTCGGCTCAAATGGCGCGCCCAGCACGTCGCCTTTCGTAGCAGCGCAAGTCCCTATGCCCATTTGTGGGCGGTCAATGGCGAGGCCTTCTTCCAGCTGCCGCGCCAGCACAGCGAGCTGCGCCTGCTGTGGAACAATCTCCTGGCTACGCGCCGCTTCGAGAGTGCCTTTGCCGATGGCTTCGCAGAAAGCCGTTCGGGAGTAGCCGTCGCGCCGCGCTTTGCGCTGCTGACGTGGAGTTTTAAATTTTGACCTTACAGTAGCCTCAAGGATTTTTTTTCATTGCCAAACGGCTTTCAACCACGCCACCCCAAACAGCGGCTGGCGCGCGCCGTTGTTTGCCTGTGCCACGAAATAGAGGTCTTGCCTTCGGCTGCCTGCCGGCCAGGCTTTCCGGTCGAGTTCGAGCATAACTTCGGCCAGTCCGCCGCCAGTGCCTGAGGTGGGCAAGGCAGCTGTTCCGGCTACGGGGCCCTCAGGACTGCCGAGGCGCGCCTCAATGCGGCCTTGGGCAGCGTGATGACGGGCGGGCGCTATTTCTAAGGCGATAGAGAAGCCCTTCAGCCCTTGTGCGTCCACGGCTTTTAGCATAAAGAAATCGCCCGGCTGCAGTTCGTGCATGCGGACGGAGGCGTTGTTGAGCGGGCGCTCGTAGGTTTTAACGCCTTTAGAGAGGCTATCGGCGGCGCCGATTTTCAGTCGTGCAGGCCGCAGCCATACGAGCGTCTCGGTGGCTTGGGGCGGCGACTTGAGCGCACCCCGGTCGGTGTAGCGCGCGTAGAGAGCGTATCGGCCCGCCTCCAGTCCGGCAGCGGGCGTTTGCGCGACGAGCGTGCCGTGCCCAAAGGGCTGTTTGGGCGGTTCATTGAGGCTGAGGATCCACCGCACCATGTCGCTGACATCGGCTTTTGCCAATTGCGGATGAGCGCTCATAGCTACTTCGCCCCAGACGCCTTTGCCGCCCTTAATGATCTTTTCGGCTAAATACTCCAGTGCTTTGGGCTCGCCCTGGTAACGGCGGGCAACGTCCTGGTAGGCTGGGCCGTTTACCTTGCGCTCCACCGCATGGCAGCTGCGGCAGTCAGACTCGTTGACGAGTTTCTGCCCTCGGGCGATGGGGTCTTCGGCGGGCTTTGTAGCGCGCTTAGCGGGTCGCTTGAAGGCGGCGCCTGGAGGCAGATAGCCCACAAACAGCTCAACGTCGGAGGGCAGGATGCGGCCATCGGCCAGGGAGCCATCTTCAGGGTCTGACACCTGCAGGGCGTATTTGATGGTATCGCCAGGGCGATAGAAGGAGCCGTTTTTGCCGCCAAAGAGCCATTCCACTAAAGGCGGCTGGTTGGTGGGCTGGGTTTCGGCCACTTCGTCGGTGTGGGCGTCGTCGCGGATGTAATCAATGCGGCTCAGGCAGGCGTCAGGGTTGGCCGTGAACCACTCGGTGCCGTATTCGAGCACCCAGAGCGAGCCGTTTTTGTCAATCAGGAGGTCAATGGGTCGGCCCAGGCGAACGTTGGGTGCTACGGGCTGCATGCTCACGTACTGGTCGAGCGAGTCCAGTTCGACTGCCATAATCCAGTTGCGCATCCATTCGTAGATGAGGATTTTACCGTCGAAGCGCTTGGGGAGTCGCGTCTGTTCGGGGTATTCGTCGCAGTAGTAGGCTGGCCCGCCCATGGAGCAGCGCGTGCCGTTGAGCACCAGCGGGAAGCGCTCGCTGCTTTTGAACGGATACCAGATAATGGGCGGCTGCGAGGGTGGTACGTAGCGGTCGCCTGTGTTGTTGGGGGAGTCGTTTTCGGGCCGTTCAGGGTCGAAATATGGGCCAGAAGTGCCGGTAGCGTACGAGTATTCGCGGTAGGGCAGGTTAGGCCCTACGCAATAGGGCCATCCGTAGAAGCCGGCGCGTCGGGCGACGTTGATTTCGTCGTAGCCTTCCGGGCCGCGCAGGCTGTCGGCCACGCCGGCGTCGGGGCCGGGCTCGCCCCAGATGAGCAGGCCACGGCGCTGGTCAATATCCATGCGGAAGGGATTGCGGCAGCCCATGATGTAAATCTCCGGTCGGCCGCGGCCCCACCAGACGTGGGCGCGCTGCGGGTAGTCGGCAGCTATGGCAACCGGGCGCGATTTTCGCACAGGATAGGCAAGACCTTCCCATGCAGGGTCATAGAGCACGTGTTGACCGCCCGGATAGACGCGCACGTCCTGTTCAACGTACAGATTGCCCGCCGGACAGAGGTAAGAGCCGTCGGGCAATGGCTTGATGCGCAGGATTTTACCGCGCAAATCCATCGAATTAGAGGCGGATTTTTGGGCATCGTACTGACGGGCTTCTAAGCGTTCGTCTATGGCCGTGTAGCCGTCGCCGTAATGGTTGGTGTTGTCGCCTGTGGAGAGGTACAGAAAGCCCTGCCGGTCGAAGCGGATGCAACCAGCAGCATGCAGTGTTTTCAAATCGCGGTCGGTAGGCACTTCTAAGATAACTTGCTCGGTTTCGGCGTGCAGCACGTCGTCTTTGAACACAAAGCGCGACAACCGCAAAGCATTGTTGTGCGGCTTTTGGGCCGGGGCGTAGTACAGGTATATCCAGTGATTTTTTTCCCAGTTAGGGTCAACGGCTATCCCCAGCAGGCCTTCCTCATTTTTATGAAATACCTCAAACTCAGCCACGGTTTTCAGCCTCCCGTCGGCGGGATTGAACATCTTCACTGCCCCGCGGCGCTCCACAAAAAGGATGCTACCGTTGGGCAAAAGCGCCATAGACATCGGCTCGGCTAAGTTGCAAGCCACGGAGGTTTTGACGAAGCCGCTTTTAGACTCTTGTGCCTGCCGGAAAGGCCGATGTTCGCCTAAGGCAATGGGCTTGCCAGCGCCCATGGCGTATTTCAGGCCGCCCTCTAAGTGCTGCAGAAAGGCCGGTTCGCTGTAGGAGGCTGTCGTGTGGCCCATCACCGTGACAAACGCACGCCCGCCGTCGAATTCGCGATACCAGCTGACGGGATGAAAAGCGCCCATTTTGCCGCCGGTGCAGCTGCTTTCCTCCAACGCGAGCAGCACACGCACGTCGGGCAGCACATTTTTCAGGTTCATCCATTCGTCTGTGCGCGTCCACGTGTCCTCCAAATGCACCGTAGCTGGGTGCTCGCGGTCGAACACCGCTAACGACGCGCGCTGCACCGGCATCAGGCCGTCGTACTCAGCACCGACCAACTGGCGATACCAGGGCCAACTGTGTTCGGTATCTATGGCAGTATAGACGCCCACGAAGCCGCCACCACCCTGGATAAAACGTTCAAAAACAACCTCTTGCGTAGGTGTCAACACATCGCCTGCCGTCAGCAAGAACACTACGGCCGCGTACTTGCTCAGGTTTTCTTCGGTAAAATCCTCGCCCCACTCTGTGGCGTCGGTGGCCCAGCCGTTGCGCTCGCACAACTGACGTACCGCCTCAATGGCGGCGTCTAAGCATTCGTGGGCGTAAAATTCCGTCTTGTGGAAAATCAGAACGCGAGGACGGTGGTCTTCGGAGCGGCATCTCAGGCAAAAAAGCGCCAAAAGGATTACAAAAAGCGCAGCGTAAGGAAGCGTTCGCATCGGTTTACTCACAGATAAGTTTGACGCCTGTGCCTCTTGCCAAAAGTGTGCCGTTCTGCTGAAGGCCATTAAATTAAAAAGCCGCTAGAGCACTTTCGTGTCCAGCGGCTAATAAACCCCAAAAAACCAAATGAAAACTATTCTTGAAAGCGGCCTTTGCCGTCTTCTTTTCGCGTTTGATGAGACAAATATACACGCATCGAAACGGGCTATGCAAGAGTTTTTGAAAAAAAATTTAAAAAAAATTTCAACAGCCAGTTGTGGAAAAGTTAAGGCGAATTTTAAGATGCTGATAATCAATTGATTTTAAGAGAGGAGGCTTTTTTGCAAGGCTTCCAATTTAATCAGGCATTCCTCGTATTCCTCTTCGGGTTTCGAGTCAAAGACGATGGCGCTACCCACCTGAGCGGAGATATAGCCGGTATCGGCCCGGTAGAGCAGGCTGCGGATGACGACGTTGAAGTCGAAGTCGCCCTCTGGTGAGCAGTAGCCTACGGCCCCAGAGTAGAGGCCGCGGCGGGTGCGTTCGTACTGCTCGATGAGTTCCATGGCGCGTATTTTGGGTGCGCCTGTCATGCTGCCCATAGGGAAGGCGTCGCGCAGGGCAGCGACAGGATGTTCGCCGGGCGTCAGCTCGCCGGCAACGGTGGAGATCATCTGATGCACGGTAGGAAAGGTGTACAGGCCAAAAAGCTCTTCGACGACCACGCTGCCCGGCAGGCAGTGGCGTGCCAGGTCGTTGCGCACTAAGTCCACGATCATGGCATTTTCGGCGCGGTCTTTTTCGCTGTGGCGGAGCGCCTCGCGCAGTTGAGCGTCGGCCTTGGGGTCGGCCAGCCGGCGGCGGGTACCTTTTATGGGTTGAGAAAACAGGCGCTGTCCTCGCTTAGCCAGAAAGCGCTCCGGGCTGGCGCACAGCAGGTAGCGGTCGTGCCAGCGCAGGAAGGCCGAAAACGGAGCGCGAGCGCGCGTATTCAGTCGTTCAAAGACGGCAAGCGGGTTCATGCGGGCTTCCTCCGCATAAAACTCCTGGCAGAAGTTGACCTCATACACGTCGCCAGCCGCAATGTGCTCGCGTAGGGCTGCTACTGCTTCTGAGTAATAGCGGCGGCTCATGCGCGGTCGGAGAGAGACGCTTTGCGCAGGTGCGTCGGTCGGAGCGCACCGCTGTACTTCCCGAAATACGGATGCTGGCGATGAGGCCAGCGCGTGAATTTCTACTCGATAACCCTCCAAGGCAGAGACGTCTCCGGCTCGAATGCCGATGACGACTTCGGGCCGGAAGAAGTACAGATCGGGCAGGGCAATGCCGTCGGGATGGCGTGAATGCAAGCACTCTGTCTCGTTTTTTAGGTCATAGCCCAAAAAGCCGAACCGCCAGTCGTCGTGGTAGTCGTGAAAATGGCGCAGCTGGCTAAAAGCCGAGCCGCTTTCGGCGCATATGGCGTCAGCTGCGCCTGCAGCCAGGAGGCATTCCCAGCGAGGCTGTCGCCAATAAGGTAAGGCGGAGGCAGCCACCTCGCTCTGGGCTGCCATCGTGCCTGCGTGGTTACTGTCCAAGCAAAGCGCCACGGGAAATGCCTGCACCGCCCAGGCGCGCAGTGAACGCTTGAAGCTTTCTACGTCAGTAATCGAAAAAACAGCGGTGCTTCTTTTTACCACAGAGGATTTACGACAAGGTGCTAAATCGCAAAGAGAGCGGTCGGGAACTTTGAGCGGGTTTTGGTAAGGACTATTCCTCATCCTCCGCCGGGTGCCAGAAGCGCTGCGGGAAGTCCTGCACCCGGTTTTCTACGACCACCACGCCCTCGCTTTCTAACAGTTGCTGCATCATCGTCGGCGTTGGGAAATGCAGCCGGCCGCTGAGCTCGCCCTTGCGATTGACCACGCGGTGGGCCGGCACATCTGCGGCGCCGATACTCTGGTGAAGTGCCCAGCCTACCATGCGGGCTGAGCCAAGCGCTAAGTAATCGGCAATGGCGCCGTAGGTTGTTACGCGCCCGCGCGGAATGCGGCGCGTTACCGCATACACGAGTTCTAAATAGTTGTCCATGCGGGTATTGCGCTCACCAGACAAATTCCACCTGTTGCACGATATCGGGGTGCAGGCTCAGCGCTACGGGGCAGGTATGCGCGATGTGCTCGAGCAACGCCTTGTCGGCCTCCGAGTAGTGGTTGGGCGGCATGAAGAGCCGGATTTCCACTCGCGCAATGCGGCGCGGGTCAGCAGCCATGATCTTGGTTACCTCGGCGCGCGTGCCGTCAATGCTGATGCCGCGCTCGCGCACACGAATGCCCATGACGGTCAGCATGCAGGTCGCCAGCGACACAGCGCACAGGTCAGTAGGCGAAAACGCCTCGCCCTTGCCCTGGTTGTCGGGCGGCGCGTCGGTGTGTATCCGCACGCCCGAGAGCGTATGCGTGAGCGTACAGCGCAAATCGCCATCGTAGGTTACGGTAGCAGTCATGTGTCTTTTTTGGCTGCAAAGTAACGACCAAATGGCTTAGGGCGAAACTCCCCGCTTTGTGTCCCTCTGACTCTTTTGCAATACGAAATTGAGGTAGAGTCGTCTTCGCCTTTTTCAAATCACCTCAGGCTGCCCAGTCTTTAGATTTCTAACGACTTATGATAAATGAGCAACGTGCTATATCCTTAGTCGGATCGCCATCCCCTCCCATGGGATAATAGCGAACAGTCATGCGTATCTTAGTATTATTCTCTATGAATTTACCCGAAAGACTTCCACGGGCAAAACGTCTTACTCCACCGTAGTAAGTAGAGTCAAACACAACACACAGCCTTAGATCACTTCCTACTGTGGCCTCAAGGCTATCCCCGTCAGGTAATGATATTATCGGTATAGAGCCTTCAGAGTATCCCCATCCCAAATCCAGACGATATCGAAGGGACTTTTTATCTCTGCTCGTAATCTCAAAAAATAGCGTATCCTTGCACGGACAACTACTCATGATGCCATAGTATTCATTGGGTTTTAGGTCCCGACACATGCCATTCCCCTCATATTTACCGGCAGGGCAGATACAGTTGTCTCCTGACTTCACATACCCGGATGGGCATTTTTCTTTCTTGCATGCGATATACAAAAAAGAGAGCAGGATTGCGACGGCGAAAAAAGGTATCTTATTCATGTTCTACTCTTGTTTGAGGTTAGAGTGTATAGATTTTCTTTATAAACCGTCTATTTTACTGCCGTACGACCGCTCAAGAGGTATAGACGGGAAAATAAAGTGAGCAGAAAGATGTTAATTCTTACTCTCATAATCTGTGGCAAAGATGCAGTCACCAAACCAAAAATGCAAGAGCCTGAGCCCACTTTTTTGCTATTCGGCGACAAAACAGCACCTTTCTCAAAGCATTTCTTTTACCGCAGAGGACGCCGAGGGCCGCAGAGAAAACCAGAGCGCATAGCGCCGCGATAGGGAAGTAACTATTGCCTACGAGTCTAAGTTTGGATGTTGGACGCATAACTTACTTCTTGTTCCCTTCTCGAAGCAAATCAGGTTGATCCCTGTTCACCTTTTTCAGACCACCTCGACTCTTATGGTAAAAAGGCGGCTATCGCTTTTTTAAGGCCATAGCCGCCGTTCTCAAAATATCTATGTGGTCGTCAGTACGGAACGGTTCGAACCAATTTCACTCCCTCTAACCTTCGCCCAAACCATTCTTTCTTCGTGCTAGTTGCTCCAGTTATCTCTATGTAGCCAGAGATAGTGTCCTTGTGCGTCACATAACCTAAAAACGAAGCTTCCGTAGTACCAACATATTCTCCAGCGCTGTCCATCTCTGTGCAAATACCCGACTGAATTCCCATCCCATGCGTTGGCTCCAATCCCATTATGTGCACCCTGGTAACTTTGCGCCCGTTTTCATTCACGATTCGTATATCGGAGACAGGAGCAAGACGCGCTACGCTGGAGGGCAAGACGGGCACCACCCAAACTCCTGTAGGACTGTATGTGGTATCAGTAAATTCATAAGGATCTTTGATGAAGCGCAATGCAAAAGTATCCAAACAATCAAAGCGAGGAATGTAGGCCATGAAG
>JANWVR010000069.1 GCA_025056735.1 Saprospiraceae bacterium
AGGCTCTTGCGCTTTTGGCTCGAAGACTATATCTTTGCCACGAATTATGAAGGTAAAAAGCAACATTGTTCCGCTAACTTTACTTTCCCGTCCATACTCCCTAAGTGGTCGTACGGCGGGAAAGTGGGCGTTAGTGCCAATAAGAGAAAAATAAAACGCGACACTAATAAAGAAAAAAGGAGGCAACGGCTGGCACCGTTACCTCCCGACCGACTCGCCAGAGTCCCCGGTAGCACCGAAATGGCCGGGCAAAACAAACAGAGTAGGGCCTTACAAAATTTTGCAAATTTATGAAAAATCTAAAACCTTATCAGAGGCAAACGAAAAACTGGGCTTTGCTGCTCATCTGTCATTTTGGGGCCATATTTTTTGCCCCGATAATTTCTGTTCATGCCCAAGCCTTGTCGGGAGGGTACGAGTGCGGTGTGTTCGAAAAGATAACCCCCGATGGGTTTCAGCCGAGCCAACCGGCCTACGCTGACCGTTTTGGCAACTGGTACACAGAAGACGAAATGGCGCTATGGAACCTGAACCAGCAATCCAACCACTGCGACCAGATTGAGGACTTCACGCTCATTTTTGAGAATAATCAGAACAATCCGTTTTCAAACGACGAGATAGAAACGATTTGCGACGTTTTTGACTATCTTTCTGATTTGATAACCGCCCAATCTGGCGAAAGAGCGGTCATCAGGTTAAGAAAAGACCCTGCCTTGGGAATTGGTGTCGCTGCAGTAGGTACGCCCTTTTTTCCCAATCAGTGCGGCCTTGGCCACAGTCTTGTACACCAGCAGTTGTTTACAGGCGGAGTAAATATACCCCAACACGGGTTGATCGCGGTGAACGCCAATATCTCTAACTTCTACATTGGGCCTTCGGCGGGTATTGGGCTAAATCAGGTGGATTACTACACGGTCATATTGCACGAAGCGCTCCATGTCATGGGCTTTGGATCACAAATCACACCCAACGGCGCCCCAGCGCAGGGTTTCTACACCCTATGGGACTTGAATATCGTCAACAACGACGGAGAGCACATGATTCTCTCAACAATGCCAAGCACTAACGGCAGTTGTTGCGCGGATTATGTTTTCAACAGCGCCTATTTCCCCGGCATGCCCAACCTGATTTGGAATCAAAACTGCGGACCGACCAATGTCAAATTTGACGTAGCGCAATTGCCCCCGGTCAATGGGGAATACGCAAGTCAAGACCCACAAACTTTTATGAACGTACTGAGCCATTTGGATCGCACTTGTGGCACAGAACATTATGTTATGAATTCAGGCATACCACCAGGACTTGACGGTGTGCAACGAACTCTAACCAATGCTGAAACAGCAATCTTGTGCCGCCTTGGTTATCAGACAAGTGGGTGCATGCCTGACTGCATCGTAATTGCGGAAAATGACGGTGCGTTCTTTGTGGCGCAAGGGCAATTAATTACCATCGATATATCGACGTTGCTAGCCAATGACTTTCCGTCCAATGCGACATTCGGCCTGATGACGAATTGTGGGAACACAAGTGGTATTGGAATCACTCTAAATGGATCGCAAATCCTCATACAAGGCAACACTTTGGGAGTTTACACTTTTTGCTATTCGATAACGGGTTGCAATGGGCAACAGTGTGATGTGGCGACCGTTCGAATAGTAGTCACAAACCCAGCACTTGCCGAGGCTTGCGAAAATCTGACAGATTGCCAAATCAACCCATTTGTGGACTTCGAAGAGTTTGGAAGCGATGAGGAACTCCGTCAATTACTGACAGCCGGGAACAATGGATTTGGATTTTGGGAGCAGCCTTGGGGTTGGGACAATACCCCGGATTTAGTGGATTCGCCGGATTTTGGCTGGACTTGCAATGGCAATTCAGCAGGGGTTTCCACGCCAAGTGGCAACCAGTTCCTCAGGTTTGTTATGCGTAGATACAATAATGCTGATCAAGGCGAAGGGGTGTCTTTGCCACTTTGTGAACCGGTTTTTCCTGGAATGTCGGGCACTGTAACATTTATCGCTACGGCTTTAAATCCTTGCTTAGTATTTGGGCCGAATATCAGGGTGGAATTTTCTGAAAATGCACCAATCGCTGGGGCGGTTGTTTATAATAATCCAGGAATTTCCAGCCCCTCTTGGTTTGTTCCGATTACATCAACACCAAACACAAATCCAGTATTTGCGACTTATACGGTAAATTTTACCAATGAGTCTAATGTCTGCTGGAACTATTTGTACCTAAGTTCCTTCACGCAAAATGAAATGCCATTCCCTGTATTTGGGACTATTTATTTAGATGCTGTCCGTGTAGAGATCAATAACAACTTGCTTGACGTTCTCGATATAACTACCAACGTAGCTCCAGAGGAGCCCTGCCTTGGCGGTCAGGTAAACGCGACGATAGAAATTTGCAACAATGTCGGATGCGATGGCAACTCGTTCTCCAATCCGGCAACGCTCGTTACAGCCCAACTCCCTCCGGGTCTGACTTTAATTCCCAACGCGGACTTCCCATCCCTGACACACCTCGTCAATGAAGGCGATATCCCCCCCGGCGGTTGCGTAGTACTGACCCTTGCGCTCCAGGTAAGCAGCGACGAGGCGTTTGACGGACAGACTTTGCCAATAAACCTGCAATTCAACCCATTGGCCCCTTGCTTCGATGGCGCAGTGTTGAACGCGGGAAACGTGACGCCGATGATATGCACGTCTGAGTTCGCCTGCCCCTGCACCGAAGCCAACACGCTCAACATCGTCGCAAGCCCGAACGGCACGCCATACTCCTCGCTCAACCTGCCGGCCACGCTCGACCCCTCCGTCCACAACGGCTGCATCGCTATCGCAGGGCGGCTCATCATGGACCAGCATGTGACCATCACAGGCTGCGACAACATCCGCATGCAGCCCTGTGCCGAGATAGTCGTGCCCGCCTTCCGACACTTGACGATGGAGTACAGTATCATTTATGGTTGCGAACAAATGTGGCAGCGTATCCGGGCGGAGCCTTACAGCTACCTGACCTTCCGCCACAACAAGGTGTCCGACGGGCAGCATGTCCTTTGGGCGGAACCGGTGACGCTGTTCGGGCTGCTCACGCCCACCCGCGTGGACATACAGCACAACCGCTTCGAGCGCAACCATGTCAATCTTTTTGTCCCCGGCAACGGCGGCGGTTTTTACGGCGGGGTGGTGTGGCAAACGCCGTTCGTCGGCAACAACATCCTGTGCAAGGGCCCCGGCAACACGCTCGGCGATTTGCTGCCGCCCTGCGACGCGGGCTTGGACAACTATGACGGCGAACACGGCTACGCGGGCGCGGTGGTGCTGGGAGCCAACTTCAACATCGGGGCGGCGGGCGGCGCCTACAACACCTTTTCCAACCTGCGCAACGGCGTGATCGGCGAGCGCGTTTTCCTGAACGTGTACCGCTCCAACTTCAACAACATGATAGGATTCTCCGACTTTCAGCCTTCCTTCGCTCTTTCGCGAGGTGTTGGCGTGGTGGCCAACAACGGCATCTACAACGTGCGGGACGCCAACTTCAACGGCGCGGGGCACGCGCTCTACGGCAGCAATGCCTTCCTCTCCCTGCGGGGCAGCACCACCAACAAGGTGCGTTTGGGAGTCGAAGCCTGGCACCCGGGCGCCCGGGGTGTTTTTGACAATCCGGGCATACGTTTCACGGACTTCGGCATCCGGGCCTGGAATCTGGCGGCTTCCCCGTGGTTCTCCTCGCACGTCATTGACAAAAACAAGTTCTTCACGCAGGACGTGCAGGCGGCTACCGACGGCGACTGGACGGTTCAGTTGGTCAATCTTAGCAACCTGACCTTGCCCGACGGCGCCGGGCGCATCTCTCGAAACGAGATGTATGTCAACGACCAGGTGGGCGGCCTGTTGGTGAACAACCTAAACAACTGGGCCATCACCGACAACCGCGTGGAGTTCTCCGCCCACCCCAACAGCGAAGTGCTGGGTAGCGCGGGCATCCAACTGCAAACCTCCCACTACAACTACCTCTACGGCAACGACATCACCGATGTGACGGGTGTCGGTTTCAACGCCACGACCGGCTTCGCCACCTTGGCAAGCCTCGGCAACCGTTTTTGCTGCAACGGCACGGAGGGCGGTTTTGTCGGCTCGCTGTTCATGGGCGCCTGCTTCGGCACCCAATACCGCCAGACCGACATGGCCAGTCACGGCTTCTCGCTCTGGCTGCCGGGAAATGCAAACACCGGCTTCACCGTCATCGGACAACAGCCAATTCAGGTGCTCGGCCCTGCCACCAACAGCAACCGCTTCGGAGCAGCTTCGGGTACGGCATGGAATGATGGGCCACCACTAGTTTTAGACGCATCAAAATTCTTTGTCACTAACCAGAACACGCCGCACTATCCGCAACAGATTGTCACGCCCAATGGAGTGCCGAGCAATTGGTTTGTGACTAACGACGCTACGCCTTATGAATGTGCACAGGACATTCAATGCCCTGACCCCGCCTATCCGCCGGGCGGCCGGGAAGATATCGAGCCGACCGACATCCTCATCGCTCAAAACGCTTTCGGAAGTATCACCGGCGGCGCGGCGCTGCAATGGGAAGGCGAGCGCGACCTGTACGCCCGCCTTAAGGCGCATCCCGATATGCTCGGACAATCAACAAGCGTGGATGCTTTTTACTCAGCCACAGAGGCGGGCAGCGCGGTGCAGTCTTTTCATATCGCCGAAGCGATGGTCGCATCTGTGCAGGACGTGCCGACGGCATGGGGGCAGGCACTGCGGACGGCTGCCGATTCCATAGCAGCCATTGAAGCCGAGGCAGACGCTGTATTGGCGGCGTTGGGAGGTGTAAGCACCCGCTCGGACAGCCTCGACATTTACTGGCAGTCGCAGTCGGTGCGGGCACGGCTCGTGCCTCATACCGCCGTGGCGGTTGAGAAACAACACCAGATGGACTCGCTCCGCCGAATCAGGGCCTTGGCCGTCTTGCCGACCGTGATGGCGCTCCCGGCCAACAATGTGCCGCAAAGCAACCGCAAGGACGCCCTGCGAATCTATCTGGAAGTGACTTCGGCGGGCACGGCGCAACTGACCGAAGCCCAGTTTGACGTTGTCTCGCCCATCGCGCACCAATGCCCGCTGGCGGGCGGCAGCGCGGTGTACATGGCCCGCGCGCTGTACCAGATGAAGGAACAAAAGCATTTCGACGACTTTGATTTGTGCGCCATTGCCGACGGGCGTTCCGCAAAGGCGACCCCGAAGCCTCACGCCGACAGGGTGCTGCTGTGGCCTAACCCGACCGACGGGCGGCTCCAACTGTTCCTGCCGGGCATGGAAGCGGGGCAGGAAGTTCGCCTGCGCGTCGCCGACATTTCGGGGCGGACGGTATTGGAGCGCAGCCTTGTTACCGCCGACGGCAACCTTGCGCTTGATGCTTCAAGGCTTGTGCCGGGCGTTTATTTCTGTCAGGTCAGCACTGGCGGGCAAACGTTTCAGCCTGTCAAGTTTGTGATTGCGCGCTAAAATTTCTCTTCACTTTCCTGCTCGTGGTATTACCGCGCCACGAGCAGGCTTTTTTGTTTTTGAACATGAAAGCAACATTTTTTGCCACACTCGGCTTGCTGCTCCCCCTACGCCTCTTCTCCCAACTGCACGACAATACTTGGGTGTTGGGCTATCCCGGATTTGGTGACATTTACGGCCACAGCATCCTGACTTTCACCGAGGGAGGTTTGCACATTGATAGTAATTCTGTAATGAATGATATGGAGTTTCCTGGAAACAATTCTTCTTTTTCTTTGTCAGACGGTGAACTGTTTGCCTTTACGAATGGACTCGATATTCGAAATCGAACATTTGTGCAAGATGTGGAAAACGGCGGCGATCTGTATGAAGAGTTAGATCCCTTTACCGGATATTACCTTTCATATCACTTTCTTGTACAGGGTTCTGTTTTTTTGCCTTACCCCGGTCACAACGACAGCCTTATATTACTTTATATGAGTAATAGGTATCTTTTGAACAGCAACAATTTTGTGACGGACAGGGTGTCATTCGATGTTACAGCAGCACTTATTGACATGAAGGCAAATAATGGCTTAGGGAAAGTAATCGATAGAAAGATTCCTATAGTACATGATACCCTGGTATTAGGAAAACTGAATGCCGTAAGACACGCTAATGGAAGAGATTGGTGGGTGATAGTATTTCAAAGAGGTAGTAAAAAATATTACCGAGTTCTTATCAATTCAGAAGGTATTCATAATCTTGGTACGGTAGAAGTGGAACTACAAATAGTAAGTGGTTCGGGCGGTAGTATATTTAGTCCTGATGGGGAAAAATATGCGATTTATAATACTTTTGACAATACATCTGGGTCGTGGTTAAATATTTTTAATTTTGACCGTTGCACAGGACTTTTAAGTAATCAAGTTCAAATAAAAGGTATTAACCGTGCGGGCGGCGTGGCCATTTCTCCCAACTCTCGCTACCTCTATCACAATAGGTATGACACCGCCTTCCAATACGACCTCTGGGCCGCCGACATCCCCGCCAGCCGCAAGGTAGTGGCCGTTTATGACGGATTCACCGATCCTTTCCCTGTCACGTTCTATATAATGCAACTCGCCCCTGACGGCAAAATCTACTCCTCAGCCACCAACGGCGCGCGCTACCTGCACGTCATCCACCGCCCCGACGAGGAAGGGTTGGGCTGCCAGTACCAGCAGCACGGCATCCAACTCTACAAGTACAACGACTTTTCCGTGCCCAACTTCCCCAACTACCGCCTCGGCCCCCTCGACGGCTCGCCCTGCGACACGCTGGGTCTGGACAACCACCCTAAAGCCTGGTACCGCTACGAGCAGGATACGCTTGAGCCGCTCGCGGTGGAGTTCCACGACCTGTCGTACTCCGAGCCGGCCACCTGGTCGTGGGATTTTGGCGATGGGTCGGCGGGCAGCACGGAGCGGCATCCGAGGCATCAATTTCCCAAGCCGGACCTATATCAGGTATGCCTCACCGTAAGTAATCAATACGGCTCGGACACGCACTGCAAGACGCTCTACCTCGGCGTGTCGGCGCAGGACAACCCGATACTGCAAGCCCGAGTGCGGGTGTGGCCCAACCCATTCCGCGACAGGCTGGCGGTGGCATTGAGCGCGAACCTGCGCAGCCCAGTGTTCAGGCTGTATGACATGATGGGGCGATTGGTGCGACAGGAGCGGCTCTCGGTTGGGGTGAACGAAATCGAAACGGGCGAATTGCCGCCGGGAATATACTTTTGGGAAGTGTTATCCAGTGAATTAAGGGTTAAAAATGGCAACCTGTCGAAGGCTGTAAAATAATATGGCACTAACAATGGATGTGCGAAAATGCCTCCTAAACGTCAGCACGTTCGCACATCCAACCGTTGAGCGGAAATTATCAAACGACGCAGACACGCCCACGACGCTAACGAGCACACCCAAACACGCCCGACCGTCCAGCGCTGCACGGATGCCGCACACAAGTACACCCGCCGACCTGACCTAACGACACCACAACAGCGCCGAACAGACCGCCTTAATCACGACAGATACACGACCCGTACAATCCACTGCCATGCAGAGGCCGCCAAGGCCGGGCCAGACAGGAAAGACCCAACAGGACACCAACAGGCTCAGAAAACCAGAGGAGAGCGTGTTCTTTCCCTTTTTCGCTTCGTTCATTGACTCAGCCAGGCTTTTCACCCACACCTTCGCGGTGCTATGCGCTCTGGGTTTCTCTGCGGCCCTCGGCGTCCTCGGCGGTGAA
>JANWVR010000083.1 GCA_025056735.1 Saprospiraceae bacterium
TGCCTATCAGAACGCTCCCGCTGAAGACCGCCTCAGCAAAACGAACGCCGACGTCGCCATGTCCGAGTCGCTCATTTTCATCAGTTACCGCGTAAAGGACGCCCAAATCGAAGCCCGACTCCTGTACGCCGATCTGGCCAACCACTTCGGCCGAGACGTCGTATTTTTAGACGAAGAACGCATCAATCCCGGCGACCAGTGGCCAGAAGAACTAAAGAAGCACGTCCTGAGCTGCAAGGTTTTGCTCGTCTTGGTGAAAAAGGGCGTCGTGTGGGCGGGGCATGACGACACCACTGGAGAATACCGCATCAACGTCCCTGAAGACTGGGTGCGGTTGGAAATTGAGATAGCAAAGCGGGAGAAGAAGACGATCATTCCTGTGTTCCTCGATCGCGGCAGGTTTCCAGCAAAGAGTGTCCTGCCTGAAGAACTCCACTTTCTGGATGTTTTACAATACGAAACCATTCAGACGTCTAAATGGAAAAAGAGCGTAACGGCGCTCATCGAAGACATAGAAAAAAAAGGCGTTCAACCTCAGAAAAAACCCACAGATGCCCCTGTCTCGGTGCTCGACGACTACCCCCTGCCCGCCGACATCAACCCCTTTCATACCTACAAAGAGCCTTACATCGGCCTCCGGTATTTCGATCGCGAGGCCGCGCCGCTGTTCTTCGGCCGCACGCACGAGCTCAACGCCTTTTTCAGCCTGATAGAGCGCCCTGAGACGCGCCTTATCCTCGTGCACGGGCACAGCGGCGTGGGCAAGTCTTCGTTTCTGGCCGCAGGCGTGCTGCCCCGGCTCGAACAACAAATTCCCGTGCACTACGAACGCCGCGATAAAACCCGTCAACTCGATAGTCAATTGGCAGAACTCCTTCAGAATTCGGGCAGGGCAGACAAGAGGCGCGTTTTCATCCTCGACCAGGCGGAGGAGATGTTTACCGATCCCGTTCGAGGCGAGCGGGATGAGTTCGCGAAAAAACTCCATCAGGCGCTGCAAGACCATCCCGACGACGCATTTGTCTTAGCCTTTCGCAGCGATTACCTGACCGATGTACACCGTTTAATCGCTGAAACCGGTGTACCTTATGAAGAAATCCGCCTTGACCCGCTCGACCGCGCGGCCATCGTCGAGGCCATTGAAGGCGTTAAGAAGAACGAGAAACTGGCCAGGCTCTACCAAATGGATTTCGACGATAACTTCGCCCGAAAGGTGGCAGAAGAGCTGGTCACAAAAGAAACCGCGCAGGTCAGTGCCATTCTCCAAAGCCGGCTGCAGAAGATTTACATCGCCGCACGGGATGCCCGCCCGCCCAATGATCTCAAAGTGCGCCTGCGCTGGGAAGACTATGAAAAACTCGTTAATGAGGCGCACGCAGAGTTCGAACTCCTCGATGCAGCCGTGGAAAGCGTTCAGCAGCAGTGCCCCGACGCCGACAAGAAAGCCATCCTCGAAACCTTAGACCAGTTCGTCATCAACCGCGAAACCGCCGGCGCAAAATCGAAGCAGGAACTCCAGAACGCGGAAGACCCACTCCTCCAGGCCCTGCTGAAGGTGAATCTGCTCACTGAACTGCGCAGCAAGGAGGCCATCCGCTTGGCGCACGACGTGCTTGCCCCCGTCGTCCGGCGGCGCTATCAGGAAGAGCTCAGCGCCGAAAACGAGCGCCTGACGGCCCAGAACTTTGAACTGCTGTGGCAAAACCTGCACAAAGGCCTGGAAGCCTTAGACTTCGAGGCCGCCCGACAGGCCCTAACCGAGGCCGCAGCGCTGCACTTTTATCCCAAGGCCTACGACCTGGCGCCGCTGGCCTTCGAGCTGGCCTATGTATTTCTGTGGGCCGATAAAGCCGTAGAGGGCAAAGCCTTGCTCCGCATCTTTTTAGACCTCCAAAAGCATCGGAACATTTTGTATCCACCGTTGGCCGAAACTTCTGACACCAGCGCGCTATTAGCCTACCTCCGGCAATGCGATCCCAACACCTTTATGGATTTAGAAAAGAAATACTTCCCCACCATGATACCTGTGGAGGGCGGTATTTTTGTAATGGGCGGTAATGAATTTAAGCGGGAGCAGCCTATCCATCAAGTAACGGTTTCCGATTTCGCGATTGCCCAGACGCCGACCACCTGGCATCAATTTGGTATTTTCTGTTTAGAAACAGGCTTTAAGGTACCGTACGATCAAGGCTGGGGCCGTGGCAATCGCCCGCTGATGAACGTCAGTTGGGAAGACGCTCAGCAATTTTGCTATTGGCTTTCCCGGAAAAGGGGACAGCATTTCCGTCTGCCCACCGAGGCCGAATGGGAATATGCTGCCCGCGGTGGACGACTAAGCAAAGGTTATCGGTACAGCGGCAGCAATGACTTGGACGAAGTGGGTTGGTACACAGATAATTCGAACTACCGGACGCATCCCGTGGGCCAAAAGCGCTCCAACGAGCTGGGTCTGTACGATATGAGCGGCAACGTATGGGAGTGGTGTGAGGACGACTGGCACGGCAACTACACCGGCGCACCGACGGATGGGCAGGCCTGGGTGGATAGCCCGCGGGGCTCTCTCCGCGTGCATCGCGGCGGCTCGTGGCTCTACGGCGCGCGGCACTGCCGCGTAGCGAGCCGCCCCTACTGGACGCCGGCGCGCCACCTCAACCATCTCGGCTTCCGCCTCGCTCTTCAGTTACCGAGATGATCCCTCTTGGGGCAGGGCGTATCACAGCCAGAGGCGCCGGTTTCCGGCAGTGAGAGAGGCATCGCCGATACGCCAGTCCTGATCCTCTTTTCGCTTGTGGGTGTATCGGAGGGCGCAGCTTTTTCCCGCATCCTATCCACCCTCCTGCCCGGTCTCCCATCCGGGCGCCAGGGGCGGCGGGTGTGGAGGCCGGCCTGTCGGCGCTCACGGCTGTGCCCGCAGCCAGTGATCGGCTATGACTAAGGCTGCCATGGCCTCCACAATGGGCACGGCGCGCGGTACGACGCAGGGGTCGTGCCGGCCTTTTCCTTTGACGAGGACAGGCTCGCCGGCGGTGTTTACTGAGGGCTGGTCGCGCAGGAGCGTGGCCACGGGTTTGAAGGCGACGCGGAAGTAGATGTCCATGCCGTTGGAGATGCCGCCCTGGATGCCGCCAGAGTAGTTGGTCTGGGTGCGGATGTGGCCGCTTTCGGCGGTGAAGAGGTCGTTGTGCTGGCTGCCCGGCATGGCTGCGCCTGCGAAGCCCGAGCCGTATTCGAAGCCTTTAGCGGCGTTGATGCTGAGCATGGCCTTGGCTAAGTCGGCGTGCAGTTTGTCGAACACGGGTTCGCCCAGCCCGGGCGGGCATCCGCGCACGATGCAGGTAACGACGCCGCCCACAGTGTCGCCGGCTTTGCGCACCTGGCGGATGAGTTGGGCCATTTGTTCGGCCAGGACGGGGTCTGGGCAGCGCACGTCGTTGGTTTCCGTCCGGCTCAGGTCCAGCGCGGTGTAGGGCGTTTGCAGGGCGATGTGGCCCACCTGGCTGACGTAGGCCTGCACTTCGATGCCGTGTTGGCGCAGCAGTAGTTTGGCAATGGCGCCGGCAGCGACGCGGGCGGCGGTTTCGCGGGCGCTGCTGCGTCCGCCGCCGCGGTGGTCGCGGTGGCCGCCGTATTTGGCCCAGTAGGTGTAGTCGGCGTGGCTGGGGCGGAAGGTGTCGCTCAGGTGCTCGTAGTCGCGCGGTCGCTGGTCTTCGTTCGGGATGAGCAGGGCAATGGGCGCTCCGGTGGTGCGGCCCTCGAAGACGCCGCTGAGGATGTGCACCCGGTCGGCTTCGCGGCGCCGGGTAACCAAGGCGCTCTGCCCCGGGCGGCGGCGGGCCATCTCCTGCTGGATGAAATCTTCATCTATCGCTAAGCCCGCCGGACAGCCGTCAATCACACAGCCTATGGACGGCCCATGCGACTCGCCAAAGGTCGTTACGCGAAAAAGCACGCCAAACGTATTGCCCGCCACAGGTCAGCGCTGCCGGTTGAATTTCTGTTCGTAGGTTTCCCAGGGCGTCGTCTTGTGGCTGTCCGTACCGAAATAGTTCAGGATTTTGAACAGCTGATCCGGCTCCCGATAGCCCGGAATGGCCTGGATGACGTGGAGGTTTTCATCCAGAAACACTAACGTAGGAAAGCCCAGCCGCCCGTTGAGCAATTCGATGGCCAGCTCGTGATAGCTGCGGTCGCTGCCACGGCGCAGGCCGTAGGTTTTGTTTTGAAAAGCGACCTCCGCTGAGGACTCCGCGTTAAATTTGACGGGGTAATATTTTTCGCCTATGTAGCGCGCCACAGCGGTATCGGAGAAGGTGTTTTCGTCCATGCGCTTGCACCACCCACACCAGTCGGTATAGAAGTCAATAAAAATTTTGCGCTTTTCCGTTTTGGAGCGCTCGAGCGCTTCCTCTAAGCTGAGCCATTGCACGCTGCCGGTGGGTTGTTCCTGAGGGCGTGCCGGGCGATACGGCGCAGGGTTTTCGCTCCATCGCGGTTCGGGTTCGTAGTTCTGACGCGGGTTAGAAGCGATGCGCGATGGCTCTGCGTTTAAGCGCTCGGGCCGGTAAGGCGGCGATGGCGGTGCATAGTAGTGCGGCGGTGGCGGCGTACCCGTATCCTTAGTTCGAGTTGGGGCGGGTGCTTCTTCCCGCGAAGGGCTCGCAGAGGAGCGCGGCGATAGGGTAGAGGTACCGCCGCGCGGCGTTATCTGCGCAAAAAGAGCGCTTGCCAAAAAGACCAAAAAGCCAAGCAAAAGCAGTCTGCGCATGCGTAAGGGCCGGTTGTGTTGAAAACAGTTAGCTAAAGTAGCGCGCTTTAAACTGATGAAACGCTGTGAGGCCACTCTTCAGACGGCATTTTAAATAAAGTTTAACCCTTTGCAAGAGGGCCTGTTCTCTTATCAAACGCTTCCTTGACGTTCTGGCTTCCAGGATCACGGCCTTTCAGCCCCCTTGCTATCTGGCAATGAGGCAGCCTTTTAATTTAGCGCGCCAATGAAAGCCTGATAAGTGGCAAGGGCTTGCTATGCCAGGGAGCTCTGCTCTTACTCTTCGCGCCAATAAGCCGGCACGCGCACGGCACGGGCCGCGGGGGCCAATGAGGCCAGCAATCCAATAGTCAACACGGTTGCTGTTACGGGCAGAAAATCGCTGAGGCGCATTTCGATTGGATAGCTGCTCACCACAAAGCCCACAGGCATTTCGATGAGGTTCCAGCGCTTATGAGCAGCATACAGACTTACAGCGAGTACTATTCCGATGCTCAGCCCTAACGTCGTCAGGAGCAGTCCTTCGCCGATGAAGATGCGCCGTATAAGGCGGTCGTCGGCGCCGAGGCTGCGCAGGGTGGCTATGTCGCGTTGTTTATCTAAGACGAGCATCCACAGCGCGCCGACCATGTTGAAGGCCATAAGCAGGAGCATGAGCGTCAGGATGGCAAAGCCCATCCACTTTTCTAAACGCATGACTTTGAAGAAGGCTTCGTTCTGCTCGTAGCGGTCGCGCAGGACGAAGCCTTCGCCCAGCACCTGCGCCAGACGCGCCTTTACCGCTGATGTGGACGCCCCTGGCTGACAGCGCACTTCCAGCGCCGACACGGCGCCTTCGGGGGCATCCAGCAAATCGCGCACCCAATCCAGATGGGCCAGAATGTATTGGTTGTCAAATTCTTGTTGAATAGAAAAAATACCTGCCGGGTAGGCGTAGCGCACCGTGAATGGCTGCTCCATCGGCCCGGCGTTTGGCCGAGGCATGTACACGCGTAGTGGAAACAGATTGCCTTCGGTACGGATGCGCAGCTTGTGGCTCATGCCAGCGCCCACCACGGCGTAGTACCGGTCGTCTTCCTGCAGCACATAGCGACCGGCGCTGAGCGTAGAGTCAATGTCGTTGATGCGCGCGTAGTAGGCATCCACGCCTTTGAGCACGCCGAAATCCTGCGAGCCCTCGTATTCAAAGAAAGCGATTTCCTCCAGCGTCTCGCTGACTAAGGCGACGCCGGGCGTTTGTCGGAGGCGCTCCAGCAAAACGCTATCCGCCACAAAGGTTTTGCCCTTTGCGGGCGTGATTTTGATCTCTGGGTTGAAATAGCCGAATAATCCCGAAAGGAGACCTTCAAAGCCATTGAATACAGAAAGCACTAAGATGAGCGCAGCAGTGCCAATCGCAATACCCAGCACCGAAATGCCGGAGATGATGTGAATAGCATTGCTACTGCCTTTGGCAAACAGGTATCGGCGAGCAAAGAAAAAAGGAAGCATGGCTCGTGCAAAGGTCAGGGTTTCGGCGCTAATCTGCGAAGACGGCCTCTCGTAACCATTAACGGCATCGAGAAGGTGTGTTCGGAACGCTACCTTGTTTTTCTATTTTTGCTTTTCAAGGGCGCGCCCTATTTTCGCGCTCAAGCGAGCGTCAGAGTTCCCAGCTCCCCTCCCATCTTTCACTTTTCACTTTTCATCTCATTTTTCATTTGAAAAAGCGCAACGATCTAACGTTAAAAGAGGCTTTGCAGGCGATGCTGCGGGAGTACCGCCTCGATGGGCGTCTGAAGGAGATGCAGGCGCGGGCGGTGTGGGATCGGATTATGGGCAAGAGGATAGGTACCTACACTTCTGAAGTGCGGGTGCATCAGGGCGTGCTGTATGTTACGGTGCTTTCGGCGCCGTTGCGGCAGGAGTTGACGTTTGCGCGGGATAAAATTCGCGACCTTATCAACGAGGAGATGGGCGAGAACTATGTGCGCGACGTAGTAATTCGCTAAAGGCGTTGGCTTTATTTTTCAGGTCGTTTTCCTCCGTGTAAAAACTCCTTGTAAGCTTTAAGGTTATCCCATTCGCCATTGGCAGCCAGGAGGGCTTGGGCCGACCAGGTGCCCGGGTCGTGTAGCGCGTAACGCGGGCCAGCTTCGCTCAAGATGTTTTTGAGTTGCTGTACCGAGGTGGCAGCCAGTTGGCCGTAGGTAGTGATGCCTTTTGAGAAGAGGAGTTGTTCGATTTTTGGCCCGATGCCTTCAATGACCTTGAGGTCGTCACGCGGGCCTTCGAGGACGACGATGGGCGGCGCTTCGGCAGAGTCGTCGGCGTTTAGCAGTTGGGTGGCGGGCAATGTGTCGAGTTCTAAGGTGGGCGGTTCGGGCACTTCTTCGATGGGGATCATAGTGCCGCGCGGCACAGGTTCGATAAAGCGGACGCCCTCGAGGGATGGGGGCGTGTGGGTTGGCGGCGGCGTGGTTGGGCTGGCGTTTTCGCGTTGGCTTTGCACATCAGAAGGCTGCAGATTAGGGTCTTCTTGTTCGGGAGTAATGGCTATATCCACAGGGATTTCGCGTCCACTCAGACTGGTGGCAGCGGCCTGGTTTTGGTCGGCCTCGGCGCCTGTATGGGCAGGAGGGTTATCGTCGGGCATCTCTTCGGCGATTATTGCGTTGGCCGGGGCTTCAATTTCCATGGGCACATCTTCTGATGGAGCGTCGGGCTCTAAGCTCAGGCCCAGTTCAGAGGCGTAGCGGCGGTTGGCAGCCTGGAGGGCGTCTAATTCGCCGCGCAAAAGGTCTATGGTTTTTTGCAGGTTCTGGTTCTCCCAGGTCAGGCTGTGAACGCGGGTTTCAAGCGCGGCGCGTTCAGACTCTGCGGTCGCGTATTGCGCTTTCTGGTTTTCTATCTCTTGCCGCAGCGCCTGCACAGTAGCTGAGAGGCTGGCGTTTTCGGTTTGCAATTGCTCCGCTTTTTGGCGGTAGCGGCTCCACAGCAGCCAGCCCAACCACAAGCCAATGAGGGCGGCCACGAAGAGCATGAAAAGTATCTCGAAGGTGTGAGTAGTGAAAGAGCCGGTACCCGGGCCTTGAAAGACGTTTTGCTGAAACATGCGCTGATATTGAAAATAGTGCAGATGCCTGTTTAATCAGGGAGTTATGCGGATTTCCACGCGCCGGTTCTGGTAGCGCCCGCGCGGGTTGTCGTTGGTAGCGATAGGTTCTTTTTCGCCTTTGGAGAGGCAGGTGATTTTTTCGGCAGGTACGCCTTTGCTCACTAAGGTTTTGCGAATGGCTTGAGCGCGCTGCAGGCCAAGTCGATAGTTGGTTTTAGGATCGCCTACATTATCGGTGTGGCCGGTAATGGTTATTCTCTGACCTGTGAATTTAAGGTAGTCAGCCAGGCGGGACAGGTACTCCTCCACAGCAGCGTCGTCTTGTTTTCGGATGGAGTTGTAAGGGAAATGAATGAGCACCTGATCGGGAAGTTCGCTAAAAGAGACTTCTCCGGTATTAACGCCAGCCCCTTGAGGCAGTGAAGGCAGTTGGGGCAAGAAGTGAGGCATTGGCACTGCGAGAAGGGTGGAGTCTGGCTCGATAGCGTTTTGCTGGACATACGTCTCGACGGGAAAACTTATGGCTTGTCCAGTGGTGACAGGTGGAGCGGCAGTGTCGTCGCAGCGCTCTTTGATGCCGCAGACGTACCAGCGCCAGCAAAGGGCGCTCCAGAGAACAAAGACAGCGATCGGGGCCAGTAGGCGTGTGTTCATATACGGAAGGCAACCTTATTTGCGGCAAAGTAAGCGCGAAACTTTCACAATCTGCGCAAAACATTTCCGCAAGGACGCGGTTTATCGTCGCAATTTTGCACCCATGAATTCGGAAAATGCTCGGCCACGCTTATCGCGAGAGTCCCTGCGCGAGGCGCTTTATTTATTTCAATTTATCCGGCCTTACCGGTTTTATTTTTTTGCTGGGCTGCTGCTGTTGTTTTTATCCAGCGGTGTTTTCATGCTTTTTCCTTATTTAATTGGCAAGATGCTCGATGTGGCCCAAGGCGTAGTTGCGGATTTTGACCTGGGCCGTATCGGCATATGGATGGCGGTCATCCTTATTGTGCAGGGCATTATGTCCTATCTGCGGGTGAAGTTTTTTGCGGTGGTGAGCGAGCGCGGCACGGCAGATGTGCGTCGGGCCCTGTACGGTCGGCTGATAGATTTACCCATTGTGTTTTTTGAGAAGAACAGGGTAGGAGAGTTGGTGAGCCGCCTGACCAACGATATCGAGCGGTTGTACAACCTGCTGTATTTTGTACTGGCTGAATTTATCCGGCAATTGCTTGTTTTGTTGGGCGGCATTGTGCTGCTGACGTGGATGTCGCCGCGTTTGGCGGGTGTCATGCTGGCTACGTTTCCAGTCATCGTGATTGGCGCGCTGGTGTTTGGCCGCTGGGTCAGGCGTTTGTCCAAACAACGGCAGGATGCGTTGGGCGAGGCTAATACGGTTTTGGATGAAACCTTGCAGAGCATTCATGCCGTTAAAGCCTTCACCAACGAATGGTTTGAGCGGAAGCGTTATGCCCGGGCCAATGATCGGGTAGTAGAGGTCTCGATGCGCTATGCCTCCGGGCGGGCGCTTTTTGCCGTTTTTATCATTACCATGCTGTTTGGCGCCCTGTTTTTTGTGCTTGGCTTTGGGATGTACTTAGTGCAAACGAAGCAGATGACTGCCGGGGGGCTCATCGCCTTTGTTACCTACACTGCCGTTATTGGTGGCGCCATTGCAGGTTTGGGCAACTTTTATACCGAGCTTGTCGGTGCTTTGGGCGCCACGGAGCGCGTTCGCGAGATTTTGCGCATGCCCACCGAGGCGGAGGAGCGCCCTCAGACGAATCGGCCAGCCCACCGGTTGGAGGCTGACGTTCGGTTGCTCGATGTCCGCTTTGCCTATCCGACCCGACCGGATGTGGAGGTGCTCAAGGGCGTTACGCTGGTCATACCGGCGGGCAAAAAAGTGGCTTTAGTGGGCCAAAGCGGTGCGGGCAAGAGCACAATCATGCAGCTGCTTTTGCAATTTCACCGCCCTCAAAAGGGTGATATCCGAATTGGCGACGTCAGCATTTATGACTACGACCTGGCGTCATATCGAAGCAACTTTGCATTAGTACCGCAGGAGGTCATTCTCTTTGGCGGCACTATTCGCGAGAACATCCTATACGGTCGGCCCGACGCCAGCGAGGACGAAGTGGTGGAGGCTGCGCGCAAGGCGAATGCTCTGGATTTCATCCGCCAGTTTCCGCAAGGGTTAGATACGGTGGTGGGCGAACGCGGTATCCGCCTTTCCGGCGGTCAGCGTCAACGAATTGCTATTGCGCGAGCCATCTTGCGCGATCCGGCTATTTTGCTCCTCGACGAGGCTACCTCTTCGCTCGACGCTGAAAGCGAGCGCGTAGTGCAGGAGGCGTTGGATAATCTCATGGAGGGCCGCACCAGCATCATCATCGCGCATCGGTTAGCTACTGTACGCGCTGCCGACCTCATCTACGTCCTCGATGGCGGGCGTATCGTCGAGCAGGGTACGCACGAGGAACTCTCCGCAAACGAGGACGGCCTTTACAGCTCGTTGGCGCGCCTGCAGTTCGATGTAAATGCTCCTGTTATGGCGCATTAGATGACGACGTTAACATTTCATTGGAACGCTTCGGCCTGGTTTTAGCCTTTTGCGCCTGAAGTGCATTTATTCCTTTTTCTATGAGGCTCCCATTTGCTCTACTGAGTCTGCTGTTCCTCAGTGCTGCGTTTCTATGCCCCTTACTGTTGAATGCCCAAAAGTCCGACGAATGGATATTGAAGAACCAGAAGGACGGCATCAAAGTCTACTACCGCCAGACCGGAGATGTGCACGAGCTGAAGCTCATCACCAGCGTGCGGGCGTCATTGCCAGGTATCGTGCTCCTACTCGACGACCCTTCGCGCTATACCGAGTGGGTATATCGCTCTGTGGAGGCGCGCTGTGTTAAGCGTCTGTCCGAAACGGAAATGTACTACTACGTCCGGCTCGATTTTCCCTGGCCGCTGAGCGACCGCGACCTGATCATGCACACGAAGATCAGGCAAGACCCACACACACGTGCTCTGATATGGACGAGCACGGCTGTGCCCGATCTGTTGCCGGAACAAGAGGACGTTATTCGCATTCGCAGAGCGCACTCGAAATGGCTCATTACACCTGCTGCGCCGGGTGTGCTGTCGGTGGAATATCACCTGTATTCGCATCCTGGCGGCAGTTTACCCAGCTGGCTCGTTAATACGGCAGTAGACGTTGGGCCGCTCGAAACGATCAAAGGCTTATGTCGTCTATTACTTGAGGCGCGCTACCAGAACGCCCGGCTGGCACATATTCGCGAATAAAAAGCCCGCTCAGCCCAACCTTGCGCCTGTGGGAGCTGTTTCGTTGGCGCTCTCCCACAAGAGCGATACCGACGTATGAGTTATGCCAGCCTGCGCGATGCCGTGCGCGATTTAGAGCGCCACGGGATGTTGCTCCGCATCCGCGAAGAAGTAGATCCAAACTTGGAAATCGCCGAAATTCACCGCCAGGTATTTGACCGCGGCGGACCGGCCATCCTGTACGAACGGGTGAAAGGCAGCCCGTTCCAGGCGGTTAGCAACCTATACGGCACGTTTGAGCGTACGGCTTTCCTCTTCCGGCATACACTGGAGCGCGTCAAGCGGGTCATCGAACTCAAAAAAGACCCGGCAGCCCTTTTGAAGGCCCCACTTCGCTATGCCTCAGCGCCCTTTACAGCGCTGTCAGCCCTGCCCATGCGGAGCCTGTTGCCGCCCCCTATCCTTTATGGGACAACGACCATCCACCAGCTCCCGCAGATCAAGAGCTGGCCCATGGATGGCGGTGCGTTCATCACCTTGCCGCAGGTATTCACGGAAGACCCCGACTTACCCGGACTGCTACATTCTAATCTCGGAATGTACCGCATCCAGCTTTCGGGCAACGATTATGTGCCTGACCAGGAGGTAGGCATGCACTATCAGCTGCATCGCGGCATAGGCGTGCATCACACTAAATACAACGAACGCCCGGAGCCGTTTCGGTGCAGCATATTCGTTGGTGGCCCGCCCAGCCATGCTTTTGCTGCCATCATGCCGCTGCCGGAGGGCTTGAGCGAACTCACCTTCGCTGGTATGCTTGCTGGACGGCGTTTTCGCTATGTGCGTCGTGAGGGTTACCTGCTGAGCAGCGACGCCGATTTTGTCATCACGGGCGAAATCCTCAAAGGCATCAAAAAGCCCGAAGGGCCGTTTGGCGACCATTTGGGTTATTATTCTCTGACGCACGACTTCCCTGTGATGCGTGTACACCGCGTGTATCACCGCAAAGACCCACTATGGCACTTCTCCGTTGTGGGCCGCCCGCCGCAGGAGGATAGCAGTTTTGGCTGGCTTATTCATGAATTAGTGGCGCCGCTGACACCGCAGGAGTTTCCCGGCCTCAAGGAGTTGCACGCCGTGGACGCTGCAGGTGTGCACCCGCTCCTGCTGGCTATTGGCCACGAACGCTATATGCCCTTTCGAGAGCGCGTCCCAGAGGAGATTCTCACCATCGCCAATCGCATCCTGGGCTCGGGCCAAACGTCACTGGCTAAGTTCCTTTTCATTGCCGCTGCTGATGATGACCCAACCTTAGACACACATGACATTCCTCGCTTTTTCCAGCACATGCTGGAGCGGGTGGACTGGACGCGCGACCTGCATTTCTACACCCGAACCACCATTGACACGCTCGACTACTCGGGTACGGGCTGGAATGCCGGCTCAAAAGTTGTCATCGCCTGCCGGGGCGAGAAACGCCGCTCTTTAAAAACAGAACTGCCGGAAAACTTCGCCCTACCCGCCGGTTTCAGCCATCCTGCCTTCTGCCTGCCCGGCGTGTTGGCCATCGAGGCGCCACCGTTTCGAGTAGAGCAAACGGCGCGCCAACAGGTGGAAGACCTGTGTCGCTGGCTGGAGCGCTTTTCGTTAGACCACATAGCTCTCATCGTCCTGACCGATGATAGCCGCTTTACCGCTGCCACGCTGAACAACTTTCTTTGGGTGACCTTTACGCGAGCCAATCCCAGCCACGACACTTACGGTGTGGGTGCCTTTACTGAGCACAAACACTGGGGCTGTCGTGGCCCGCTCGTCATTGATGCCCGTAAAAAACCACATCATGCGCCTGAACTCGAGCCTGATCCCGACGTACAGCAGCGGGTTCGTCGGCTCTTAGAAAAATATCGCTTCTGACAATCGCGGGCAAAGCAGCCAAAAGAAAGGCTCATATTTGCTTCATCAAGCCCACCTTCTTATTTCGCTTTGCCCTTCTATGGAAAAAATAACGTTCTCTTCCCTTTTTCCGCACGACCGATATCTTCGGTTGGTGCTGCAAGTTGTGCTCGTTGTCCGCGAAGTCCTTGAGGCATTTCTCCCGGCGGATCAGTTGGCTCTTTTAAACTTGGACACCTTGAAGCTGTCCTCTGAAAGCTATATCAGCGAAGACCTGAAAGAGTCCGTCTCCGACATTGTCTACACCTGCGAAACCAAAGACGGCAAACCTGTGCGTATTTGCCTGCTTTTCGAGCACAAAAGCACCAGTACCGGAAGACACATTTACGTGCAACTAGGCCGATACCTGTTCAATATCCAGGAAAAAGACATACGGCAGGGACTGGAGTATTTCACTCTAACCATACCGGTGCTCATTTATCACGGAGAGCAGCCCTGGGAGTTGCCGCCCTTACGCGAGCAGTACGGCCAGATAACGAAGGAATTGGAGGGCTACATACCGCACTTCGACATCGTCTTTGTAAACATTCAGGCGCTAAGCGATGAGTCAATCGAGCGCATGCAGCAGTTTCAATTGCTGCGCAATGTGCTACTGGCGCTCAAGCATGCACGCGACAATGAGTATGTGCGCGTTTATTTCAGGCGCTTGCTTATTTTTGTGTCCGAAAATGCAGATGAAGAGGTGTTAATGCACCTTTCTGAAGCAACTTTTGTGTATTTGCAACAATCATCCACGCTTTCCAAGGAGGAAATTATGAACCTGATACAGACTTTGCCGCCGCCGTTGGAGCAACGGGCCAAGACCACCTACGAGCAAATCCTGGAGGAGGGCATCGAAAAAGGCATTCAAAAAGGCATCGAGATTGGTCGAGAGGAAGGCATCGAGATTGGTCGAGAGGAAGGCATCGAGATTGGTCGAGAGGAAGGCATCGAGATTGGTCGAGAAGAAGGCATCGAAAGGATGCTATTGGTCTTCATGCAAAAGAACCCGGGCTGGAGCGATGAGCAGCTGGCAGCTATCTTTGAGGTTTCATTGGATGTAGTGCGGAAGGTGCGGCGCTTGATTTGATTTAGAATATAAGGTCTGTTAGAAAGAAAAATTTATGGAGCTGATACAGACTTTGCCGCCGCCGTTGGAGCAACGGGCCAAGACCACCTACGAGCAAATCCTGGAGGAGGGCATCGAAAAAGGCATTCAAAAAGGCATCGAGATTGGTCGAGAGGAAGGCATCGAAAGGATGCTATTGGTCTTCATGCAAAAGAACCCGGGCTGGAGCGATGAGCAGCTGTCGGCTGTCTTTGAGGTTTCAGTAGATACAGTGCGGAAGATGCGGCGCTTGATTGGACCCTTTGAATGTAACGCTTTCGTCCTGGAGGCGCCTTCGGACTTTTAATTTAATAATGAGATACCTCGGGCGGCTTTTCAGCGACTTCGTTAGATCTCTTTCTGTATGGTGAGAGTTTCGTTCTTTGATATTTGCCGCTAAAACCATCGAAGCGAAAAACACACTTCATGATACAAGTCCTACACATTGCCGCCGAGTGCTACCCTGCCGCCAAAACGGGCGGCTTGGGCGACGTGGTTGGCTCTTTGCCCAAGTATAATACGCAAGCCGGCGTCCTGTCGGCGGCCATCTTGCCAAAATACGCTCTGCGCTGGATCAATAACCAGGAGTGGATTACCGTCTTCGAGGGCACGACCTGGATCAACTGGCAACCCTGGTACTTCCGCATCCAACAACAGGCCGGCAACACCCTGGGCTACCCGCTCTTTGTGGCCGACATTCCAGGTCTGTTCGATCGCCCAGGCATTTACAACGATCCCTCCGGCTGGCCTTATAGCGATGAAATTACACGTTACATTGCTTTTCAGCAATCGGTGTTGGAGTGGCTCATGTCCTTCCCCTGGTACCATCGCCCGCGCGTGCTGCATTGCCACGACCACCATACGGCGCTCATTCCCTGGATGATCAAGTATTGTCCGGCTTACCAGCAATTAGCACCCATCCCCACGGTCTTCACTATCCACAACGCTCAGTACCAGGGCGCTTTCAGCTGGAAAAACGGCCATTTGCTGCCGCCTTACGAAGCCGCTGCGCGCAATCTGTTAGACTGGAATGGTGCCATCAATCCCATGGCGACGGCCATTAAGACCGCCTGGGCCGTTACCACTGTCTCGCCATCGTATCTGTTTGAATTACATCAGAATAGCCTCGGCTTAGAGTCGCTTTTCCGTCAGGAATGGCGCAAACAACGCGGTATCCTAAACGGCATTGACGTGCAGGTATGGAACCCTACGACCGACCCGGTCATTCAGAGTCGGCTGGATAACGGCGCCATTGCTGAGTTCAAAGCACGCAACAAACGCGCCCTGTGCGAATGGTTTGGCTTCCCTGAAGACTATCCGCTTGTCAGCTTCATCGGCCGCTTAGTGCGCGAAAAGGGCGCTGACTTACTGCCCGACGTGTTCCGCCGTTTCATCTATTCTGGCGCGCGTGTCGCCTTTTTGGTGCTGGGCACCGGCGAAAACTGGACGGAAGACCAGTTCCGCACTCTGGCGCACGAGGCGCGCGGACGCTTCAACGCCGTGCTGGACTACAACGAGGCCTTGGCTCATCAAATTTACGCTGGCTCCGACTTCCTCATCATGCCCTCGCGCGTAGAACCGTGCGGCCTCAACCAGATGTATGCCATGCGCTACGGCACGATCCCCATCGTGCGCGCCGTAGGCGGCTTGAAAGATACCGTGCCCGACATCGGCGAACCCGACGGCTCGGGCCGAGGATTCCGCTTCGAGCAGTTTAACGTCGAAGACGCCGCATACGCCATCTATCGAGCTGCCTCTATGTGGTACAACGACCCCTACACCACCGCTACCCTACGCGAACGCATCATGCGCGTGGACTTTTCCTGGGAAAACACTATCGAACAGTACTTTGCTGTCTATCGCTCGCTTGGCGCCACTATCGAACCCGTGACGCCTCCTTCGGCAGAAGGCCCAACCGACGGCACGCCCAAAACCGCTCTCACCGAGGATGACTTGCCCTTAACACCACCGCGCCGCAAAAGCCCGCGCCGAAAGCGCGCCAAAGCGTAACACATGCCTGAAAAAGCCCTCTTCTTAGACCGCGACGGCGTTATCAATCAGCGCCTTAGAGGCGATTACGTGCGGCACCCCGATGAGTTCATTTTTGAAAAAAACGCCCTCCAGGCGCTGCGTCTGCTGGCGCAAATCTTCAGCCCTATTGTGGTTGTTACCAATCAAGCAGGCATCGGTAAAGGCCGAATGACGCATGCTGACGTCAGGGCTGTTCACGAAAAAATGCTCGCCGAAATAGGGCGTGCCGGAGGCCGCATTGATGCCGTTTATTATTGCCCTCATCGCCCGGAAGATGGCTGCTCCTGCCGCAAACCTGCGCCGGGCATGGCTTACGAAGCCCAACGCGCTTTTCCTCGTATTGCTTTTGCTGCCGCCTGGATGGTGGGCGACTCCTATTCCGACATGCTTATGGGCGACGCCTTAGGCATGCGTACGGCACTCATCGCGGGCAAAGAGGAGGATGCTACACTGTTGGAGAACTTCCCTGTAACAGGCCGCTTCTCCTCGCTTTGGGATTTTGCGCGGTATTGCGAGGCGAATATGCCTCAAGATAAACCGGCCTGAAGTGCTTGCTCGCAGGCAGCCCAGAGTGCGTCGGCTTGTGGAAAGGGGGCTTCTATGCGCAGCATTTGCCCAGAGACAGGGTGCTGAAGAGTTAGCCGCCAGGCATGCAAGTAAATGGAACGGTCAGTGTTGGCCCGACGCGCGCCGTAGCGCACATCGCCTTTAATAGGGCAGCCTATGGCTGAAAGTTGCGCCCGTATCTGGTGATGCCGCCCGGTGAGGGGCTGTACATGTAGAAAGGCATAACGTTCGCCCTTTCCGATGAGCCTGTAACGCAACACAGCACGCACAGCCCCCGAGCACTCCTCCGCATGGGCATAGGCGCGATGCGTGCGCGGGTTTTGGGTTAGAAAGTGCGTCAGTTCGCCTTCGCTTGCAGGCAGCATTCCGCCTACAATGGCGAGATATTCCTTGCATACGCCGCCGTCGCGAAACTGCTGCTGCGCGTGCGCCATTGCTTGTGCATTCTTGGCCAACAGCATCAGCCCACTCACCGGCCGGTCTAAGCGATTGACCAAGTGCAGCGCCTGTCCGCACCGCTCTTCAGCCCAGGTCAGCAAGGACATATCTCCGGTAGGGTCGGGTTGAGCAGGCATGCCCGGCGGTTTGTTGAGCGCCAGCAGCATGTCGTCTTCGTAGCAAACTTGCGGAACCGCCATGTCCGGGTTAGTAGTGCAGTTTGCGAATCATCTCATCGGTTTGAGGGTCAGCGTAGACGCCGTAGCTGTTCACTAACACCCCTTTGACGCCGTGTTTTTCCGATGAAATGGCATAAAGCACGGACTGGTCAGCCGGGTCGGAGTCAACATCAAAACGATGGACGGCGTCAATGTGAAACTCATCGGGCGGAATTTCTAAAGCCCCGTCTCGACAAGAAATGCAGCCGTAGCGGAGATTAAAATCTTCGACATAGCCCTCTCGCTTCAGGCCCTCAATGGCTTCTATTAAGGAAGAATAGGTGTTCATGGCTGTGCAGAACTGTAGAGTGAGCAAAGGAGGCTGGTAGATGGAATTCGCTTTATCAAACAGGCAAGGGACTGCAACGGTTGCCTTTTTGTTCTTTTATCACCGGGCGAAAGGCGAATGTTTTATCCAAAATCTCCACTCCCATTGAGCGCATTCGCCGGCGTAGTCTACGCCGATGCGCGGGCCACGAGCGATGTCGGTCTCTGCGAGGTGCATCCCCTGGTCCTCGATCCACATGGGCGAATGCGGGTCGGTGAGGCTTTGGCCGCTTTGGCGTGCGTGGAAGCCCAGTGCCTGGGCCAGCGCGCCCGGGCCAGTAGTTAGGGCAATTTTTTGCTTAGGCAAAAGGTTTTCCCAGGCGGCATATTTTCGGCGCTGGCACATAATGTCCCTGCCTTCAATGGGTTCTACGGCGCGTATGAGCACGGCGTGGGCCATGCCTTCTGGCCCTGAGACGACATTGAAGAGGTGATGCAATCCGTAGCAGAGGTAGATGTAAGCGCATCCGCCGGGCCGGAACATGACCTCAGTGCGCGGCGTGCGGCGGTTGCCGTAGGCGTGGCAGGCACGGTCTTCGGGGGCGCGGTAGGCCTCCACTTCGGTGATGACCCCTGCGGTGCGCTGGCCATCGAAGTGCGTGACAAGTATCTTGCCCAGCAGTTCGCGGGCTACGGCAAGCGTGTCTTCGCGCAGGTAAAAGTCGGCGGTCAGGCGCGGCATGGCAGGTTAGTGACTTTCGGTATTTGGTGGGGCGAGCGTTTGCAGGCGTTGTTCCCAGCGCCAGGCGTCGGCTAAGGCTTCGCGCAGGGTTCGGCGGGCTGTCCAGCCCAACTGGTCGCGCGCTTTGGTCGCGTCGGCATAGACAGCGGCTACATCGCCTGGCCGGCGCGGGCCAATGCGGTAGGGTAGGGCATTTCCGCTGGCTTCCTCGAAGGCGCGCACGACGTCGAGCACGCTGGCGCCCTCCCCTGTGCCGATGTTGAATACATCGTAGTGCGATGCTAAGGCGCCCAGGCGCTCCAGACTGCGCAGGGCGGCCACGTGCGCCTCGGCCAAGTCCATCACGTGGATGTAATCGCGGATGCACGTGCCATCGGGCGTAGGGTAGTCGTCGCCAAAGACAACGAGCTCAGGGCGCAAACCAGCCGCCGTTTGGGTGATGTAAGGTACCAAATTATTGGGTACACCGATGGGCAATTCGCCGATGAGCGCCGACGGATGGGCGCCGATGGGGTTAAAATAGCGCAGCGAAATGATGCGTAACGGCTTTCCGGCGCGCACCACGTCGCGCAGGATTTCTTCGCCAATTTGCTTGGTGTTTCCATAAGGGGAAATGGCCGGTAGAATGGGCGAGTGCTCCGTAACCGGTAGTTGCTCTGGCTCGCCGTACACCGTGCAAGAAGAGGAAAAAATGAGGTCGTGCACGCCCAGTTCGAGCATGACCTCCACCAAGGTCAGCAGAGCATCGAGGTTGTTGCGGTAATAGCGCAGCGGCTCCTGCACGCTTTCGCCCACGGCCTTGAAGGCCGCAAAGTGAATGACGCCCTGCACCTGCTCGCGCTCCATCGCTTCCAGCAGCGCCCCTCGGTGGGTGCAGTCGGCCACATAACAGGGTACTTCGTAGCCCAGAATTTGCCGCAGCCCTTCCAGAATGCTTTGCTGCGAGTTGGAAAAGTTGTCGTACACAACGGGCCGATAGCCCGCCTCTGCCAGCGCAACGACCGTATGGCTCCCAATAAAGCCCGCGCCGCCCGTAACCAGTATCGAAGGTGTCGCCATGGGGGGCGAAGTTCTGGAGTTTGGGTGGATTGGAGGGCAAAATCCCTGCATTCGCGCTGAGCGTCTGAGTGCCGCGCCTCAGGCATTCGCCTTCTTGAAGATGTTAAAATGATGGTAGCGGTTGCCTGCTACAATCCCAGCCGCCTTGCCTTCCCGTACGTCATGCCAAAGCCAAAGAGCACGATGGTGACGGAGCTGAGCGGCATGAGGATGGCGGCTACCACGGGCGAAAGCGTGCCGCTGACAGCGTAGCTAAGGCCCACTGCGTTGTAGGCCGCAGCCAGCAGGTAGGCGCGGTTGACCGTCTGGATGCCCCAGCGGGCCAGGGTGAGGAATTGCGGCAACTGGTTGAAC
>JANWVR010000111.1 GCA_025056735.1 Saprospiraceae bacterium
AGGTCCATGAAACGCTCCATTTCGCCTACTTTGCGGCCTACATCCTCGGCCATGGCCTCTAAGGCCATGTCGTACATGTAGCGCTTATCGCCGCTGCCCGTCAGGATGGACATGGCCGACCGGATGGCCGAATGGCTGGCCTTAATGGCCTTGTACTCCTGTTCCTTCACGACAACCTGGTCTTGCAGGTCTTCGAGCATGATCTCGGAGGTCTCGTACATTTTCGTCAGCACTCGGTAGAGCACTTCCATGCGCTTGTAGAGGTCCTCTAATTTCATATTCGACTCCTGCAGGCGGCCTGCCCGGCGCGCTTTGAGCACCATCAAGGCTTCTTTGCCGCTTTCTTTAGCCCGGCTGGCCATACCCAGACTGGTTTGTATCTCGCGTTGGTTCTGCTTGATCATATCGCCCAGACGGTGCATCTGGCCGCGCAATTGGCTGATCTGGGCATTCATACTGGTCAAGTTCTTCTTCAAATCCTCGATATAGCTCTTTAAAATGCCAATTGGATCAATTTGTACGAACAGCCCTGTGATCCAGCGCATAATAGATTTGTACATGAACCAGATCAAGTTGCGCATCTTCGGATCCAGCACCACATACAGCAGGCCAGCCAGCAGGGCCAGCAGACCAGCTAAATAGAGCGTGTTCTCCGCCAGTTTGATCAGCGTGGGCAGGATCTTCATGAATAAATACCCACCGCCAATAACTAAGGCGACCAGAAAGATAGCGCCCGTAACGCCTTCGGGGCGCTGCCAGAAACTCTTGGGTTTGAGTGGCTGCATTTCGGCTTGCATAGCAATAGTTTTGTTTTGAAAAGCAATAGTTTAGCGAAAAAGTCGAAGAAAAAATGCCTGCACCGCCTGGCGAAAACGCTCGTTCAGAACGAAGAGCAAAACGAACGCCAGGACGACGATCCAGAACTCGCTGACAACAATTCTCAGCACCTTTAACGCTAACCAGAGAAACAACAGGCCAGCGATAAAAACAGCGACGGGATTTTTCAACAAATCGTTCATGTAGGTGCCTTATAAATGTGTTTGTGCGCAATGGACGCGGTTTCGGCGTGCAAGTTACGGGTATGTGGAAAAATCGCAGCCGAAAGGCATATAAAAACCTATTGCCCGCCTCCGCCCTGCTACCTTTGCCAGCCAAACGAACGATGCCCGCATGCTCACCTTCGATGTTACCATCCCTGTACTCAACGAAGAAGCCACTCTGAAACGCCAGGTGCGCACCCTGCACCAATTCCTGTGCGAACACTTTCCGGAGCGCCAGCGCCAGTGGCAGATCGTCATCGCCGACAACGGGAGCACGGACGCCACCCCGCGGCTGGCCTTAGAGCTGTCCGAAGAGCTGCCCGAAGTCCAACTCGTTCGCGTGCCTGAAAAGGGCGTTGGCTTAGCGCTGAAAACCTCCTGGAGCCAGAGCGAGGCGGACATTGTGGGCTACATGGACTTAGATTTAGCCACCGACCTGCCGCATTTCATCCAGGCATACAACGCTTTAGCCACCGAAGGCTACGATCTGGTCTACGGCACACGCCTGCATCCGCGTTCGCGCGTTGTGGGGCGCACACTGAAGCGCGAGATCACCTCGCGTGTCTTCAACTTCATCGTTCGCCACTATCTGGGCACGCATTTCTCCGACGGCATGTGTGGCTTCAAATGGCTCTTGCGCAAGCACGTGCCCGCCCTCATCGCCGGCGGCGCCGTGAGCAACGGCTGGTTCTTCAGCACTGAATTGCTCGCTGTGGCCGAATGGCAAGGGTTAAAAATGTGCGAATTGCCCGTTCGCTGGACCGATGACGCCGCCAACAGCAAAGTAAACATCCCGAAACTGGCCCGCCAGTACCTGAAGGCTATGGCCGTTTTGAAAAAGCAAAAACCACAATGACAGGCAAACAACTGCTCTTAGGCACAGCCCAATGGGCCTGGACGGTCAGCCGCGAGGAGGCTTTCCGGCTGCTCGACGACTGGCTGAAAGCCGGCCAGCGCGCCATAGATAGCGCCACCAACTACCCTATTGATAAAAACCCGGAGCACTTTCGTGCCGCCGAGGGCATCTTGCAGGAATACATCCAGGCACACGGCCTCCATAACCTGCAGGTAACGATGAAAATCGGCGCTTTGGATAACCTGCGCTCGCCTGAGGCCAACCTGGCGCCCTCCTTCGTGCGCATGATCACCGGCGAATACCGCCGCCAGCTGGGCGACAATTTGAGCTGCATCATGCTGCACTGGGATAACCGCAACGACTCCGCTGCCGTCGCTGAGACGTTACACGCCCTCGCGGACGCCTGCCGCGAAGAAGGATTGCGCCCCGGGCTTTCGGGCATCCGACACCCAGAGGTCTACGCGCCTATCGTCGAGCAGATGCAAACGGCGTTCGACATTCAACTCAAGCACAACCTGCTGCACTCTGACCTGCCTCGATACGCGCCCCTGCAGCGGCAGGCCCATCGTTGGTTTGCCTACGGCATCAACGCCGGCGGACTGAAATTGGAAGGCAACTACCCTGCCGACAGCACTCTCAAAGCGCGCGGCGGCGACCCCGCAGCGGCTGAAAACCTGCTGGCTCAAATACGCCAGGCCTTGCCGCAATGGAATACGGCCTTCGTACGCCCGCCCATCACAGCGTTCTATCAAATCGGTCTCCTCTTTGCCGCGCTACACCCACACATAGACGGCATCGTTCTGGGTTGCTCCTCTGCGGCGCAATTGCGCCAAACGCTCAATTTCTGGCGCGATTTGGAGACCTTCGACTACATAGATGTGTTTGCGCAACTGAGTAAAATAGCCCAAAACCCAAAGGGCGATAACCATTAAAATGACTCTGCTGCCTTCTCCGAGATTTCTATCTGCTGTCGCCAATAGCTAGCTGCCCTGATCAAATGGCTGTCGTCCTGCACAAGGTTGGCCACGCCTGACTCTATCCAATACGCGCGCTGTTCTCTTTACCCAGCGAGAGGTTCAGGAGGCGATAGATGGATTGGACACCTTGCCCGCGCTTTGGCAATTCATTCCTTTCTAGGCAGTACGCGCCCGACCATGCCGAGGCCCAGTTGTGTGTCGGGGTCGAAGTTGGTTCGGATGGCGATGACTTTGTAAAACTCGCCCTCTCGCTGGGCGTCGTAGACCACGCGGATGAAGCCCGATTGGCCGGGAGGAATGGGTTCTTTTGTCCACTCCGTTACGGCGCAATGGCAGCCGCTGGAGACTTCTATGAGCACTAAATCTTCCTGGCTGATGTTTTTGGCCTCTATGGTGCGCTCGACGGGGATGCCGAAGGGCACCTCTCCGGTTTCGATTTGCATGGGTATCCACTTCACTTTGCCGGCGTTGAGGGTGGGGTCGCCGATTTCCATGGGGGAAATGCTCTGGGCTACGAGTGTTGTGGTGGCCCAGAGCGTCAGCAGGAGCGCGGGTAAAAGAGCAGTGAAACGCATGGGATACAGGCAGGCTTAGTTTCTCGGAATGAGTAGCCGCTGGCCAGCAATGAGGGTTTCGTTGACGTCTTTGTTGTTGAGGATAGCCAATTCCTGGGCATTGACTTTGAACCGGATGGCGATGGATTGAATGGTGTCGCCATCGCGGACGATGTATTCCTGGAAGTAGGTGGGGGTCGTTTTAGTGGGCGTGACGGCAGGTTGAGTTTCATTGGGTTGGCTATACGTGGCTGGCGCCGTGGGTTGTGTATTGAATACGCTGGGTAATCCGGCGCCAGGGGGGGTAGTGGCGATGGGAGCGGCGCCGCCGGAGGGTGGTGTTGTTGCGGGTGGCTCTGCTGTTTTGGGTTGGGCCGTGCTTCCGGGCGGGCAGCAGTCGGAGACGAGGATTTGCATACCAGGTTGCAGGTTGACGGGGCCAGTAGGCGGGTACTTATTGAGTCGGCGAACTTCGGCTTCGCTGATGCCGTAGCGTGTAGCGATGCCGAAGAGCGTTTCGCCGCTCTGGACGGTGTGCACGATGGTCTTGGACTGCGGTGTGTAGACTGGCGGTGTTTGAGGTTGACTCACGTCCTGGACTTTGGGCGGCGTTTGGGTGCCTTTGCCTTGCGCCTGTCCCCAGTAGATGTCCTGGCGCTGCGCGACGGGCAGCCCTGTTTTGCCAGGCGCTACAGAAGCAGTGGGCGGGGTCGTTTGCCGGGGTGCAGAGGGTTGTGCACCTGCGGGCGGTTTACGCAGCCAGATTTTCTGGCAGACGTTGATACGGTTGGGATTTTTAATTTGGTTCCAGTCAATGAGCGAACGCACCGGGATGTTGTAGGCGCGTGAAATGGCGTTGAGGGTTTCACCTGGCTGCACGATGTGGTAGCCTTCGCCGGGTGGCTCCGGGCAGTCGGCCAGCGGGGGTAGGGTGGAGGTACCTGCCGTTCCCGGCGCGGTAGGCTGTTGGCCGGGCAGAGAGTAGGTTTCTTTGTCGGTTTCCCGAATGGTTCCGTACTCGACCTGAGGCGTGTAAGACGACACTGGAGGCGGCGTGGGCGCGGTGCGGCCGCCGCAGCGTTGGTTGATGAAATCTTCTAACGGCAGGTTATTGACCTTGACCAACCGATAGTGGTTATTTTCAGCTTCGGCAGCAGTCATGCCGGTGCGTTCGTAAGTGAGACCAATGCCGGGGATGAAGTCAAACTCCGAGCGCTCCTGATTGGCTCGCGTGGGTTCGCGTTTGAAGGAGTATTCAAAATAGCAGCCTCTAAATTTCAGGCCATTGAAATAGATGTACCAATCCGAAGAACCGGTAGCAATATTGTTTTCATAGACCAGATTGGTGGTGTCCACGGCGAAGGAGTAATTGCGTGCGCGTACTAAATAGTACTGCCCACTGCGCAGGATTTGCGCGGCAGAGATGATGGGAATGAGCAAATAGCCTTTGGCCTGCGTATGCACCATGTAGACCTGGCGCGACAGGTTGTTGACATCATTAAAGAACTGGTCGTCAAATTTGAAGTTCTTGCAGCTAACCATATTGGGCGGCAGGGTAGGCGAGGTGATGCCCTGGTTGCCGGCTTGCAGCTGGATTTGCTCGCTGGCAGTGGGTTGCACCAGATAGGCGTTGGCTACAGCACCTGTGTACACATAGCGGTATTCCAGCTGGTTCATGCACTTGGGGTCAAACTGGATGTAGATCGGCTGGGCTTTAATAAAACCTGAACCCAGAGTGCTGAGCGCGAAAAGCAGAACGGCTTGTCTCATAGAGAGTAGGTGGTTTAGCGTGTCGGTTGGGAATTGACCTTTAGACGACAAAGAAACAAAAAAAGCCGCACAAGGTTAGGACAAATTATTCAAATACACCGGGTTGAAAATAAAATGCCCATTCCACAGCGTGCGGGCTAATGCCTGCTCCCACTACCTTTGCGACATGGGTAAACCGCTTATTCTGGTAACGAACGACGACGGTATTGTGGCGCCCGGCATTCGGGCGTTGGTGGAAGTAGCCGCCCAATTGGGCGAGGTGGTTGTAGTAGCGCCCGACTCTCCGCAGAGCGGCCAGGGGCATGCCATCACCATTCGAGAGCCATTGCGGCTGCAGCATGTGCGCGTTTTTCCAGGTATTGAGGCCTGGGAGTCGTCGGGCACACCGGTGGACTGCGTGAAACTGGCCAGGCACGTGGTGCTGAAAAACCGCCGTATTGACCTGTGCGTCTCGGGCATTAACCACGGCAGCAATGCTTCCATCAACATCATCTATTCCGGCACGCTTTCGGCAGCCATGGAAGCGTCGTTAGAGGGCATAAAAAGCATCGGCTTTTCGCTGCTCGATCACAGCTTTGAGGCCGATTTTGAAGCGTCGAAACCCTGGGTACGCCGCATTATGGAATATGCGCTGAGCGATCGTTTCCCGCCCGGAAAGTTGCTTAACGTCAACATTCCGCGCCTTCCCGCTGACCAGATACGCGGCATACGCGTGTGCCGCCAGGCAGAGGCTCGCTGGGTGGAAGACTTCGTCGAAGGGCGCGATCCCCATGGCCAACCTTACTACTGGCTGACAGGCAAATTCGTCAACCTCGACCCAAAGGATGATACCGATATTTGGGCTTTAGAAAACGGCTACATATCGGTAGTACCCTCTATGCACGACCTGACAGACTATTTGATGCTTAAACAAATTTCTTTTGAAGACGAGACAGCCACCTCGGAAAGTGCGCGCCTCTTCGGCTAAATGCCTCTTGCAACTTCAGTGGCCGCTCAGTGGCCAGCCCTTCTGTTTCTATGTCTCAGCAAGTTTAATCCATTATTATCGAACCGATGTTTTTTATTCACCAACGGCTATCCCATGTCATGAGACTGTGGCTTTACCCAACACTTTTTTTTGCGGCGACGACATTCTCGAAGGCGCAAGCCCCTTGCTCCGTTCAATTGCCCGATAGCATTGTCGTATGCAATGGCTCCAAAATCCGATTAGTGCCCCGGATGACAGACTTCGGCATCGGACCCAACTTAAGCTGGACAGGCGACCCAGGGCTGAGTTGCTACAATTGCTTCGCTCCCAGCATTTCAGGGCTGACCACGGGTACCTACACCTTTGTTTTTACCGCTACCAATGCCGCAGGTATGTGCACGGCCTCCGATACTGTGCGCGTCATCGTGCTCGACGGCCAGGCGCCTCAGTACACGCTAACTTTTTCTATCAAAGAGTTCTGTCTGGGCGATACGGTGCGTCTGGGCGGGCCGCCCTTGCCCAACACCACATACAGCTGGTCTTCCAACCCGCCGGGCTTTACCAGTACGGCGGCAAATCCAATAGCGCTACCCACACAACATACTGCGTACTACGTGACGATAACGTCGTCCTCCTGCCCTGTTCCCACCGTGGACAGCCAGCAAGTGTTTGTGCAGAATTACACCATCAACTTCTTTCCTACTGAAGATACTCTGCGCCTCTGCCGGGGGCAATCGGTGGATATCGGTGCAGCACTACCCGCCCACGGCTGGACGTGTACTTGGGCGCCCACCGAGGGACTGACCATCACCAACAACGGCAGACGCGCCATCGCCCGGCCCGAACGCACTACCCTGTACACCCTCACGGCCCAGTATTCTCCTTGTGTCCGGCAAAAGAGATATTACATCCTTGTGGACAGCCTGCCGGCCAATCTGAGCCTGCTGCCCAAAGACACAACCATCTGCTTTGGCGACACCGTGCGGCTGCGAACACCGCCATTCAACGCCGCCGACTTTCCCGGCATTTCGTTCCGCTGGACGCGCCTTCCGGCCACGCCGCTATTGTCAGCCGATACGCTGCCCTTTCTCCTCGCTCGCCCTACGGAAACAACCGTATATCGGCGCATTGTCCGCGCCGGCCTCTGTGCCGACACTGCCACGGCTGTGGTGAATGTCGTGCCTCCCGCCACGATGAGCATTACGCCTCAACAAAGCAGCCTCTGCCCAGGCGATAGTGTGCTGCTGCGGCTGTCGTACACCCCGGGCGTTACCAACATTCGCTGGCAACCGACTACGGGCCTATCGTGCACCACCTGCGACAGTGTGTGGGTGCGCCCCACGGCTTCTACCACCTACACGGTCAGCGGCGCCTTCCAGGGGTGCCCGGTGAGCGCATCGGCCACCGTCCTCCTCCGCCCATTAGCGCCGCTGTTGCTGCCGCCATCCAACCTGACGGTATGCCCAGGCGACTCGGTGGTCCTCAACGGCCTGTTCGACCCCAACGCCAGCTACACCTGGACCTCCACTCACCCAGGCTTCGGCACGATAAACGCACCAGCGCCAGTGTTTCAGCCGACGCAAACGGCTACCTATTATATTATAACCAATAACGGCTGTACCGGCCGCGACTCGGTGCGCGTCGCTGTCCGGCGCGCTATGCTCGACGTCAGCAACGACACCACCATCTGCAGAGGTCAGTCGGCGCGCTTGCTGGCCTTGACCGATACGCCAGGCAGCAGCTTTGAATGGAGGCGTCTGCCCGACGGCACAGTGCTGAGCACAGCACAATCGGTCTTAGTGAGCCCTGATACGACTACCACCTACGTCATCACCCTGACCTACGGCGGGCGCTGCCAATTGCGCGACACCGTTAGGGTAACTATTGACGGTGAAGGGCTCAACATCCAGTTCCCGCCCGACCCGCGCCTGTGCCCGGGCGAGCCGCTAACCCTGAATACTGCTCCGCCCGCTCCCGGCGTGCAATACACCTGGACAGCCACACCGCCCGACCCGGGACTGACACTCAACGCGCCCGCGCCCACCGTATCGCCCAACCAAAATACCGTTTACACGGTTACCGCGCGCGATGGGCTATGTAACCTCACCCGGTCGCTCATCGTAACCGTCTTTTCAGCTACACTGCGGGCATCTGCCGATACCACCATCTGCGCCGGTGACCGCGTCGTGCTCTCCGCCACAGGTGTCGGCCCCAGCGGCCGCTACGAATGGAGCACGGGCGCCACTTCGGCCCTCCTCTCCGCTACAGTGGATACGACTACCTCCTTTGTTGTAGCGTTCCTATACGGCGATACCTGTGCCCTGCGCGACACCGTGCGCGTAACGACTGTGCCAGCCTTCACGCTGAACATTGCCAGCGTGCCCGACACCAACCGCATTGACCTGGGCAAAAGCCTCCAACTGTTTGCCTCCGTAACGCCGCCGCAAAACCTCAACGGCTTCACTTTTACCTGGCAGGAAACCATCATTGACACTAAAACCTTGCCGTTCAACACGCCCAACATCGAGGTGCGACCGGCCTCGAACGACACCGCTTCGGCAGCCATTCGATACACTCTGCGCGCTGTGTCGCCGCAAGGATGCGTGCGGGTGGCTGAGAAAACCTTCCGCCTGCTGTTCCCGTTGGTGCGTTTTCCCAACGCCTTCACGCCCGACGGCGACGGGCACAACGACTTTTTTGAAATGACGGTGCTGGAGGGCAGCGCCCAGGTGGAGCGCATGCAGATTTTCAGCCGCTGGGGCAATCTCATCTTCGACAGCACCGACCCTAAAGCCCGCTGGGATGGCACCGTCAACGGCCAGCCTGCCCCCTCAGATGTCTATCTATACCGCATTTCGTGGCGACGCAGCGATGGCGTCCTCATGCCGTCCGCCGTGGGCGACGTTACCCTGCTTCGTTAATAAAACGCATTTTATCCTTTAAAAAAAAGCAAACGTATATCGGCTGAACGCAAGACGTTCTACTTTTGTCCTCGATTTTCTAAAAAACTTGCAAACCGTAGTTCAAACATGAAAAAAACACTGTTAACCATGGCCGCTGCTGGCCTGCTGACGCTGGGCCTGTCTTCGTGCGGCGAAAAGCTCCTGACTCCCGAACAGGTAGAGGCTGAAATCGCCAAAGGCGTAGAAGCCGGAAAAGCAAAGATTGACAGCGAAGAAAACGCCAAGTGCGATGCCGAATTTGAAGCCCGCGTAACCGCAGAACTCGAACGCCTGAAGGCCGAACACGCTGCTCAGCAAACGATCCAGTAAACCGCAATTCGCTCACCTTAAAAAGATGCTTTTTCGCATGAATAAGAAACTGATTTTGGCTCTCACCGTAATTGCTGCAGCACTTGTTACGCTGACGGCTTACAAAACAAAAGAACAACAACAGCAGGAAATCGCCCAAGCTATTGCGATGAAATTGGACGAGTACCGCATAATGAAACAAGAGGAGTGCACGGCTCGCGTGAACACGGAAGCGCGCCGTCGCTTCGACGAGTATGTGGCCTCGCTTCCTCCGGCTAAGCCCAGCAAGCCGGGCGCTAAGCCCAGCGTTACCCGGCCGAAAGCGCCAGCTCCGAAGGCACCAGCAGTAACGCCGATGCCGCAAACGCCTCCGCAAGACCCGCAAAAGCAGCGTGGTGGCGCTGTGCAAGAGGGCAACGTCGAGCAGCAAAAGCAGCGCGGTGGCGCCGTACAAGAGGGCAATGCTGAGCAGCAGAAAAAGCGCGGCGGCGCTATTAAAGTAGAAGGCGGAAACAACTAACCTGTGCTTCACGCCGCAAAACAGAAAGGCGACTCATCACAACGGATGGGCCGCCTTTTTGCTTTTTATGCCTACTTGGCCCGCATGTAAATCTCAATAGGTACGCCCTTGAAGTTGTAGTGCTGGCGCAGCTGATTTTCCAAAAACTGCACATACGTGTCGCGCACCCAGTTGGGGTTATTGACAAAAAAAGCGAACGAGGGGTAGTGCGTAGGCAGCTGCGTGACGTATTTGAACTTCGGGTAGCGCCCCTTGACCGATGGCGGTGGCGTTCGCTCAATGATCTCGAGCATGAGCTCGTTCAGCTCAGAGGTCTTGATCTTGCGCTGCCGGTTTTCATACACCTGCAAAGCGGCCTCAATGGCCTGGAAGATGCGCTGTTTGTCTAAAGCCGAGATGAAGAGAATGGGCACGTCGTCGAAAGGGGCGATGCGTTTTTTAATGGCCGCTTCGTAGTCGCGGGCGGTATTGGTTTCTTTTTCCACCAAATCCCACTTGTTGACGAGGATGACGACGCCCTTGTGGCGCTTTTGGGCCAGCCGCAGCAGGTGCAGGTCCTGGGCTTCGATGCCCTGCGTAGCATCCAGCACGAGCAGGCAGACGTCGGACTCTTCCAGCGCCCGAATGGCGCGCATGACGGAGTAGAACTCTAAGTCTTCTTCCACTTTCGTTTTCTTGCGGATGCCGGCGGTATCAATAAGAATAAACTGCTTGCCAAACTTATTGTACACGCTGTGAATGGGGTCGCGTGTGGTGCCGGCAATAGGAGTTACGATGTTGCGCTCTTCGCCCAAAAGGGCATTGGTCAGCGAAGACTTGCCCACGTTGGGCCGCCCAATGATGGCGAACTTGGGCAGGTCGGTTTCTATGGGCGGCTCTTCGGTGATTTGCTCAGCCACGGCGTCGAGCAGGTCGCCCGTGCCGCTGCCCGTGATAGAGGCAATAAAGAAAGTGTTGGGAAAGCCCAGACTCCAGAATTCGTTGGCGTCCACTTGGGCGCGGAAGCTGTCCACCTTGTTGACCACCAGAAAGACCGGCTTGCTGGAGCGACGCAGCAACTTAGCCAGTTCCTCATCTAAGTCGGTGATGCCCGTCTGCGCGTCCACCATGAAAAGAATGACCGCAGCCTCTTCGATGGCGATGCGCGCCTGCTGACGGATGGCTACCTCGAAGACATCCTTCGAAGAGGGCACAAAGCCACCCGTGTCCACCACGGTGAAGCGCTTACCGTTCCATTCGCAAAAGCCATACTTGCGGTCGCGTGTAACGCCGGAAAAGTCGTCGGTAATAGCGTCTCGAAAACCTACCAATCGGTTGTAGAGGGTGGATTTACCCACGTTAGGTCGCCCTACGATAGCAACAATACTTCCCATTTTTCTTTCACTCGTCAGGCGCTCGCCCGGTTTATTTCTATATTTGCCCTTCGCTCGTGCAACTTTTTGCGCCTGCTTGTTTTTATAGCAAGGCCAAAGATAGCGCCTTTTGCGTTGCTCCCTTCAACTGTTTACTTAACCGGGAACCCTGATGAGTAAAATCCTCTACCGCGACCCACACATCACTGTTTTTCAAAGCGCGCTTTACCAGACCAACACGACGGTTGTCCGCACCGACGACCTGATGCTCGTCGTGGACCCGGCCTGGCTGCCCGACGAAGTAGCCGCCATCCGTCAGTACGTAGATACCTTTCGCGAAGGACGCGCGCTGTTCTTAGTTTTTACCCACTCCGATTACGACCACATCATCGGCGCCGGCGCCTTCAAGGCCGATAAAGTCTTCGCTACCGAACTCATGGCCGAAAACCCGAATAAAGACGCCATCCTGGAGCAAATCCTTGACTTCGACCAGCAGTACTACATCCGCCGTACCTACCCGATAGAATACCCTAACGTAGACTTCAAGGTCTATCGCGACGGCGTGCAATATCGCCACGAGACTACCAAGTTATCCTTTTACCTGGCCCCTGGCCACACGGCCGACAGCATGATGGTCGTCGTATGGCAATTGGGCCTGTGCATCGCCGGCGATTATCTGTCCAACGTAGAATTTCCCATCATCCAGCATAGCAGCGTCGAGTACGTCAGCACCTTAGAGAAACTCCCCCGCATCCACGATCGCAACTGGTTCACGCGCCTCATACCCGGCCACGGCGACCCGGCCCTCGCCATCACCGACTGGCTGCGCCGACGCACCGAAAGCTTGGCCTACATCTATGCCATTCGCGAGAGCGTCGCCACCGGCCGGCCCTTCGACACCCATTCGCTGTGGGAGCGGTACTGCTTCCCACGCCAGCAAATCAAAGACCACGAGGCC
>JANWVR010000112.1 GCA_025056735.1 Saprospiraceae bacterium
ATCCTCTACGGGCATCCAGGTGGCGGTCAATGGGGTATCGAGCTTCGGGTTAGGCGTCAGCGCTGTGGCGTCAGCCGGCGCCTCAAACACAAAGAAGAGCGCGTGCACCACCCGATGCGAGAGCGTTTGCCGGTAAGGGCCGAAGATGCCTTTCAAAGCCACAAGGCCGGATGCCATTGAAAAAAAGAAGTGGGCAATACAGTAACACTTCTTATTTTTAACCTGGTAAATGCCATGTCGGCATCCTAGCTAATGAAACCTTGCGGGTACCCATAACAGCTACTAACACAAAATAACAATGCCCCTATGCGAACGCTCACTTTCCTTTTTTGCCTTGCCTCATGGCCTTTCTATGCCGCTTTTGGCCAACGATACTTAGAAATGATACAGGCGGGTACGTACCCGCTGAGTGAAATTCAGCGCGAAGCTGAGGCCTATTTCGAGCGCGTTGGCCGCGGTCAGGGCACGGGCTACAAGCACTATAAGCGCTGGGAATACGTAGCCTCGATGGAGCTGGATGAGAGCGGCATAAAAATTCCCAACCACGAACTGGCTCAACAAGCACGCGCTTTCCGGAAGAAAGCCGAAAGTGAGCAGAAAGAATCAGGCCATTTCGGCGGCGATTGGAAGTCGCTGGGGCCGACGTATTGGAATGCCACCACGAGCTGGAACCCTGGCGTCGGCCGCGTAACTTCTATCGGCATTGATTTGCAAAATACCGACCATATCATCGTGGGCAGCCCTACGGGCGGCGTGTGGAAGACGTTGGACGGCGGCCTAACGTGGTCGCCACTGACCGACAACTTTTCCACCGTGGATGTGTATGCCTTAGAAATCTCGCCCTGGAACAGCAACGATTACCTGTGGGGCAGCACTAACGGGCGTATTTTCCGTTCCACCGACGGAGGTGCAACGTGGTTCGCAACCGGTAACGTCAGCGGCAACGGGCAGGTGAGCCGTATTCAACACCACCCCACCAACCCAAACGTAGTATATGCTGTCTCGGAGTCAAATGGCCTGTTCCGCTCTACTAACGGCGGCAGCACCTGGACGCCCGTGCCTGGCGTCAGTGGTAGCAACGTGAAAGGCTACGACATCGAGTTCAAACCTGGAGACCCCAACGTCATCTACTTTTCAGGCACACGCGTTTACCGCTCTACCGACGGCGGAGCGTCGTTCCAGGAACTCAGCGGCTTCAACACTTCCGATGCACACTACAAAATGATGGCCGTTACCCCTGCGAATCCCAACGTCGTGTACGTATTGGAAGCTGACGACGATGTCTTTGGAGGCTTTTACTCGTCTAACAACAGCGGAACATCGTTCGTTAAACGAATAAGCGGCGACTCTATCAATTACTTCGGCTACAGTGCCACCGGTAGTGACACCTACGGCCAGGCCCCGCGCGACATGGATGTGGCTGCTCATCCATCCAACGCCAATGAGGTACACATCGCCGGCATCAACATGTGGAAATCTACCAACGGCGGCCAATCCTTCTTTCTTACTTCGCACTGGGTGCCTAAGACGGCTAAAAACCTCGGCGTTGGCTACGTGCACGCCGATGTGGATATCCTTAAATTTGTAGATAATCGCCTATACATAGGTACCGACGGCGGCTTTTTTATCAGCAACGATGGCGCGCAAACCTTCATCAATCGCACCGATGGCCTGTGCATTCGCGAATTTTACAAAATAGGTGTTTCCAAAACCAATCCCAACGTAGTTACAGGCGGTTCCCAAGATAATGGTACCAGCGTTATGCGCGGCCCAGATCGCCGCTGGTTCGACTGGCTCGGCGCCGACGGCATGGAAACATTCGTGGACTGGAGCAACGACCAGATACTCTACGGCACTTCGCAAAACGGCTCCATGTACCGCTCCAACAACCAGGGCAACTCGTACACCTCCATCATGAGGCCACCCGGCGTGGGCAACGGCGCCTGGGTAACACCCTTCGAGCAGGACCCACAAGTTCCTACAACCGTTTACGTAGCCTTTGCCGACATCTGGCGAAGCACCATCGGAGGCGGCAGCTGGGTAAAAATCTCCAATTTCGCCGATGGGAACTTCACCCAACTGAAAATAGCGCCCTCCAACAACCAGCGCCTGTATGCCGCCCGTACAGCACGTCTTTTCACCACCGCCAACGGAGGCAACGACTGGACAGAAATCACCAACCGCCCCTGGACGAACTATGTCAACTTTATTGCCGTACATCCGCAACAGGCAGAGCGCTTGCTTATTGTAACGGCTAACGCTGTCTATCATTCCACCGACGCCGGTAATACCTGGGAAAACATTACCTCCGGCCTTCCCTCCGGCGCGAAGTACTGCGCTGCGTGGGAAGATACCGGTAAAAACGGCATCTACGTAGGCGGCTTTGGGTTTGTGGCCTACACCAACGACGACCTTAAGGGCAAATGGATTGGCTTCTTCAATGGCCTGCCCAACGTTCGGGTTTATGAATTGGAGATCAATTATCTATCAGGCGCCCTCTTCGCGGGCACGTACGGGCGCGGGCTATGGGAGTCGCCTTTGTATCACCACCCGTCCTCGGGCGTAACGCTGGCGCCCGAGCAGGCTTCAGCGCGGCTATTTCCCAATCCTGCACGCGGCTACGTGTGGTTGGAGCTGCGCTCCGAACAGCCCTTAGAGGCCCGGCTCGACCTGTTCACCCTGGAAGGGCGTTTCATTCGAACGCTTCACCAGGGCCTGTGGGACGCCGGCCACTCAGCGCGCGAAATCGCACTACCCACCCTGCCCTCAGGCGCCTATTTGTATCGCTTAACTACCGACGCTGGCGTCACTCAAGGGCGGTTGCTTGTGCGCTAAACTTTATTCGCCGATACTGCATGAGCGCTCGTGGGCAATGGCACCGAAGTGGGTTCACGGGTCTGGATAACTGACTTTGCACAAGTTAGCAAGAGTAGTGCCCTTTTCAATAAAAAAAGCGCCAGGGGCACTAAAAGCCAGGCAGGTATTTCTCGTTGCGCCTCTACGTCCATTCAGGTAAGCCCTGGGAAACTTAAAGATGAAGAATTTCATTTTAGTAACAAGATAGGACTTTTTCCCGCCAAAATTGGGCAATAACCTTCGGCAAGGCAAGTTTTTTTTCCACATCCTCTACGGGCATCCAGGTGGCGGTCAATGGGGTATCGAGCTTCGGGTTAGGCGTCAGCGCTGTGGCGTCAGCCGGCGCCTCAAACACAAAGAAGAGCGCGTGCACCAC
>JANWVR010000124.1 GCA_025056735.1 Saprospiraceae bacterium
ATCCTCTACGGGCATCCAGGTGGCGGTCAATGGGGTATCGAGCTTCGGGTTAGGCGTCAGCGCTGTGGCGTCAGCCGGCGCCTCAAACACAAAGAAGAGCGCGTGCACCACCCGATGCGAGAGCGTTTGCCGGTAAGGGCCAAAGATGCCTTTCAAAGCGACGCTACTGGATGCCTCCGGAAGAAAGCGCTCAACCAATTGAGGTGTTATTTGCGCCGGTTCGGCGGGCAGGGCGTCTGTTTCCCACAAGGCAAATTCGTACAGGTGAGCCCAGATGTCGCCGGCAGGGCGTTGTTGCACCCATACCATGTCGCCCTTGCGAAAGACGGCGTACAAAAAGAATCGGTGCTGGCGCGGCGTAGGCGGATTTTTTCGAGGGAATGCCTCTGCATGACCCTGTCGGGAGGCGACACAGCGCTCCGCCAGGGGGCATTGCTCGCACAGCGGCTGCCGGGGGCGGCAGTGGCGCGCCCCAAAGTCCATAATGGCCTGGTTGTACGCGCCTGGGCGGCTCGGGTCGAGCAGTTGCTGGGCTAGGGTTGAAAACCGCTTTTGCGCTTCTGGCGTATTTACAGGCGTCTCGATGCCGAAAAAGCGCGCCAACACTCGATAAACGTTGCCGTCGAGCACCGCATGCGGCAAATCAAAGGCAAAGGAGGCGATGGCGGCTGCCGTGTAATCGCCTACTCCCTTCAAGGCCCGGATTTCCTCATACGTGCTGGGAAAAGCGCCGCCGCGCTCGAAGGCGATGTATCGGGCTGCCGCATGCAGGTTTCTGGCCCGGCTATAATAACCCAAACCCTGCCAGCGCTTGAGCACGTCATCTAAAGGTGCGCGCGCCAGATGCTCCACAGTGGGGTAAGCCGCCACAAAGCGCTCGTAGTACGGCAGCCCCTGCTCCACCCGGGTCTGTTGCAGGATGATTTCCGACAGCCACACCTTGTACGGGTCGCGCTCGCCCTTCCACGGCAAAGGACGCTGATGCCCGGAGTGCCAGGCGAGTAAGCGCTCCCTGAAAAAATGCGCTTCCTCAGTAGTCATAACCGTTACTTCCGAAAAAACCACCGTATGGTAAATGGCCTTTGGTTTTTAGCCTTGCAAAAAAATTTAACCTGCCCAAATACAGTTACCCTAAAGTTGGCATGAATTTTTAATCTACGACAAACAGGTTTCTAACCAACCTTGCCGATTATGAAAGTAGCCATTAGTCTTAGCATTCCCCTCGCAGCGATTTTCTTAGCCACGCCCTGGAAAACGCAGAACCCTACCGTATCCATCACTCAGCTCGCCCAGGCGCCAGCCCCTGTTGCAGAGGCCTCCGAACGGCCGGCCAAGATATGGACAGACGCTGCAACCGTTTACAAGGGCGAGTCGTTCGTGCTTCGCTTCAGCGCGCCTAACGCGCCTTACCTGGGCATCATTGACCCAAATGGCCGCTTTTTCTATGTAGTCTTTCCCAGAGAAAACGCGGAAGGCAAACTGACGCCATTGGTGGACAGCGAACGCTTTGCCACCATGACCTCGTTGAACATTCACACCGGACAGCTGAAAGCCGACCCTTATACTTACGGAATTTACGAAAACCAGCCCGTGTTTACGTGTAGCGGCGCCTACACCTTTATTCTGGGCGAAAACCTGCACGTGGATGACCCGGCATTGGTGAGCTCGGTGCGCGTACAATACGTACACCGTCCGCGCTCCAGCGCTTCCGCCTCGACGGTGGCTATGAACTAAAACCCGTTGGAGCGCCCGTTTCGGCAAAATTTGCCCCTCGAAACTCGCCTCTTAACGGGCCGCCTAATACAGTGCAATACGTTTCAACGATTGCCCGGCCTCGGAAACGGCTCCAATGCCGGGCAATCTTTTTTGCTTCTCATGCTTCAGACAGGTCGAAGAACCCCTGGGGATTACGCGGAAAGTGCCGGATTTCGCGGCCGTTATTGTCCAACTTAACGCCCTTTTGGATGGGCGCGTTGCTTTCGTACTCTGTAACAAGCAGCAGTCCGCCAAAGCATTTTACCAAAAAATGGCCTCGCTCGAAGATGGCCACCACCGTTCCCGGCAGGGCGCGCTCGTAGCCGAAGTCGTTCACATCGAACACCTGCGCGCGCCAGATGCGCACCACTTCGCTGCCAGCAAAAGTGAACGCACCGGCAAACGGGCGCGTAACGGCACGGATGAAGCGCTCTAAGGCCGCCACATCCAACTCCCAGTCTATCAGGCCATCGTCAGACGTGCGCTTGGGGTAATAGGTGGGCCGAAGCGAGGTATCCTGCGGCATACGGCGAAACTCATTGCGCACAATAGCCTCGATGTTGCGCTCGATGAGGTATTTCATCGCCAGCGTATTTTTAAAGTGCAGCGTCTCAGCGGTGTCGTGCGGCGTTATCTGGAACTTGAAGGTGTCCACCACGTCGCCTGAGTCCACGCCAGGGTCGTAGAGAAACAGGTTGGTATAAAACGCCTGCCTGCCCTCGATGAGCGACCAGTTCATGGGTGAGCGACCGCGCCCCCGTGGCAGGTTGGCTGCGCTGCCGTGCATGCCAAAGGCGCCAATGCGCAGGCTCGAGAGCACCTCTGCTGGAATGAGCCGCTGCCAGCCGATGACAAAGGCAATGTCGAGCTGCAGCCGGTTCAGGTGCGCGATATCGTCCGGGTGCTTGAGCGAGTAATAGCGCGCCTGGTACACTTCCATCTCCCGCGCTTCTGCCCAGGGCTTCAGGTCGCAGTAGTCTGCTACGTCGTGCTTTGCGCCCGCTTCGGGCGTCAGGGTAATCAGGTAGCGGACAGGATAGGGTATGTCTAAGTTCTCCAGCAAAAAGCGCGTAGTGGCCTTGCAACCAAACACTCCTATGCGCTCACAAATGGCCATTCAATTGACGAAACGGAATGCAATTTTCAGAAAAATTGGCCTTCAGAACATCTACCCGCTGGCGATAGTAACAGCGCAGCTTGTCTAAGTTTGTCTCGCCTTCAACCATCCACCAGATGGGGTGAATGAGCAGGTGTATGGACTTGTTTTCGATGAATTCGGCAGTCTCAAAGGGATGCCCGTAGCGCCATACGCCCGTAGAGTCGGAAATGTACTTGACCTTGCGGAAATAACGCGATTGATAGGTATGCTCAATACCGGCGATGGGGGCATCGTGCTGCTGGAAGAACAGACTGGGCCGGTGGAGGCTAACAATGTTGACGTCCGTTTTAAAGATGGTGCGAAACATCTCCACTTCTAACCGCAGCCCTTGCTCGAAATCTAAATAAAGCGTGGGGTCGAAATGCAGGCTAATGACGTGCCCCAGCTCGCGGATGCGCTGGATGTTTTCGTAATCCTGTGGCTCCAGGACGTTGTACATCGGCGACCGCAACAAGAAGAAAAAGGAGGAGCGGACACCCAACGCTTTTTCCTGGATGGCCATGCGCAGCGCCAGATGGGTGTCGAAGTCAATATCATGGCGAAGCACGAGCTGGGAGAAGGGGTCGCGCAGTTCGGGAAAAAAGCAAAAGCGATAACCGCGCTCCAGGAAAGCAGACAGGAACTCTTGGTAACAGCCGAAATGCTGCTTTTGAGAGGTCTTTGCCTTAAGCAGCGTTTCGCCTGTGGATGCGCCGGAGAGTGGTGTAGAGAATTTTCCTGACGGGTGTAGAAATTGGGTCATGAGCGTTCGCTTTTCATGAGTGGATGATGACGAGTGAGCGATTAGTTTTCTCTCAGATGTCTCGTCGTCTGGTCGCGAGCGACTGAATGGATTAAACGATTAGTCGAAAAGAGCGGCAGCATCTCGGGACAAAGCACGACAAAGGTGCACTTTTTTTAGCAACTGCGCACCCGCTTAATGAAAATGTTATACAGGGCGATGGACAGGTAGCGAATGTCGGTCCAGAGCGGGTTGCGTTCGTAAGCCTCCAAGTAGCGGCGCTCGATGGCGACGGTGTCTTCCAGCGATTTGGGTATCTCCACATACACCGGCGGAACGAGGCCAGGCTTGAATTTTTTGCGATATTCTTGAAAATCTTCAGGGTACAGGCTGAAATAATGCTGGCTGATGGGCCGCACGCCGAACAGTTTCAAGTCGCCGCGTATTAGGTTGTACAGCATGGGCAACTCGTCAATCCAGTACTTGCGCATAAACCTGCCCACGCTGGTGATGCGCGGATCGTTGTTGAACTTAGAACCCGTGCCGATGCCGCCAGCGCCGTTGCGCTCGAAGACGAACTTTTGCACGTACTCTGAATACGGCGCCATCGTGCGCATTTTATAGACCTTAACGATTTTCCCCCCTTTGCCCACTCGCTTAAGGGTGATGAAGGGGCCGTAAGTAGCTTCCTCGTTGTAGTCGGGCGCCTTTTCTTTGGCCACGACGAAATAAATCATGCCGTCAATCTCGCGGGCGTCCACAAAGCGAAAGCCGCAGGAAAACAGCCGCCCGTAGGTTTCCATCTCCGAAATCACCCGCCCGCGGCCCTTTGTCAGAGCAAAATAGAGCCGGCGCACATGCGGGAGCTTGGGCCACACGCGATGGATTAAGTAATCGCCCACGTAGTAAATCTTGTTCAGCGGACGCGGATAACGCGCAAACACGCGCTCGCGACGCCGGTGCAGCGGATACACGCAGCCTACAAAATAGCCGTCCTGAGCCATGTGCTCATTGACGGACTCGAAAAACTTGTTGACGTAGCGGATGTCGTTGATGCGCTGCATGTTGATGACACATGTCGCCCCGTCGCCACCAACGACGCTGGCGTTGACCGGATAAAGCGTGTGCAGGCATACGGCCTCTGCCAACACAGCCGGCGGGACCGAAGCCTCGATAAATTGCACCGCTTCCTCCGGAAAGTACTCCAGCAATTGCTGCCGGACAGAGCGAGGGGCCGAAGTCAAATGGTTTAGTACAGCCATGGATTGTTGCGCTTGTTTTGCAGGTGAAGGGAAGAATGAGCAATCTGTACCGTAGGGGGCCGGATTAAATGGCGGGATGGACAACTATGGGCATTGGATTAGCGCCCACAGCGCCGTTCAGATGTGTTATGCTTCACCAGCACAAGACGCGCCATGCGTCAAGAGGAGATTAGAGGAGGGGAAGATTACGCGCTACCGAAAGCCGCCAGAGGAGGGGGCCCTTAAAAGGCCGCAGCTTTTCAAAGAGGGATAATGCTCGCCGCTGCATCGAAGGAGAGGAAAGGCAGCGAGTCCAGCGCGACAGAAGATGTCCGAAAGGGGGAAAGCAGGGTATTATTCAATTCATAGGCAGAAAAGTCTTAATGATTTGTCGCAAGGTGAAGCCGATATCAACTTTTTTCCAAAACTATGCCAACGAGTCATTCGCGCTGGCAGGTTAAAAACATTTCATGTAAACAATACCACTTGGCTGGTAAAATGCGCTCATCCAGAGCGGTTTACATAGCCGCCCCGGCGCTTCGCCATTGAATGAGCCAGTACTTGACGGCGTTTTTAGCGTACTGCTGGTACTTGTCGGCAACCCACAGCAATGGGTTATCCGTCCAGCGCTGCGGGTGAAAGTTGAGCATGGCGCGCTGCGGAAACCGCCCCTTTCGCACGGCGGCAATGATGTCGAACGTGGTGTGGAAGGTCAGGCCAAAATGATCTTCCACCTTGTCGCGCACGCTGACGGAGCGCCCATCCCAGCGGCGGCCGGTATCGGTCAGATAGAACACCTGTCGGAAGTCTATGTCGAAATACGGCTCGCCCGCGATGCCGTAGTCCTGGTAGCGGTAGTGCTTCCACACATCGCGGTTGTCGTAAGGCGAGCGCGGGCTGCCGTGCATGCAAATGGTGCGGACGGGCACAATGCGGCGCAGGCGCTCCAGATGTTGTTCAAAGAGCTGAATTGCAAGGTGCGGGTCGCCCTTAGCAAAGTCCATGTCCTCGTAGTGGTAGCCCACCTCGTGTCCCAGGCCGTGGATGGCGCGGATGACGCCCTCGTCGTAGCTCTGCGGCACCATGCGGAAATAATAACTGCCCACAATGCCCTTTTCGCGCTGGATTTGGGCGAAGCGAAGGCTGTGCAGCTTACGCGCGTCCACGTCGTGACGCAGCAGAATAACCTTAGGCTGCGGGCGCTGCAAATAGTCGGCAAACGTTTGGAAAGTGTATCCAGCCTCCAAGAAGGCATCCAGCAATTGCCGATAGGCGGTCAGCGTAAAATCGCGCATAGATGGTCTCGGATACGTTTTAGGCCGGTACCTGCTGGGCGGCCAGGGTTTTAGCATAGTACTGATAGACGCGCCGCAGGCCCTCTTGCATGTACACGCGCGGCTCGTAGCCCAGGCAGCGGCGTATCTTGGAGATGTCGGCGTGCGAATGCCGCACGTCGCCAGGCCGTTCAGGGCCATAAACGGGCTGCAGGTCTTTGCCGCTGATGCGGCGCAGCATGTCCACCATCTGGTTGAGGCTTACCTGCTCGCCGCAGGCGACGTTGTACACCTGGTTGAGCGCGTTCGAGTCTTCGGTGAAGAGGGCTAACTCATTGGCCAACAGCGCGTTTTCGACATAAGTGAAATCGCGCGTGGTGTTGCCGTCGCCATTGATTTTGGGCGGTATGCCGTCTAAGAAGGCTTTGCAAAAAATCGGAATGACAGCGGCGTAGGGATTGGTCGGGTTTTGGCGCGGGCCGAAGATATTGAAATAGCGCAGCCCGATAAAGGGCAGCCCGTAGGCGCGGGCAAAGACTTCGGCGTAAAGTTCAGCAGCGTACTTGCTCACGGCATAGGGCGATAGCGGTCTGCCGATGCGCTCCTCCACTTTGGGCAGCTCGCGGCTGTCGCCATAGGTGCTGGAGGAAAAGGCCAGCACTACGCGCTCCACGCTCGCTTCCTTGGCCGCGTGCAGGATGTTGACCGTACCACCCACGTTCACCTCGTTAGTGCGCATAGGGTTTTCCAACGAACGCGGCACCGAGCCCAGCGCCGCCTGGTGGGTTACCTTCGTGATGCCGCGCATCACCCGACGGCACACCTCGTAGTCGCAGATGTCGCCGCGCACAAATTCGTAGCGCGGGTGCGCTAAGAACGGCTCCACATTTTCCAGGTAGCCGTTCGACAGGTCGTCCACCACGCGCACCAACTCCACGCGCGGGTCGTCCAAGAAGTGCTCCACCAAGTTCGAGCCGATAAAGCCGGCGCCACCGGTTATGAGGAGACGGGTTGCCATGACGGATTGAGCTGTTTTTGGCCGTTTTTGGCGTAACGGCCGATGATGAAATCGAAATAAAAACGGGTAGCGTTGTCCTTCGTCGCTAAGAAGGTCTGGCTGCGCTCGCGGTAAGTCTGGCGGTCTTCGGCCAGCACCTTGTCCACCAATTCAAATACCTTGCCCGATTCGGTGGTGTTGAAGATCAGCCCAAACTGCTCCATTTCCTGACAGTTAGGGTCTACAAACGTGCTCACATATACGCAGGGCGTGCCCAGAATGCCGGCCTCCACGGCAGTAGTCGTGCCCTCGCTGACCACCAGCGTAGCGTAGTGGAGCACGTGGTGAAATTTGTCCGGCGGCATGCGCAGACAGTAGGGCTTCAGTTCGTCCGACACGCCGCGCTCCGAGGTGATGAATACGCGCATGCGTTCAGCCAATTTTTTGACCAAGCGCACCTTGTCGTCGGCGTTCATGCCGCGGTGGCCTACGTCGTGCGTGGCGTTCCAGGAGATGAAGCGGATGACGGCGTACTCCTCGCCCTCGCTCACGCCCAGCCATTGCCGGATGCTGGGGTCGGGCGTGAAAAACTCCGGATGGAGGTAGGCGATTTCATGGTAGCTGTTGTAGCGTATCTGCTTCGGCCCTAAGTCTTTAGGCAGCACGGCTGGCGTCAGAATGGCGTCGGTGAAGGGGCGGTATAAAATAACCTGCTCGATGTTGCCCGTGTCTTCAATGGCTAAGTTTTTGGCCCCCAGCAGGAAGGCCGCATGAGCCGCATAGGGCGTGCCGTGGCTCACAAACAAGTCGGGCTTGAAGCGCAAACCCACGAGCAACATTTTAAGGTCGTAGCGCACCAATCCCCACAACTTGCCGGGCAGGCTGCGGTAGTGCTTGCCAAAATTGATGTACGGGAAGCCCTCAGCCTCCAGCAGTTGCAGCTCGAACTCTTTGTCGCGAGCCGTGAACAGCACCTCGTGGCCGTGCTGCATGAGCAGGCGCGCTAAGTGCTTGAACAAATGCACGTGGGCAGGGTGCCCGATGTCGAAGATGACTCTCATCAGCGTATGTATTGGTAAATTTTCAATCCAAGTTTACCCACCTGATACAGCGGCCGGTTGAGCACTAACTCATAACGCCCGTAACAGACCTCCTGCCCGCCAAAGCGCGCTTTGAACTCGCGCACCCCGTAATCCTCTTCCGGCCGGCCAGCGCCCATAAAATCAAAATGGTCGAAGCCGTGCTGTGCTCCGTACTCAATGGGCGCCCACGAGGCCAGCACACTGGGATGCACGCCCGGAATGACGCCGTTCTCGCCGCATACATACCACTGGTACAATACCTTATTGCGATACACCGGCCCGATGCTGCCGCCCACCACTTTGCCCTCGTACTTGACCACGAATACCTTGGCCGACGGCGATTTCCACATGTTCACAAACAAATCCGGCCCGGGCAACGGCTTTTTTACCTTCTCCCGATAAAGCGTCTCCAGGATGCCGTACATGGCCAGCACGTCCGCTTCGCTTTCGGCTTCCATCGCCACGGCGCCTGCTGCCAGACTGGTCTTTATCTGCCGACGCCGGTTGCTGCTCAGGCGCGATTTAGCTGCCTCCACGCTGTCGGTTCTGACCAAATAATTCAAGTGCGGGCGGAACTGAAACCCGCACGCTTCGAACGCCTCGTGCAGCGGCGTGCAATCGAAGAAGTTGCGAAATTCAATAAAAATAGCCCTCCCACGCCCGTACTGCTTGAGCGCCTGCAGCAAGAGGCGCGCTATGGCCACCGAGTCGGCTGCCACTAAGGGCCCGCCCCACACAATGAGCCGGCGCGAAAACCACGCCTTTGGCCCGCGCCCATCCGACTGAATGACGCCCATCAGCGAGCCGTCCAGGCCGCCCTGGCCGTTCGCCGAAAGGAGCACAAAAGGCCGGTAGCCGCGCACCGTCTCGATGAAGCGCAAAAACTCGCTGCTCTGGAAGTAGTTGCCGTTCGGATGCGCGTCCACAAACGCATCTAAGGCTTCAACCAAGCCGGCGTTCTTTAAATCGGCGTACGAGGTGTAGAGCATGAGAGACAAAACAGTTGGATATGACTTTGATAAATAGCAACTTACAAGCGGCGCAACGCACCGGAAACGGGCGTAAACGAGGTGTCGCTGTTGTGGGTGTCCTCGCCCGCAACTATCGTGCCCGGCCGATAATACGGCGATTTCCAGCGCCTTTGGCCCAGCAAGGCCAGCAGGAAGGTCCACAGCCCGCTGGCTTTGACGCAGACGGCGTCTTCATTGTCGGTGTCGTCAATGCTCAGGCGGCGCAGGCGATAAGGGTCGGTGTGCAGGGTGTTGCAGCCGAAGTCCACCGTAATGGCGCATGCGTAGCCTGCGCGGCGCACAAGCGCTAAATCGCGGGCATTGTAGTCGCCGTTGGGGAAGGCCAGCGCATTTACGCGCAGGCCGTAGTCCTGCTCCAACGTTTGGCGCGAGCCGGCGATTTCAGCCCAGGCCTCTTCGTCGGTGCAATGCGGCAGGCAGGGGTGCAGGCTTGTGTGGCTTTGGAAATTGACGCGCGAGCGCATTTGCTCGATGTCCTGGCGGTCGAGGGCTTGCGGTTGCTCCCACTCGCGCAGCGGGTCGAAGCCAGCGCGGGCCAATGCAGCGAGGCGTTCGGCATTCGAGACCGTTTTCAGATGGCCGATATTTACGTCAGGATGCCGGTACTTAAACCAAAAATGCCGGCGCGTGCCCACGATGCCGGCGCAGAGAAAGATGGTTACCGGCAGGTTTAATTTTTCTAAAATGGGCAACAGTTCGCGGTTGCGGGCGTGGCCGTCGTCTAAGGTGATGACCAACGCGCGCGGCGGCAGTGCGCGGGAGTCGCCTTTGCGGCGCGCCTCCAGATAATCGTCCAACGCGATGACGTTGTACGCCCGCTTCAAAAAAGCAAATGCTCGTTCAGCGTAGTCTGGAGCGATGTCGTGAAACATGACCAGCGTTACGCGCCGCTGCTGCACGGTATGGCGCAGCAGCCAGGGCAGACCTGAATAGCGCAGGCATTTGAACAAAGCGTTTCGCAGCGTCATGGCGTCTCGATGAATTGCTCGTACCACTTGTCTAAGTGTATCCACTTCCAGATTTCGCGCGAGTAGTTGCCCTGGCGGGCAAGGTGTTTCTGGTAAATCTCGCGCGCCTGCGTCATGTCCATCACGCCGCGGCGGGCGTAGCGCTCGGAATGCAGCAGGTCGGTGATGTAGTGCTGAAAGGCGGGGGTGCGAAACCATTCGGCTTCGGGCGTTTCGAAGCCCACCTTGTCGCGGCGCAGGCGGATGGGTTCGGGCAGCGTGCCCTGCATGGCCTGGCGCAGGATGCTTTTCGTCATGCCTCGGTGCAGGATGCGCTCGTCGGGCAGCGAAAGCGTGCGCTCCACCAAGCGGTAGTCCAGAAAAGGCACGCGCGCCTCCAGAGAAAACCACATCGAATTGCGGTCTTCCCATTTGAGCAGGTGCTCCAATTTGTATTCAAAGTGGTTGATGAGCGCCTCCTGGAGCGAGCGCGAGCCGTACAGTTCGTCGTTGATGACGTTGGCGCCATTATTAGCATGGGCCTGATAAAAATCGGGGTGCAGATAGCCGCGCTGCATCACGCGCGCCCGCGTGCGCCAGGCAGGCGGCAGGCTGAAGAAGGCCCAGGTTTTCAGCCCGTAGAGCGAGCGGTGGTTGGCCAGATAGTGCGCTACCTCGCTGGCTAAGGCGCCCAATTTTCCGCGCCGGAGCAGGTTTTTGAAATAAAATCCAAAAAAATAATGGTATCCGCCCAGGGCCTCGTCGGCGCCCTGTCCATCGAGCAAGACCACCACGCGGCCGGCGGCCAATTTCATCACGCGGTACTGAGCGTAGGTGGAACTGCTCGGCACGGGTTCGTACTGGGCTTTGGCCAAATCGTCCAAATCGGCCAGCAGGCTGTCGGCGTCGGGCTGTGTGAAGTGCATATGGGCAATTTGCCCATCAAAAAGCCGGATAAAAGCCGACTCGTCGCCGTGTTGCCCCTGCCCATAAATGGCTGAGAACGTGTTCAAGTCGCGCTTTTGGTAGTCCTTCAGCAACACCGACACGATGCTGGAGGAGTCCAACCCACCGCTGAGGCATACGCCCACGGGCACGTCGCTGCGCAAGCGCAGACCCACTGCCGAGGCAAACATAGCGCGGTATTCTTCGGGCGATGAAAACGGCTCCTTCAGCTCGCGCCGCAGGTCGTACCAGCGCCGCGGGCGCAGTCGGCGCTCTTCTGCCGGCGCTCCGGGCGCCAACTGAAGGCGAAAGCAATGGCCATGCGGCAGCTTCTGGACTTCCTTCAGAAACGTGCCCTCGTCGTAGTCCGTGCGGTTAAAGGCCAGGAAGTTGAAGATAGCGTCGTCGTTGGGCGTAGGCTTTCGGCCCAGCACGGCGGCGATGGAGCGAATGTCGGAGCCAAAGAGGATGCGCTCGTCGTTTTGCGCGTAGAAAAAGGGCTTCACCCCGTAGCGGTCGCGCGCGCCGAAGAGCGTTTGCGTCTGGCGGTCGTAAATAACAAAGGCCCACATGCCGTTGAAACGGTGCAGCATGGCCTCGCCCCAGGTCTGCCAGGCAGCCAGGATGACCTCAGTGTCCGTCTGTGTGCAGAAGGCACAACCCAGCGCTTTGAGCTCCTCGCGCAGCTCGATGTAGTTGAAAATCTCGCCATTAAATACGATAACGTGGCGCCCATCGGCTGAAAACATGGGCTGGTGGCCAGCAGGGCTGAGGTCTAAGATACTAAGCCGGACAAAGCCCAAGCCCACCGATCCTTCGGCAAACAGCCCTTCGTCGTCAGGGCCGCGGTGTTTCATAGCCTGCATCATGACGCGCAGCGACGCTTCTGCTACGGACTGGCCGTGGAGGTGGATTATGCCGGAAATGCCACACATCGGTCGTATCGTACAATAGGGAAAATTGCCTTCGGGATGAAATGCGATTAGAGCGCCCTCGCCAGGCCAAAATTTGTGCCGAAGGTACCGCCTGCTCATCAAAGAGCGCCGAAAATGGCGCATTGCCGACTTTTAGACGACATAATTTAACTTGAGATACATCTGCCGAGGGTTCTCCCCACAGGCCTACTCCAATAAAGACTGGGCTGCTTCAGGGCTTATGGAAAAATACCACCAAGGGAATGCGTTTTTTTTCGAGTGAAAGCCCTGTCTTTTATAGACCTTTGCCGCCCAAAAAACGAATGTCGCACGCCCTGCTCCTTCTCGAAGACGGCACGCTGTTCAAAGGCCGCGCCGCCGGCAAAATCGGTACCGTTACCGGTGAAATTTGCTTCAATACCGGCATGACGGGCTATCAGGAAATTTTCACCGACCCCTCGTATTTCGGTCAAATCCTTGTGATGACCAATGTCCATATCGGCAATTATGGCACGCGGAAGGACGAGGTCGAGAGCAATAGCGTCAAAATTGCCGGCTTAGTGTGTCGCAACTTCAGCGTCAACTACAGCCGTCCGCGGGCCGACCAGAGCCTGCAGGACTACGCCGAGGTCCAGCATCTCGTGGCCATTCAAGACGTGGACACACGGGCGTTGGTGCAGCACATCCGCACGCGCGGCGCCATGAACGCCATCATTTCCTCCGAAATAGACGACCTGGCCGAACTGCGCCGCCGGCTGGAGGCTACGCCGCCCATGGCCGGTCTGGAACTGTCGAGCCGCGTCACTACCGCCGAGCCCTACTTCTGGGGCGACCCGGAGGCACGCCACCGCGTGGCCGTGATGGACTTCGGCGTCAAGCGCAACATCCTGCGCTGCTTAGCCGAACGCGGCTGCTACCTGAAAGTCTTTCCTGCTCGCACGCCCTTCGAGGAGGTCAAAGCCTGGAACCCCGACGGCTACTTCCTCTCCAACGGCCCCGGCGACCCGGCTGCTATGGGCTACGCTGTAGCGCTGACACGTCAAATGCTCCAGGACGGCAAACCGCTGTTCGGCATCTGCTTAGGCCAGCAAATCCTGGCCTTAGCCGCCGGACTACCCACGTACAAACTACACCACGGGCACCGGGGCATCAACCACCCGGTGAAAAACCTGCTCACCGGCCGGGGCGAAATCACCAGTCAAAACCATGGCTTTGGCGTGCTCGAACCGGCCGTCTACGACTCGCCTTCTATCGTAGAACCGACACACATCAACCTGAACGACAACACCATCGAAGGCATCCGCCTCAAAAACCACCCGGCCTTCTCCGTGCAATACCACCCCGAAGCCAGCCCTGGGCCACACGATGCCCGCTACCTCTTCGACGAATTCGTCGCCCTGCTCGCCTGAAACTGCTCAATAACACCCTTCGAGCATTTCTAATCAGGCCTCTCGAAGTTGATAAAGGGCATAAAAGACGACTTCTTACAAAAAAGCGCAGCAGTGAAGGTAACATTTGCACCCTCGCGAGCATCTATAGGCGTACTCATTTCCGCATAAACGTTAATCTTTTCCAAAATTGGAAACTTTGCGCCCGTCCACACAGTTAACATCGCATACCTTTAGTGCAAAATTTGCCCTCATACATGAAATACGTTTTACTCCTGTCTTTCTTTTTAACCCTGTTTGCGGGTTCGGCAGCGTCCCAGAGCGCTGCAAGAGCCGAGCTTTCGGTTTATCCCAATCCAGCCGTTGAGTACATTGCCGTGAACGACCCTGCCGAAAATGTGGGCTATGTGGTGATGTTCAATCTGGTCGGCAAAAAGGTCAAAGAGTTGGAATACTCCAAAGGCGCCAATGTGCCTGTGGGCGATTTGCCCAAAGGCATGTACATGGTGCAACTGCAAGACCGCCAGCGCAATGTGCTGAAGACACAGATGATGGATAAGCGATAAACCGGCGCCGTTTAGGCGCCTCGGGTTTGCTACTGCTCCGTAGAGGTTTTGGGCCTTTGCGGAGCAGTTTTTATTTGGGCTACCTTTGTGTCATGAATAGCAAAAATGCCCTGCTGACTTTTTGGAGCCGCCGTCCGTTCTTTTGGGCAGGGCTGGCGGGTCTTCTGGCCCTCTTGGCGGCAGTGCTGATGGCCAACGCTTTGCGCGAGGTGTCGTTTGAGACGCCGCCACCCTTTCGGGATGCCGTGATGGCCATCGAGTGGGCGCCCTCCGCCGAGACGATGGACGTCGTTTTGGGCGCTGCGCCAGAGCGCGCGCGGCGCATTGAAGCGCTGCTGCAGGCCACCGCGCGCGATGGCTTGTTTGTTTTGGCTTACACCTTATTTATGTGCGCATTTGCCGTTACGGCAGCCTGGCTTTCGCACCGCTGGCGTTACTTGTTGCTGGCGGCGCTGGCGCTAGCCGTGGGTCTTGCCGATTTAGCCGAAAACGGCGCTATTCGGGCGCTTTTGTTGTTGTACGACTCCGAGACGTTCGAACCTGGCGGCGCCGACTATGTGCGCGTGCGCCTGTTTGCCTGGGCCAAATGGGCGGGCATAACGCTTTATTTCATCGGCATAGCGCCCTTCTTGTGGTCGCGCGGGTGGGTGTTGGGGCGCCTGCTCGCATTGCTGGCCGCGGCCGTGGCGGTGATGTGGGTGCTGGCGCAATTTCTGCGCGCCTGGGCCGAGCTGTATTCCTTAGCCGTATTTCTGCTCTTTGCCATCGCCATCGGATACTGCTTCGTGCCCGTCAGAGCGTCAGCAGCCCCTCCGGCAAGTTCATGAGCAATTGTTTTTGCGCATCATCGGTGGCCACAATGAGGGCTTCGGCCAGAGGAATGAGCACCTCTCGTCCCTGATAGAGGACGACGGCCATTTCCTGCTGGGGCATTTCGAGCACTTCTTGAATGACGCCCACCGTTCCTGCCTGTTGGTCAACGAGCAGGTAGCCTACCAGATGCCCGCGCGGAGAGGTGGTCTGTTGCGCTTCGAGGAGTGCAACGGGCACTTCGTTTTCGGGCAAGAAGATGGGCCGCGATTGCAAGCGCAGAGCGTCTTCGCGGGTATTGATGTCCTCAAAGCCAACGATGAGTTCGCCGCCGCCTCGGATGCTTTTGATGAAAAAAGGGTGCTTGATGCCTCTGATTTCTAAAAAAATTCGCTCTGACTCGAGGAAGAGGTCTTCAAAGGACTCCTCGATGTAGGCCTTCACTTCGCCGTGGATGCCGTGCGTTTTGCGGGTAAAGCCTATCTGGATGTAATTCATGGGCGTCAATGGTAGCGCAATAAGGTCTGGCGCAGGATATAGCCTTTCTGGCCTTTGAGTTCCCAGGGTCGGGTGAGGCAGTCGGCGGGTGGCGGTGTCTGATTGCAGTACTGGGAGTCCAGAATCCACTGCTCGCGCCGCACGAGGCCGACATGGCGGGCGTACCAGGCTTTAGACAGGCGCCGTTCGATGGCGTTGGTATAGTCCACTTCTGTGACGACGAGGACGGAGTCGAAGCGGAAGGTGCCGATTTGGGCGCTCACGTCCACCGAGTCGGCCCGGTAGCTCCAGCCGACGAAGGGGCGCAGGCGTTCGCCGGCGACTTCGATCTCCTGCGTCGGGTCAATCCACCGGTTGCCGTCCCAGCGCATGCGAGGCGTCAGGGGGAACACTAACCGCAAGAAACGCAGGTTCTCTTCCTGGCGGATGGCCTGAGTAGTCGTTCGAGCCGCAGCCCACACGCGACGCAACGCCCAGGCAACCGTGTCAGAAGGGCGCTCATAGCGCTCGATGCGATACTGGAGTAGCCCGGTTTCATCGCGGAACGTGTCTACCACTTCCTCGCGGGCTTGCAGGCGCACGGTGTCGCGCACCGTCTGACCACTGGGGCCAAAGTCGAAAATGATGCTGTCTATCCGGTACTCCGCGTATTGGCCTATGCGCAAGGGAAAGTACGCATGTTGCGTTTCCGCAGCTACCGGCGGCCGTTCCGGCGGCGCGAAAGGGTCTTCGCAGGCCGCCAGCAGGCACACCACCCACCCCAGCACTGCGCTGCGCGCAAAACCACCGCCGATGCGAAAGAAACCCATACCGTTAGAAAAAACGAGCATCAAGAGAAACCTCTCGATGCTCGCCGAACCCTTTGGAGCGGGATACGAGACTCGAACTCGCGACTTTCAGCTTGGGAAGCTGACGCTCTACCAACTGAGCTAATCCCGCATTTGCTGCTGCAAAAATAATAACATCTCCGTCTTTTCACCAAGACAGAATTGGGAAAAACCCTGAATTTGATAAGTCTTAACGATTTTGCACATGAGTTGGCACAGGTTTTGGCAATAGAAAAGCATTCTTGCTAATCGCTTTTAATTCGTTTTCTCATGAGTAGCCGCAATATCGCCGCCTATCCTAACCAAACGACCCATCCTGGTAGCATGGAATTGCTGCAGAACGGCCCCAATCCTTTCATCGAAATGACGCTGCTGTGGTTTACCCTTCCGGCAAAGAGCAGCGTGCGCCTGCGTGTATTCAACAGCGAAGGTCGCGAAGTATTTACACAGAGCGGTCTCTATGACAAAGGTGAAAACCACATCCTGCTGCGCCGCGCCGACCTTGTAGAACCGGGCATCTACGCCTATCAGGTAGAAAGTGAATATGGCGTCGCACGCCGCCGCTTAGTGATGTATTGATGCCAAACGCTGGCGTTTGGATGGGCGTCGGAAGCGCCCGCTGCCTCAAGGGTGGCGGGCGCTTCTGTTTTTGAATGCGCTTTGAGGCGCAGAACTTTTTGAGAAGGACGTCGCCAAACCGTGTGGATATTCTGTATTTTAAGAGGAGCATAACTTCAGTTTAACCGGGTATTTTCCAACAAAACCCGTTGATTAGCGTTTTTTACGCGCTTAACAAAACACACCTGTTCTCTTTCTTATGAAACTCCACTCGTTCATCCTCCTGCTTTTCCTCGGCGCTTCGGCGCTTCCTTTGCACGCGCAAATGACAGATGGCAAACTGCGTTTTGGTCTCCGCTTAGGCGTTACGGGCAGCAACCTCTACGACGACGCTAAAGCGCAAGACCGCAATGGGCGTGTCGGCCTTTTGGGTGGCGCATTTGTCAAAATCCCGCTGGGTAACAGCAATTTCTCGCTGCGACCTGAAGTATTGTACGCCACTAAAGGCGCTACGTTTAAGCGCGACAGCTTTATCTCTTCCATTAAATCTTCCTACATCGAAGTCCCGCTGTCGTTGGAGTACAACCTGAGCATTGTCAACCTGCACGCAGGCCTCAACGCCAGCCTGTTGGCCAACGCGAACGGCGAGTTTAAAGACGAACAGGGCAATCCCATCAACTTTGATAAAGAGGACTTAGAAAAATTAGACCTTGGCTGGCATCTTGGCGCCGGACTGGATTTAGGCAACATCGGCCTGCACCTGCGCATCAACCGCGGCCTCAAAAATGTGGGCGGCGGCCAAACGCTGAGCGGTTTAGTAGGCGACCTGAAAAATTCGGCCTGGTCGCTGACGCTCGTTTATGGATTTTAAGCACTTACATGGCGCGCATTAAAACCGACTTTCTTGTCCTTGGCTCTGGCATTGCGGGCCTCACTTTCGCCATCAAGGCTGCTCAAATGCACCCCGACCGGCGCGTGCTGGTCTTGACCAAGACCGACACCGGCGAAAGCAACACCCGCTACGCTCAAGGCGGCGTGGCTGCCGTGTGGGACATGGAGAAAGACACCTTCGACAAACACATCGCCGATACGCTTGACGCTGGCGACGGCCTGTGCAAGCGCGATATCGTCGAGATAGTCGTACACGAAGGCCCCGAGCGCGTCCGTGAAATCATCGAGTGGGGCGCTCGCTTCGACCGCGAAAAAGACGACGCCAACCGCTACGACTTAGCGCGCGAAGGCGGCCACTCCGAACACCGCATCCTGCACTATAAAGACCTGACGGGCTGGGAAATACAGCGAACGCTGATGGAAACAGCCCGTCAGCTCCCTAACCTCGAAATTTTAGAGCACTACTTCGCGCTCGACCTCATCACACAGCACCACTTGGGCCGCATGGTCATCCGCGTAACACCTGACATCGAGTGCTACGGATGCTATGCCCTCCACAAAGAAACGGGCGAAATAGATACCCTCCTGTCGCGCGTCACCGTACTGTGCACAGGCGGCGCCGGGCAGGTGTATAAAACCACCACCAACCCTGTTATCGCCACCGGCGACGGCATCGCCATGACCTACCGCGCCAAAGGGCGCGTGGAAAACATGGAGTTCGTCCAGTTTCACCCTACCGCGCTGTACAATCCTGCGGGCGAAAACCCGGCCTTTCTCATCTCTGAGGCCGTGCGCGGCTTCGGGGGCATTCTGAAAACCGCCGACGGCGAGGAATTCATGCACCTGTACGACCGACGTCAATCGCTAGCCCCACGCGACATCGTAGCCCGAGCCATTGACTCCGAAATGAAAAAGCGCGGCACTGACTGCATGTATCTGGACTGCCGTCATTTGGACAAAGACGCATTTGTTGCTCATTTTCCCACCATTTACGACAAATGCCTCAGCCTCGGTATTGACCCCATGCAAGACCTTATCCCAGTGGCGCCAGCCTGTCATTACCTCTGCGGCGGCATCCGCGTGGACGCCTGGGGGCGCAGCAGCATCCACCGCCTCTACGCCGCAGGCGAATGCTCCTCAACGGGCCTGCACGGCGCCAACCGATTGGCCTCCAACTCCCTGCTGGAGGCCATGGTCTTCGCTCACCGAATCGCGCAAGATACGCGCGAACACGTCGGACAATGGACATACCAGGACGACGTACCCGACTGGAACGCCGAAGGCACCACCGAACCGAAAGAAATGGTGCTCATTACTCAGGGCTTGAAAGAACTCAAGGAAATCATGTCGTACTACGTCGGCATCGTGCGATCCAATATCCGCCTCAAACGCGCCTTAGACCGCCTCTTTCTGCTCTACCAGGAAACGGAAGACCTCTACCGAACCACCACCATCAGCCCTCAGCTGATGGAACTGCGCAACCTCATCACCATCGCTTACCTGATCACGCGCTCGGCCTCACACCGACGCGAAAGCCGCGGCCTTCACTACACGACCGATTACCCCAACCGGCAGCCCTTTATCGAACACTCGGTGCTGTAATTTTTGCGTAAAAAATCGCTTCTGCCAGAAGGCAGCGAAAAATGCCCGCTCTGCATCTGCGTTATTTGCGTACCTTCGGGACGATTCCCGGCTATTTTTTCCATAAGCCGACACATATCGAGTACATGACCTGTTGATGAACGAACAAGAACTCATCCGGGGTTGTCTGCGCGGGTCCGCCCGTTGTCAGCGTTTGTTGTACGAGCGCTATGCGAGTCGAATGTACGCTGTTTGCCTCCGCTACGCCCGCACGCCGTCCGACGCTGCTGACATTTTGCAAGAAGGCTTCATCAAGGTGTTTACCAAGCTGGAGCAATTTCAGTCTCAAGGTTCTTTTGAAGGTTGGATTCGCCGCATCATCATCAACACGGCTCTGCGCACCTACCAGCGCCAACGCTATGACTACGAGAGCAGCGGCTGGGAGCGGCTGCCCGAGGCGCCCATCGAGCCCGACGCCATTGCCCAGCTGTCGGAAGCCGAGCTGCAGCGCCTCATCAGCCGCTTGCCCGACGGCTATCGGATTGTGTTCAACTTAGTAGCCATCGAGGGCTACTCGCACGCCGAAGCCGCCGAAATGCTGGGCATTCAGGAGAGCACCTCGCGCTCGCAGCTGACCAAAGCCCGGCGCTGGCTGTGCGAGCAACTGCAAACGCTTTACCCACACTTATCCTTACCGGCCGAGTAACCAACGCGCATCCATGGAACGACCCGAACACGAATTAGACCGCCAGTTTCGCCGCCGCCTTCAGTATGCGGAGGTGCCGCCGCCACCTGCAGTGTGGGAAGGCGTGAGCGCAGCCCTGCGCCGCCGGCGTCGGCGTGTGGTCTTCTGGTGGCTTACCGGCCTGTTCTTGCTGGGAGCTGCCAGCATCGGCGTATGGCAATGGCGCCCTACGCCAACTGCTCAGCGCGCTACCCTACCCCACAACGAGGCCAATCACCCTTACGCGCCATCGGCCGCTCAAGCATTGCCTGCCCCTGACCACAGCGCTGCAACGCCGGCTACGGTTGTGCCATGTGCCTCTGCCCCCTACTCGGCGTTGCCGCCTGCACAGCCCTCAGCCGTCGCTCGCTCACCGCGTCAAGCGTCATTCCCGCCCGAACCTCAAACTTCCGTGGCCGAACTGCCAACGCCTCCAGCCCCCGTGGTAGAGACTTCAAAGGAGGCAGACCCTCCTCTGAACGCCCTGCCCGCACCAGCAATCGCGGCATTACCCTTAGCACCGCGCTTGCCCGAAATGGCTGCTGTACCCTTAGCCGCCAGAAAGTCAAATGCTCAAAACACTAAAAAATGCTATAGCTTCAGCGACAAAGGCGGCGTGTGGATGTTCGACGCCTATGGCGGCCCATCGTGGTCGTTACCTCAATGGCGCGTGCACGACAGCGAACTGGACACCTATGCCGCCGCGCGCCGGCGCACTGAAACGCCCGATGGGGCCTTCAACGCTGGCCTGCGAGCGTCTTATTTTATCCATCCTAACATTGCGCTACGCACAGGCCTGCATTACGACCACTGGGTCGAACGTTTTGAATATTTCGACCCTGACTTCATTCGCTACCACATTGTCATCACCCAAAAACTCATCAACGGCCAATGGGTGAGCGTCACCGATACGGTAGGCGTTGAGTACGGCTCGGAGTACCAGAAAACGTACAACCGCTTTGGTTTGCTGGATATTCCGCTGCAGGTGGGCGCCGAATGGCGCAAAGGCGCCATGGGCCTTAGCCTGAATGCAGGCGCTTCTTTGAATATATTGTTCCACAAACGCGGCTCTATCCTGGACACGAATGGAAAACCCGTTTCCTTTACCCCCGGTAGAGACGGACGCGACGTGTATCGTCCGCGCGTCGGTTGGAGCGCCGGCGGCAGCATCCAGTGGTTTTACCACGTGGCTTCGCACACGCGCATATTTGCCGAGCCATATCTCCGCGTTGTTTTGCGACCAATTACCCTGCCTTCTTACCCCATCGAGCAGCGCCAATCCATTGTAGGTCTTCGCGTTGGCGTTTCTCAGATTTTGGGTAAAAATAAAAAGTAATGCACTTCCAGGAAGCGCTCGCCCGCTCCGTTGCATCCAAAGGCCCGAGTCCGTTTTTCCCAAAACCGGCTAATCTTTTCTCAGAGAAAACACTCTGGGCAGCGCTTTTGCGCGTGCCCGCATCTTCAAAACATACTTGACGCGCACTTTCATGCACCTGAAGACAAACATCGGCTACACATTACCCTTAGCGCTGGCTTTGCTGCTGGTCGGCTCCTGCCGTAAGGATGTGTACGAGTTTACGCCCTATGCGCCTGTGGCCGAAGACCTTAGCACCCTGTTTCAGCAGGTATTAGAGCCTGGGAATACTGCTGCTTCATTTCGTCTGGAAGGTCGCGGAACGCCGCTGCCCGACACTGTGTTTATTCTGCCAGCGGGCATTCGCCTTCATTTAGCCGACAGCGAGACGCTCTTCGAGAGTGAAAGCGGCGTGCCTGTACCCTGCAGCACCTGCCCTGACTTGCGATTGGAGGCCGTGTTCACGGCGCGTAGAGGCGAGGCGGCGGCGCGCCAACTGTCGCAACTCACCTACCCTGAGGGTAGTGTGTTGGAGAGCGCTGGTGTTTTGCATGTGCAGGCTGCGTGCGCAGGTCAGCGTTTGCGCTTGCGCGCAGGGCGCTCGCTCAAAGTGCAGATACCCGTGGCTACACCTAAAAACAACATGGCCATTTTTACGGCACACACCGACGCCCAGGGCAATTTAATGGGCTGGAAAGGCGGTAATACGCCTGCGCTGCCGGTGCTGTGGTTGCCCGCATCTGGGATGCTCCAGGCTGGCTACGAGACGCAGGTAGCACAGATGGGATGGGTCAATTGCGCGCGCATTCTCCCTGAACCCGCAAGCCCACTCTGCGTTACCTTACCTGACCAATTCACCGCCCTCAATACCCGCGTTTTTGCTATCTTTCAAAACATCAACAGCGCGGTAGCCCTCTCTGGTTCCCTCAACCAGTCTCGCTTTTGCTTAGAGAAGGCGCCCTTGGGCTATCCTGTCAGCATTGTGGCTGTAGCCCGAACAGGCAACCAGTATTGGGTGGCAGAAACCTCGACGGAAATCGGAACCGATACGAAACTGGCGCTCCTTCCCAAGCCCGTTGCTCAGGAAGATATTGTCGCTCTGCTCCGAAAGTTTTAATCCCGCCCACATTCGACCATTTGTGGAATAAAGAAACCCGTGTTTAGTAATTTCTTTACTTGCCGAGCCGGAAAAGTCCGTGTTCGGCTTTTTTATTGGTGCAAAGAGTCGCCGCGTGCATGCGCGCCGGTAGCCGGAAATGAGTTTGGAAGCAATTGAAAGAGCCAGGCAGCCACCAGCGCGCCTGCTCCGAATGCAGCCATTTTGCTCCAGGTGGGCCAGCCCGTCATTTCAAAAAGCAGAGCGCCCCAGACGCATAACACTGCTCCATACGCGAGCAACGGCCAGGCATCTCGCGCAGAGACACGCCAACCGAAGCGCCTGAAAGACAGCGCGATCAGGCTTGCAGCGACGAACACCTGAGTGCACACGGCCGCCCCAGCTGCGCCCAGCGCCTGATAGCGCGGGATGAGCCACAGATCGAGTGCCACATCGAGCGCTATAGCTGCCGCAAAAAAGCGACTCATTCGCAGCAGCTGCCCGTCGGCGGTGAGCAAGGTAGAGAAAATGTGAGTGGCGCTTATAGGTACAAAAGCCAGCATGAGGAGCCCAAGCGTCTCCCAACGATAAGCATCGGCGCGCTCGGGCATCATCCAGCGTATAAAATCGGCCCGGGCAAGGAACACCAACAGCACCAGCGCCACCGCACCCGCCCAGATAAGCCGAAAAGCCAGCCCGGCCAAGGGGCGGACATCTTCCCTCCGGGCCAACATGCGCGCAAACATGGGCAGCAGCAACGAGGCAAACAAATAGCCCAACATATTGGCCGCATCCAGCAGGCGATACGCTCCCGCGTAAACATCGGCGTGGTAGCGCCCATCGGGCAGGAGACGCTCCAGCAGCACGGCATCTAAGCGCGTATAGGCACTCATAAGCAAAATAACCATTGCATACGGAAAACTCTCGCGAAACAGCACCGCCAGCGTACCGCGCCAGCGACGACTGGCTAAGCGAGGCAGCCGAAAAGGCACGTGCGTCTTAGACCGCAACACAACACCCACCACCAGCAACGTCAGACCCAGCGCCAGTGTCTGCGACCAGGCAAAGGCCTCCGCCGACAGATACGCCGGCGGCGCTACCCACAGCAGCGCGCCGCACGTCAGGAGCATCAGCAATTTGTCCAACGACGACAGCGCGCTATCAAGCCGATAATGGCCCAAGCCAGAGAGGTTGGAGCGCAAGAAAAGAATACCCTGTGCCAGCACCTGATTGCCCAACAAGATGAGCAGCAGCCGTACAGCGCGCCCCTCGTAGCCAGCCCAATGGGCAGCCACTAAGGCCACTAAGACGTACAGCGCGCTTAACAAAACCTTGAGCGTCAGCAATACGGGCAGATATTTGCCCACTAAATGCGGGTGCTGGCTGACGTGGCGGTTGTTGAATGCCTGTAAGCCAAAGTCGCCAATGATTTGAAAGAGATAGGCGAAATTGAGCAGTGTAAAGTAGAGGCCATAATCGCCCAGTGGCAGCCGGTTTTGCACGCCGAGTTCGACGCCAAAGATGAAGAGGGGCTTGACCAACAGGTTGATCAGCACCAACAGGAGGAGATTGAGCAGAAATTCGCGCTGCACGACGGATGGGTGAAGGCCGCAAAGGTAGCCTTTGCGTCGGCGCTAATGCTCGGGGGCAGCGGCTTCCGCCATAAGCAGGGCGAGCAGTTCCTGAGCGGCTTTAGCGATGACGGTACCTGGGCCAAAAACGGCAGCCACGCCGGCGTTTTTCAGGAAGTCATAATCTTGCGGCGGGATGACGCCGCCCACGACGACAAGGATGTCGTCGCGGCCCAATTTTTTGAGTTCGGCGATGGCTTGCGGCGCCAGCGTTTTATGCCCGGCGGCTAAGGAGGAGATGCCCAGGATGTGCACGTCGTTTTCGACGGCCTGGCGGGCGGCCTCGGCGGGCGTTTGGAAAAGAGGGCCGATGTCCACATCGAAGCCCAGGTCGGCAAAGGCCGTGGCGATGACTTTAGCGCCGCGGTCGTGGCCGTCCTGTCCGAGTTTAGCCACTAAGATGCGCGGGCGTCGGCCTTCCTGTTCAGCGAAGGCATCGGCCATGGCGCGTGCCCGGGCGAAATCGGCGTTTTTACCCACGGCGGCGGCATAGACGCCGGTGATGGCACGCGGTGTGGCAGAATAGCGGCCGAAGGCGTTTTCCATGGCCTGCGAGATTTCGCCTAAGGTAGCACGAGCACGGGCGGCTTCGACGGCTTTTTCGAGCAGTTGGCCCCATTCGCCCGGCCCTGGTGTTCGACGCGCAATGGCTTCGAGGTTTTGCAGCGCCGCCTGCACGCGCGCTTCGTCGCGTCTGGCCTTCACTTCCTGGATACGGCGGATTTGGGCCTCGCGCACGGCAGTATTGTCCACTTCGAGTAATTCAAAGGGTGCTTCGTTATGCACAGGATACACATTGACGCCGACGATGAGGTCTTGCCCGGCATCTATGCGCGCCTGTTTTCGGGCAGCGGCTTCTTCAATGCGCATTTTGGGCAGGCCTTCCTCAATGGCGCGCGCCATGCCACCGAGGGCCTCCACCTCCTGGATGAGGCGCCAGGCCTCTTCCACTAAGTTTTCCGTCAGGCTCTCCACGTAGTAGGAGCCTGCCCAGGGGTCTACGGCACGACAGACGTCGCTCTCGCGCTGGATAAACAGCTGCGTGTCGCGCGCAATTTTGGCCGAAAAGTCGGTAGGCAGCGCCAAAGCTTCGTCGAAGGAGTTGGTGTGCAGGCTTTGCGTGCCGCCCATAACGGCAGCCATGGCTTCGATGCAGGTGCGGGCTACGTTGTTGAACGGGTCTTGCTCCGTCAGGCTCCAGCCGCTCGTCTGGCAGTGGGTACGCAAAGCCAAACTTTTAGCGCTTTTGGGATTGAACTGCTTTACGATTTTGGCCCAAAGTAGCCTGCCCGCGCGCATTTTGGCAATCTCGCGGAAGTGATTCATCCCAATGCCCCAGAAGAAAGAGAGCCGCGGGGCGAATTCGTCAATATCTAAGCCTGCTGCCAGACCCGTTCGGATGTATTCCAACCCGTCGGCTAAAGTGTAGGCCAGCTCCATCTCGGCTGGCGCGCCGGCTTCGTGCATGTGATAGCCGGAGATGGAAATGGAGTTGAAGCGCGGCATGCGGTGGGCGCAGTAGGCGAAAATTTCGCCAATGATGCGCATAGAGGCCGCGGGCGGGTAGATGTACGTATTGCGCACCATGAACTCCTTGAGGATGTCGTTCTGAATGGTGCCGCTCAGCGCCTCTGGGGGCACGCCCTGCTCTTCGGCAGCCACAATGAAGAAGGCCATCACGGGTATGACGGCGCCGTTCATGGTCATGGAGACTGACATCTGGTCGAGTGGGATCTGGTCGAAGAGGATTTTCATATCCTCTACCGTGTCAATAGCGACGCCGGCTTTGCCCACATCGCCCACAACGCGCGGGTGGTCGCTGTCGTAGCCGCGGTGGGTGGCCAGATCGAAGGCAACAGAGAGGCCCTTCTGGCCGGCGGCTAAGTTGCGCCGATAGAAGGCGTTGCTCTCCTCGGCCGTGGAAAAGCCGGCGTATTGACGGATGGTCCACGGTTGGCTGACGTACATACTGCTGTACGGGCCGCCGAGGAAGGGCGGTAAGCCCGCAACGAAGCGCCAGGCAGGGCGATGCGGCGGGCGCTGCGGGTCTTGAGGACGCAGCGAGAGGTCGAGGCGATGACGAAGCAAATCAGCAACAGGCATATAGAATGCTCAGATAAGCGTCAAAAAATATCATCGGCAAAAATACGGCGCCGACGCACTGCTATTCTTAGAACGTTCGCCGACCTCGCTACAGACAGACGGCAGATAACATTTTCGGCCTTAACAGTATAAAGATTTGAAAAGCCTCCGGCATCACTCTCTCGACAAAAGGAAAGATTGACGCACCTGAACTTTTTCGTTCACCAACAGAAGGGTATACCATGAAAAGGCCGCTCAGTACGCTTGCCTATTCTATAGCGGGGAGTTTGCTGATCTTACTTTTTATTGACCCTGTGCGCATCGAGCGCTCTTGTGTCTCATCTGAAGAACGTTTAGAAATCCACCGTTTTCGCCGCGAACAAAACTTCTGGACGACTCAGCAGGCCGAACACTTCGTGAATACGGGGCGATTGGGCCGAACGCCCGAATGTGCTGTTGTGCCCTTACTATTCAGCCCAGCTGGCTTTTTGCTAAATGCTCGCGAATACAACAGCCGGAAATACTGCCGGCAGCGATGGTATTACACCGATTTGGCAACTTTTCATCGCGTGACCCGAGAGCGAACAGCAACGCCAGACTACGCCAAAATACTGGGCGAGTATCGCGGGGCACCGATCTACGCCTACGACCCCTACGCTCTTTATCAGCAAACACGCGAGGAGGAGGTAAGCCATCTTTTGTTCAGCCCAAACCCAGAAGTCTTTGCGCTAAATCCGGCGATAGATTTTGCTCGCTTAGAAGAAAGGAGCCTGAACTTCCAAAGCGGCGATATTCTGATACGCCCTAATTTAGTGCTCTTTGGGTTATGTGGCAGTGCTCCCGTACCGCCTGATGCTGTGGGCAGTGGTTGGGGGCATGCCGCCGGCATCTCGCGCACCTCGGCGGCGGGCGCAGACATTGATCACTCGCTACGAGAGGCCTACGTTATCGAAGCCTGGGGGCCAGAATTGCCCAGAGAACACCAGTTGCGCGAGACGAAAGCCTGCGTGCCCGGTAGATTTGAACTCAGCCTTAAAACCTTCCCGATTCCCAATGAAAACTATTGGTGCAAAAAGCGCAAGGGAAGCCGCTTTCGCCTTCGGGCTGACTTATCGGAGGCGCAGCGAGAAGCCATTGCCGGGTTCTGGCGCCAGCAAATGAAACAGAAGGACGGCTACTCCATTTTTGCCCGAAAGCGCTTTCCCTGCTCACCGACAGTGAGAAGCAGCGGGTGCAACCGACCGCGCATTCCGGAGTGCGCCACCGATGATTGGGCCGATGGCAGCGACTGGTATTGCTCGCTATTGGTCTGGCAAGCCTACTACTGGGCTGCCGACTTAGATATTGATGCTAACGGCGGTGTTTACGTATTCCCAAACGACATCATCCGTTCGCCTGTGTTTCACAATACCGCTGCCGATGAGAACAGAAGGGTGCGGTTTTGAAATGGCCGGTTTAACTAGCCCTAACTTCGGTCTTCGACTTACTGCCGTACTTTTGCCTGCAAAGCGCAGAAGCACATGCCGCAAAGCGAATTAGCACAACTCAACCGCCATGCCTGCCAGATAGTACGCGAGGTAGGCGCTTTTTTACGCCAGGAAGCCGAACAGGTGAAGCCACAGCACATCGAAGAGAAACACCGGAGCGGCTTAGTTACATACGTGGACCGTACTGCCGAGCAAATGCTGGTCGAGCGTTTGCGCGTTCTGTTGCCCGGAGCCAGTTTCTACACCGAAGAAGAGACGGTGGATCGAGCAGTGCACGCTAGCCTGTGCTGGATCATTGACCCCTTGGATGGCACCACCAATTACCTGTACGGCTTGCCACACTACTCGATCAGCGTGGGGTTGCGCTCGGGCGATGAGTTGATGCTGGGTATTGTGTATCATGCCGCAAACGATGAAATGTTCTGTGCTGTGCGCCACGAAGGTGCATGGTGCAATGGTCAGCCCATTCGCGTCAGCGAACGCAGCACCCTGGCGCAGGCTTTGGTAGCCACGGGTTTTCCTTATCACAACCTCAGCCGAATGGAGCCATGGATAGAGGTCTTGCGTGCAGTAACCACGCAAGCGCGCGCTGTACGGCGGTTTGGCTCAGCAGCACTTGACCTGGCCTACGTGGCCTGCGGGCGTTTTGATGTTTTCTACGAATACGGCCTCAACGCCTGGGACGTAGCCGGCGGCGCCCTATTAGTGCACGAAGCCGGTGGACGCATCAGCGACTTCCAGGGGGGCAACAACTTCCTGAACGGCGGCGAAGTACTGGCCTGTAACGCCCGGGTATTCGAACCCATGCTCCAGCTGGTCTCAGCAGCGTTTTATCCATGAGCCTTGCTGCACCCTAAACATCCTAAGGCTGTTGCCGCTTTTCATTCTTCATTTTTCACCTTCCTTTTTTCATTTTCTGTTCTCCATTTTCCATTTTTCATTTTTCACTTTCCATTTTCCATTTTCATACGCCTGTCAGGATAGCTCCTATCTTTGCCCGGCACTGGTTCAAGGCCAGTATGTTTTTTCATTTAAACCAGTTTTTTCGCTATGATTATTGGTGTACCAAAAGAGATCAAGGCCAACGAGAACCGGGTGGCCCTTACGCCCGCGGGCGCATTAGAATTAGTCAAGCGCGGCCATACTGTTTATGTTGAAACCGGCGCTGGCGTAGGCAGCGGTTTTGAAGACAATGACTACATCGAGGCAGGCGCGCAAATCCTGGGCAGCGCCGACGAGGTATGGGCTATTGCCGAAATGATCATGAAGGTGAAGGAGCCGATTGCGGAGGAGTACGGTCGTTGCCGTGAGAATCAGCTCATTTTCACCTACTTCCACTTTGCTTCCAGCGAGGAGCTAACAAAGGCCATGATTAAGAGTGGCGCCATTTGCTTAGCCTACGAGACGGTAGAGACCAAGGATCGGCAGTTGCCGTTGCTTGTGCCGATGTCGGAGGTAGCCGGTCGCATGGCGATTCAGGAGGGCGCCAAGTACTTAGAGAAGCCGGTCAAAGGGCGTGGCGTGCTGTTGGGCGGCGTGCCGGGCGTGGAACCGGGCAAAGTGCTCATCATCGGCGGCGGCGTTGTGGGCACACAAGCCGCTAAAATGGCTGCTGGCTTGGGCGCTCAAGTAACCATTCTGGACGTCAATCTGGCTCGCTTGCGCTACTTGAGCGATGTGATGCCGCCCAACGTGACGACGCTGTTTTCTAACGAATACACCATCCGTCGCCTCATCCAGACGCACGATCTCATCGTGGGTGCTGTGCTCATTCCGGGCGCACTAGCACCCAAGGTAATCACGCGCGACATGCTTAAGCTGATGCGCCCAGGCACGGTCATCGTGGACGTAGCAGTGGATCAGGGCGGCTGCGTCGAAACAACGCGCCCTACTACCCACGACCACCCCACTTACATCATCGAAGACGTAGTACACTATTGCGTGGCCAATATGCCGGGCGCCGTGCCCTTCACCTCCACGGTGGCTCTGACCAACGCTACCCTACCCTATGCCCTTCAGCTGGCCGACAAAGGCTGGGAGCGCGCCTGCCGCGAAAACCACGAACTCTTCCTCGGCCTCAATATCGTGCGCGGAAAAATCGTGTATAAGAGCGTCGCTGAGGCCTTTGGCATGCCTTACGAGCCGTTGGGAAGCCTCTAACGTCTTTTCCGGCTTTTCCTCTTAAAAACGCGGAGGCCTCAATGCACAAGGCCTTCGCGTTTTCATTTCTGCGCCAGCCACCTGTTTAAACACTAAGAACGAGGTTAACTTTACATAGGGGCAACCCGGACGCCCAGTCTGCTTGTTTTGTCGAGGCTAATTCTATTCTTTTACCATGAAAAAAGCGCTCATTCTCACGCTAAAGTTGCTCGCTCTAATCGCTCTGACAATGCTCTATATGGGCGAAATTGATACGGCACCTCTTTTTGCACAGCTCAAACCCAAATACCGCCCTGCAGCTACCTATTATGTCAGTGTACTGTCGGCGCTGGCCGTCTTTCTTATACTGCTCGATTTCGTACAAGTAACCGTCATCTGGCTGTATCGCCGACGAGTGCGCACGGTTAGCGACGACAATTTTGTCATCGGCATCCGGCACCTATATTCCATTGTGCTGGTCATCGGGCTGGCTATTGGCCTGCTCTCTCTCTTCCAAATCCATATTCGCGACGTACTTACCTCCATTTCCATCATCTTCGCCGGCCTGGCCATCCTGACGAAGGACTACGTCTCCAACATGATCAACGGCATGATTCTGACCTTTTCGGGCCAGATCAGTATCGGAGACAACATCCGCATTGGGGAACATCGAGGAAAGATCATAGACATCACGCTGCAAAACATCCACCTGATCAACGACGACGACGATGTCATTTACATCCCGAACAATACGGCGATGAACACCGACATCATCAACTACACCCGTCGGCCCATCAAGCGCATCAGCCTGGATTTTGAAATTGACCTCAAGTACCTGAATACCATCGAAGAGCTGGAGCAACGCCTCATCGAGGCCTTACAGCCGTTCTCAGAGCAGATACAACCT
>JANWVR010000018.1 GCA_025056735.1 Saprospiraceae bacterium
CCGTACTCGTCCTCTTTCCAATCATATGCGTATTCTGCTCTTTCTCGCCCTGTTTTGCCTGACGGCAGCCCGCGCGTGGGCACAGCCGGCCTCTGAACCCAAGCTCATCCAGTTCTCCGGGTTGGTGATTACCAACTTAGACGGCAACATGGCGCCCGTACCCTACGCCACCATATCGCTGCCCGAAAAGCGCCGCGGCACCTATTCTGACCATCGCGGCTTCTTCACCATCGTGGTCGAAAAGGGCGACCTCATCCGTTTCAGCTGCATCGGCTTAGAGACGGTAACCAAGCGCGTGCCCGATACGCTGACCCAAGACCGCTATTCCATCGTGCAGATCATGGCCCAGGATACGCTCACGCTGCCCGAAGTGGTCATCTTCCCCTGGCCCTCGCGCGAGCACTTCAAAATTGAGTTCCTCAAAATGGACGTTACGCCCGAACTGCAGCGTATTGCCGCTGAAAACGTAGCTAACGAATACGTCGCCGAAGCGCGCCGCAACCCCGACATGGTGCCCTATGGCGGGCGCGAAAGCGCCAACTTTTACCTGCGCCGCCAATCGCGCGAGTACGTCTATTTCGGACAAACGCCACCGATGAACATTTTCAGCCCCTTAGCCTGGGGCGAATTCTTTAAAGCCTGGAAAAACGGCGACTTCAAGAAAAAACAGTAGCCCGCTCCCTGTCCGAATGCCCTTCGCCGACCATGTCCTGGCCTTTAGCCGGGCACTGCGCATCCCCGACATACCGCTCCCCGAAGGATTTTCCTGGCTGTTTCCCTACGAACAGCCCGAAACGCAGCGGGTCATGGCGCTTTTTTATCAAAAGTACTACGCTGACAGCCAGCCGCGCTTTTTCCTGTTTGGCATCAACCCGGGCCGCTTCGGCGCCGGCATCACCGGCATACCCTTCACCGACCCGGTGCGCCTATCGGAAGACTGCGGTATTCCCAACGCCTTCCCCCAAAAGCAGGAACTCTCAGCCCAGTTCATCTGGCAGGTCATCCGCGCCTTGGGCGGCCCTGAGCGCTTTTTTCACTATTTCTACATCACCGCGCTATCGCCACTGGGCTTTGTACGCCGTGGCGTCAACGTCAACTACTACGACGACAGGCAGCTGCTCCAGGCCGTAGAGCCGTTCCTCATCTGGAACATCCGCACGCAAATGGCTTTTGGTGCGCATCGCGAAGCTGCTCTGTGCATAGGTGAAGGTCAGAACTTTCGCGTCTTTCAGCGGCTGAATGCCGAACACGGCTTCCTCGAGCGCATCACGGCCCTGCCACATCCGCGTTGGGTCATGCAGTATCGGCGCAAATGCGCAGACACTTACGTAGCGCAGTACGCGCAAACACTCCAGTCGCTGCTCCCCCCGTAGCGGCCAAACTTGTTTGGCCCCAGTGGCGACCAAACTTGTTTGGTCGCCCAAAAATGACTGAAGGCATCTGCTAAACCAAACTGGCTAAACAGGTTTAGCTGTTACTTTGCTTCGCCAAACAAGTTTGGCGGTTACGGGGCCAAACAAGTTTGGCGGTTACGGGGCCAAACAAGTTTGGCGGTTACTTTGACAAACGACTTTGGTAATTACTAAACCAACCAATCGCTCCATGCCGTGATACGAACATTCTATCGCCGGAATTTACCTCACCTCCAGCCTGTGGGTGCAGCGTTTTTCGTCACGTATCGGCTATTTGGGTCCCTACCTTCAGCCCTGATAAGGCAAATGAAGCAGGAGTACGAGGAGGCAAAAACACGGCTACAGAAGAACCCAACCGACAAACTGGGCTTACTCTTATACAACGAACGGAAGCGCTATTTTGGACGCTACGATGCTTTATTAGATGGGCTACAGTATGGTCCAGATTATCTTCGCAATCCCGAAGTGGCTGAGATTATACGTCAGGAGTTGCATCATTTCGACGGCGAACTTTACACTCTGCAGGCATATTGCATCATGCCTAACCATGTTCATATCCTGATAGACACTCGTTTGCAGATTCCCGAAGAATGGGAACCGGAAGACGGTGAATGCTTGGACTATGCTCCCTTGGAGGTCATCATGAAACGCATTAAAGGCCGTTCGGCTATTGCAGCCAATCGGGTGTTGGGTCGTTCAGGGCGGTTTTGGCAGCGGGAGAGCTACGATCACTACGTGCGCAACGAGCGAGAGTGGGAGAATATCCTGCATTATATTCTCAACAATCCAGTGAAGGTCGGTTGGGTAGAGCGGTGGGAGGATTGGCCGTACACCTATTGCCGCCCGTAGCGGCCAAACTTGTTTGGCCCCAGTGGCGACCAAACTTGTTTGGTCGCCCAAAAATGACTAACCGACTAACCGACCTTACGCGATTCGGGCCTCGTCTGCGATGTGAGCATTGCAGAGTTTGGTCGCCCAAAAATGACTAACCGACCTTACGCAGAAGAGGCAGAATGCCGTTCGCCGCAGGTTGCATCGCTCTGTTTCGGCAGGCACATCGAGCATCCTGTAACCGCCCGATTTATCGGGTGGAACAGGGCAAGGACCACCCTTCTATCTCATCTGATATTCTGACAAACATCACATCATGGAGGAATGCCGAAAGCAAACCGGCCAAACAAGTTTGGCGGTTACTTTGCCAAACAAGTTTGGCGGTTACGGGGTGCGGCAAAGCGCGTAAATTGCGGCCCGAAAACCCGGGCGCGTGGAGTGCTGCGTCCGCATTCATTTTGAGTATGCGTTTCTTATTTAGT
>JANWVR010000040.1 GCA_025056735.1 Saprospiraceae bacterium
CGCCAGGTCGTTGAGGAAGTGCTGCGGGAGGGCGCCGTGCAGGCTGCGCTGACCATTCAGTACAGTTTCGCCCGTCCGTGGACGCGCGACGACTTTGCCAGCCTGCTTTTCTATCTGGGCATGCTCACCATCCGGCAGGCCGTCCTCACTCAGTTGGTGCTGGAAATGCCCAACCGGGTGATGGAGGGCCTTTACTTCGACTTTTTCTACGCGAAGTTGCTTGAGGAGAGCCAGTTGACACGAGAGGATTTGCAGTTGCCTCGTCGGGTAGCGGCTTTGGCTTTGCAGGACGACATGCAGCCCGTGGTGGAGGCGCTCACGGAGGTGTTGGGTCGGCTGTCGAACCGCGATGCGCGCGGGTGGACGGAGCATCACGTCAAGGCGGTGCTGATGGCCCTGCTGGTGCCCACGGGTGTTTATGGTGTGTTCAGCGAGTGGCCGGTGGGGCAGGGGTATGTGGACATTGCTTTGCTGCGCCGTCCGCCTATTTTGGAGCCGAAGCACGAGCATCTCATTGAATTGAAGTACGTGAAGAAGGAGGACGCGAAGCGGTTGGAGGTGGTCAAGGAGGAGGGTCGTCAGCAGTTGCGTCAGCGTTTGGCGCATCCGGATGTGGTGCGTCGCGGCGGGGTGCTGGGTTGGCTCATCACGGTGGTGGGCTACGAGGCGCAGGCAGAGCAGGTGCAGTAGTCTAAAGCGTTAGCAAAAACACAGGAAAAGGGCCGGCAGCGCCTGTCCTGCAGGACATCTGCTATAAAAGGCTGCACCGGCATCATCTCGATGAGGGCAAGCCCTCGAAGCGATAGCCTTGCTGGGTGAAATACCTCAGCAGCTCAGGTAGCACGAAGCGGATTTTGTCGGCTGTTTTAATGTTGTCGTGCAAGACGATAATCGAGCCTTCGACAGCATTTTCTAAGATGTTGCTCAAGCACTGTTGAGCATCCACGTTTTGGTCGAAGTCGCCGCTGAGTACATCCCAGAGTACAATCGTGTAAAAGCGTTCGAGAGAGGCATGCTGACAGGGCGACAGGCGTCCGTAGGGCGGTCGGAAGAGGTTGCTTCGAACGAGGCGAGCGCAACGGCGAACATTTCGAAGGTAGTCTAGTGTGCTGGTTTTCCATCCATTCAGGTGGTTGTGCGTGTGATTACCCGTGCTATGGCCCTCTGTCAGGATGCGTTGGTAAATGTCGGGATAGCGCAGCACGTTTTCCCCTACACAAAAGAAGGTGGCTTTTGCCTCAAAGGCTTTGAGCATATCCAACACCCATGGCGTTATTTCAGGAATAGGACCATCGTCGAAGGTAAGGTACAGGATGCGCTCTTGGGTGGGTACTCGCCATAGAAAGCTCGGCCAGAGCGATTGAACAATATCGGGCGTTTTGACTAAATACATGATAGGTGAGGGCCGTTTTGCGGCAAAGGCAGGCCAGTATTGAGTCGGATGCCCTACTTTTGCCAGCATAAAGCAAAATTTTGGGCAAAAGTCTGCCTTTTATGCTAGAGTTTAGCAAGCATTTTGGCCAAACAAGTTTGGCCGCTACATAGATGGGTATAACACTCGCAATTTTTATCGCAATCATTTTCAGGAATGGCTGTACGCGTACGTTTTGCTCCTTCGCCGACGGGGGCTTTGCACATTGGGGGCATCCGAACGGCCCTGTACAATTACCTCTTTGCGCGCCATCACGGCGGGGTATTCATCCTGCGTATTGAGGACACCGACCAGTCGCGGCATGTGCCGGGGGCGGAGGAATATATTATCGAGGCGCTCCGTTGGCTGGGTCTGGTGCCGGACGAAGGCCAGGGTTTTGGCGGCGATAATGGCCCATATCGGCAGAGCGAGCGCAAAGCCATTTATCAAAAATACGCACAAGAGCTGGTAGCGTGTGGGAAGGCCTACTACGCCTTTGATACGCCTGAGGAATTGGAAGCCATTCGGCAGCAGGAAGTGCATTTTGCCTACAACTATCGGACCCGGGAGCACTTGCGCAACAGCCTGACGATGAGTCCGGAAGAAGTAGAGGCACTGCTTCAGGAGGGCACGCCCTATGTCATCCGCTTACGAGTGGCCCCGGAGGAAGAGGTGCATATCCAGGACCTTATTCGCGGCGAGGTGGTGTTTCAAAGCAGCGAATTAGACGACAAAGTGCTCCTGAAGGCAGACGGCATGCCTACTTACCATTTGGCCAACATTGTAGACGATCACCTCATGCGCATTACTCATGTTATCCGCGGCGAGGAGTGGCTCCCCAGCACAGCGCACCATGTGCTGCTGTATCGCGCGTTTGGATGGGAAGATACCATGCCGCAGTTTGCGCATCTTCCGCTCATTTTGCGGCCTGAAGGCCAGGGCAAATTAAGTAAGCGCGACGGCGCTCGCTTCGGCATTCCGGTATTTCCGCTATCGTGGAAAGGCGCTACGCCCGAAGACAGCTTTTTGGGCTTTCGCGAAGCCGGCTTTTTGCCGGAAGCCACGCTCAACTTTCTGGCCTTATTGGGCTGGCACCCGGGTGGTGATCAGGAGGTCTTCAGTTTAGATGAAATGACGCGCCTGTTTTCATTGGAGCACATCTCGAAAGGTGGCGCCCGCTTTGATTACGACAAGGCGAAGTGGCTCAACCAGCGCTACATCATGGCAACCGACAACGCCACACTGGCGCAATATATTCGCCCTTTGGCCGAGGCAAAAGGCTATCGAACTGAACAGTCGTACTTAGAGCAGGTAGCAGCCCTGATGAAAGAGCGCGTGTCGCTACTGCCCGAGTTTGTAGAGGAAGGCTATTATCTCTTCGAACCCGTGCGCGCTTACGACGAAGAGGCCATTCGCAAGCGGTGGAAGCCAGAGCTCCAGCCTGTTTTAGAGGCAATTACCGACCTGATGCCCAGCGTTCAGCCCTTCGATGCGCCAACGCTGGAAATGGCAGTAAAAGCGCTCTTACAAGAACGGCAGGTAAAGCCCGGCGATGTGCTCCCACTGCTTCGCCTGGCTTTAGTCGGTACCATGAAAGGACCTGCCGTCTTCGACACGGCAGCCCTGCTTGGCCCAGCCGAGACCGCTAATCGTCTGCGGAGCGGCATGGCTTATTTTTTGCAGTGTACGGAAACAACTGCCGCAAAATAGCGGCCATTTCGGCCAGTTGCCCTTTTGGAGGGCGCCAGACCACGTTTTTACCTGCATTTTTGTACCCGTATCTCCTTGCTTATTCCATTTTTATTTTTATGAAAGAAAGAACCTCGACAAAGAAGACATGCCGGCCCAGAAGCGAAAAGAAAAACGCTGAGGCCGAAAAAGGCGAGCAGCCCCCGGTCTCGAAATCTGCATCTACATGGACGAATTTGGGCGCATTTACGACACGAACCGAGACGAGATCATCGCTCACCTGAATAAAATGCGACCGCCCGAAGCAGATACGTAACCTGACACCCCCGCTCCGCCGCCCTGCAACATCTTACACCTAATCCCACGCAGAGGGCCTGGTTTTTAGCCGCCCTGATGAATACGCCGGAGAAGCCTCACACCACGACGTAATCTTTATCTGCAATCTCATTTCTTCACTCATCCCACAAACATTAGAGGGTCTTATGGCCTTCGCCGCACTCGAAACCTTGCGTTATGGCAAACCGGTTACGCAACACCCGTCGGGCGAAGCCCGGTTTTTTCTTATTCTTTTTCTGGTTCCTTCTGGCTGGCTGGCTGCCTGCCCAGCCGGGCTTTTTTAATTTTAACTACCCGGGGCCTACTCATATTCCTGTGGACACGACCTCGTGTACCAAAGTCCTGGCGGGCAATATCGGAACACCCATCGTAACCTCTACTGTCGGCGCCAACATCGTTCTTTCGCAATTCGATCCTGTCGCTTCGGGTTTCAACCTCAATGCACCATGGAACTTTGGCGAGACGGCGCAATTGTTCTGGAACGTAGCCGATGACCAGGGGCGCACGGCGCAATTCTCGTTCTTCGTTTTTTTCATAGACACCACGAAACCCAGGATCATCACTTCAGGCACGCCGCCTGCCGTTACCTATGCTTCCATCCGTTTGGTGCCCCCGCCGCCCAATTTGGGCGCTGCTGACCCGTGCGGCAACCCGACGGTAACGTTTACGGAAAGCCCTCGCCCGCCGCTGTGTCAGGCCGGAACGTTCACGCGCACCTGGCTGGCCACCGACATGTCGGGCAATACGGGCGTGTTTACGCAAACCATCACCATCCTGATAGACACGCTGCCGCCAACGGTCACCTCCTCACCGCAAAATGGCTCGGCGCCGTGTACACAGGTGAATACAGCATACCCGACCTGGTTAGCCACCCAAATGGCCAACTTTAAGGCCACCGACCCATCGGGCGTGGCGTCCTACACTAACAACGCTCCGCCGGCTCTTTCGGGCAATTGCCCGCCACCGCTGACGGTCATCTTCACGGCTACCGACAGCTGCGGCTTTTCCGTAACGCGCACGGCCACTTTCACCTCTATTGACAACAAGGGCCCCGACATCCTGCGCGCTCCGCAGGACAGCATCGTCGCCTGCTCGCCTCCGGCTAACAACCATTTAGCGGCGCTGGCCCATTGGATACACCACCGTGCAGGACTTGCCGTGCGCGACTCTTGCACGCCCGAAGCAGCCATTCAGTACAGCACGCAAATTGGCGGCACGCCCGTGGACTCTGCTCAGATCACTGCGGCCTTCGTCGCCTCACTGGGCAGCGGCTGCGGCCCGCGCCAGATCGGCAACCAGACCTACGACCGCGTGCGTGGATGGGTAACGGTGGACTTCTTCGCCCGCGACGCCTGCAACAACATCACCTATGTGGGCCAAGCCACCTTTGCTGCCCGCGATACCGTGCCGCCGAAGCTAACAGGCAACTCTGTCACCGAAGAGTGCGGCGGCGGCAACGACCAGACCGCCCTCAACGCCTGGATCAACGCCCACGGCAATATAAGCGTTAGCGACGACTGCTCCAACTATACCTGGACGGACTTCAGCTGGACAACCTCTACGGGCCAGAGCGGTAGCGGCTTGTTCGGTAGCGGCCCCTATCCGGAGGTGCAGCCGCACAACTGTTCGTGGTTCGCCGACATCACCTTCCGCGCCACCGACGAATGCGGCAACACAGGCGCTCGAACGCTGCGCTTCCAGATTACCGACACCACGCCGCCTGCGTTTGCGCCTATTCCCAACGATACGCTATACTGCCCAGATACGGCCCTCCTGGCGCCCAAAGCCTTTGTGTCGGACAATTGCGATACCGCGCTGGTCTTCGCCCGTGCGCAAACTATTACTGCCCTAACCTGCCCGGGCAATTACACGCTCTTAGTTACCTGGACGGTTACCGACGACTGCGGCAATACGGCCACGGCAACCCAGACCGTAGTAGTGCGCGACACTACGCGGCCTGTCATTACCCTGCGCCCGGCCGACCGCGTCATTCGCTGCGACACCTTCGCCCTGCCGCCCAACCCGCTCCTGGGTGCAGGTTTGCAGGCCACCGACATTTGCGGTGCTGTGGTGAGCCTGACAGTTTCGGATGCCTCTAATCGAGACCCTAACCCGACTAAATGCGGCCATTATACGTACGCCATTGTACGCACGTTCCTGGTCAGCGACGACTGCGGCAATACGGCCTCAGCGCAGCAAATCATCCAGGTATTGGACAACATTCCACCCACCCTATTTGGCTTTACGGACACCACATTGGTGTGTGAGGTGTCGCCCATCACGCCGCCGCCTACCGCTGCCGACGTGTGCAACGGGATTGCCTCGGCCCCTGTGCTGGTCAACGAGGTGATTGACAACCCGGGCTGCGGCGACACCTACACCAAGTTGCTCACCTGGCAGAGCACCGACGTGTGCGGCAACGTGGGCCAACTGGTGCAAACAGTGCATATCGTGGATACGGTAGCGCCGGTGCTCATTGGCGTGCCCGCTCATGTAACCGTGGAATGCAAAAACATCCCTCCCCTACCCGCCCCCGGCGCCATTACTGCCAACGACAACTGCGACGAGACTCCTGAGATTTCCTTCAGTGAAACGGAACTGCGCGACCCCAACCCGAATTCGTGCGCTTACGTAACGAACTACCAGATCCGCCGCCAATGGGTGGTAGAGGACAACTGCGATAACCGCCGCACCTACGTGCAAATTATATCGGTCAAAGACCAAAAGCCACCTATCGTAACGGCATTAGACACCCTGCGCCTGAACACTGCACCGGGTCTTTGCCAGGCGCCAGTAACCATACCGGCCTTGCTATCGGTCTATGACGAATGTACGGCTTCGGCCTTACAAGCCAATTTACGCGACACAATGTTGCTAACGCCCAGCGGCACGCCTATTGACCAAAAGCCAGTAAATCCGGTTGCGTTTAACTGGCCAGCGCCTAATGTACCACCTCAGTCGCCAGCGCTAAGCGCCGGGGCACTGACCATCTCGCTTGACCGGGCCGATGCCGAGCAAGCCAGCGAGTTCCTCTACGTCTATGGCGAGGGCGGTCTGCTGCTGGGGCGCACGAAAAATACCGATGTATCGTGCGGCTTTAGCGATACCACCTTCACCATACCCGTAACCTTGCTGAATAACTGGCTATCGGATGGGCAAATTACCATCACCCTGACACCTAACGGCACGGGCCCTGACGCCATCAACGCCTTCTGCAGCGGCGGACGGGTACGCGCGCGCTTGACATATACGTATGGCGCACCCGAACGCCCTGTCTCAGTGGCTTTTGCCGTTAACGGCGGCACCTTTCAGCCCTTCCCCCCAGCCGGGCCAGTAAATTTGCAGGCGGGCACCCACACGGTAACCTATCGCATCACCGATTGCGCCGGAAACAGCACATCGGCTCTCACTATTGTCAAAATCAGCGACACCCAACCACCCTCTATCACCGCTCCAGCGCCGTTGACGGCCTTCGTCGGCCCCAGCAACTGCGTAGCAGCCGTGACGCTCCCCTTCCCGGCGCTCTCGGAAAATTGCGCTTTCGACGCTTTTTTGGATAAATCTTCGGGCGCGCAAGCCGTCGTTTTTCAGAACGACGCCAACGCCGGCTGGGTTCCTCAAAATACTTCCCTAACGATTTCGGGCCTGCTGGCCAATGCTGTTTCAGGCGGTACAGTAGTGGTGCGCCATCGCGGCGATAACGGACAGGCAGGCGAATTTTTCTACGTTTTGAGCGAAAACGGCGACACGCTAGGCACAACAACCCTTGCCTCCGGTGGCGAATGCGTTGGCGTGCATGAAACTACTTTTAGCGTTTCTGCGGCTCAAATCAACGCTTGGGCTGCGGACGGCACAGCGAGTTTCTCGCTGCGCGCCAATCGCGATGTGGTCAATTACAGCGACCACATCAACCCCTGCGGCCCGCTTAATGCGGCCCATCGGGATGGCATCAGCACGCTGGAAGTCGTTCTGCGCTACAACTACGCCGTAGTGAACTATCGCATCAGCAAGGGCGCGCAAACGGTGCTCCAGGGCCAGTTGCAGGGCAGCAGCACTACCGTTTCACTGCCACCGGGCAACTACACGGCCACTTACACGGTCTCGGACGCCAGCGGGAACACGGCATCTACCTCGTACGCGATTACCGTACGCGACACCGTGCCCCCCACGGCGCTTTGCCAGCCCATTACCATTTTCACCAATCCGCATGGCTCAGTTACCTATGTGTTGCAGCCGCAAGAGGTGGACAACGGCAGCGCCGACAACTGTTCAGGCACGATTCTGAACCGTTCGGTTTCGCCCACTAATTTCACCTGCAACATGGCGGGTAATGTGTATCCGGTTACGCTGACGGTAACCGACACCTCGGGTAACAGCGCCAGTTGCCAGGCCTCGGTGCGCGTAGAGATGGTGGCGCCTCAACCCACCGTAACGTCGGGTGTGTGCGAGGGCGGGCCTGTGCAGTTCTTCGCCAACCCGCCGGCGCCCACTACGGGCTACACGTACAAGTGGAGCGGGCCGAGCGGCTTTGTGTCTATGCAGGCCAATCCGATCATTCCTGCCACAAGCAGCGCCAACCAGGGCACGTATGTGGTGGAAATCACAGGCCCAACGGGCTGCAAGGTGAGCGGCAGTGTATTTCTAAACCTGACGAACCTGCCCACGCAGCCCATCTTGCAAATGCCTTCGCTGATTTGCGAGGGCACGACGTTGACCCTGCAAACGCAGCCCTTTGCGGGCACGACGGTGGTGTATTCGTGGTTTCGTGGGACACCGGGCAATGCCATTCTGGTAGGCACGACGAGCGTTCCTATTTTCCAAATACCCAACCCGCCGCCCGGTGTGTATCCGTACTATGTGCGCGTGTCGGCAGACGGATGTCTGTCGTTGCCCTCCGAAGTGAAAGAGGTAACGGTGCAGGCACGCCCAGTGGCCCAGATCAGTCCTGCAGGTATCTCCGTGTGCGCATGCGAGGCTGTATCGTTGCATACGCCGATACAAGGGTCAGGTATTACGTATAGTTGGAGCGGGCCGGCGGGATTTTCCAGTGCGCTACAATCGCCGTTGGTCACCTCGTGCGCCCAGGGTGTTCACGCGGGCACGTACACCTTAGTTATATCGGCTAACGGTTGCGCTTCGTTGCCTGCCACGGCCTCGGTAGAGGTACGGCCCAAGCCCGCCAAACCGCAAATCGGCGGCAACGGCGCCGTTTGTGCAGGCAATCCGCTGACGCTGGTATGCAACAACGTGCCGAACGCCACTGAGTATCGCTGGTTTTCGCCGCAGGCCGTTCTGACAACAACGAGCGTCAATACGTTGGTCATTCCATCTGCCTCAATACCTGCTCATGCCGGCGAATGGCGCCTTCAGGTGGTACAGAACGGGTGTGTGTCCGACCTCTCTGAAAAGTATGTCGTGCAGATTGAGAATTTCCCTGACCTCTCAGCGACATCGAATTCACCCATCTGCCAGGGCAACACGCTAACATTGAGCGCCAGCTCAACAACCCAGGGCGTCGCTTTTACGTGGACAGGACCTAACGGCTTCAGCGCCATCGGGGCGCAGGCGAGCACCAACACGCCGACGACAGGGACATACACTGTGGTAGTCAGCACGCCCAACAGCTGCACCAATTCGGCTGCGGTGGCCGTCAATGTCATCGTGCCGCCGCTCATTACATCGGTAACACACACGGCGCCCTCCTGCGTAACGTGCAATACCGACGCCGTTCTCCAGGCGACGATCTTTACCCAAAACCCACCGCTGACGTATCAGTGGACGGGGCCGGGGGGCTTCTTTTCTACCGCACTCTCTCCGGTTATTCCCAACGTGTGCACATCCAACAACGGTACTTACACGCTGGTGGTGCGCGACTCAGCCAACTGCCCTTCGGCGCCGGCGTCCACAGTGGTGAGTGTAATCAAGCAACCCGAACGGCCCTTGTTGAGCGCTCCCACTTCACTATGTGTGGGCAGCCCGCTGACGATAGCGGTGCAAAACGCCAATGCCTATGGCAGCGGCGTCCTTTTTGATTGGAGCACGCCTTATGGAGTAGTTACCCAATCTCAGGCGAATCTGGTGATTTCATCCGCCGGAATGCAGCACAGCGGGACGTACCGCGTTACAGCCCGCATTGGCAACTGCGCCTCGGCGCCTTCGGAAGAGATAACGGTGCAGGTGCATCCCATTCCGCTTGCGCCGACGGTCAGCAGCAATTCGCCGGTATGCGAGGGCGATACGCTGCGCCTATCGGCCCAAATGGTGCCCGGCGGCCAATACAGCTGGACGGGGCCGAGCGGCTTTACGGCCAGCACGCGCGATCCGATCATCGAGCAGGTGAACAAGGCTACTCATGAGGGCTGCTATTTTGCTACGGTGTCGGTCAATGGCTGCACTTCGCCACCCAGCCAGGGCGCCTGCGTGCTCATCCGTACGCGGCCCAGTGCGCCGCTACCCTTGCCTATGACGCCCGCGTGTTTGAGTCAGGCCGGCGCAACGCTGACGTTCCGCATCGCCCCGGCCACAGCCACACCCGGGGCGCAATACGTGTGGTTCAACGCCGCCACGCAGGCACCCTTAGGGCCGCCTACGTTTGCGCTGAATTTTACGCTGACCGACCTGACGGGCCTCAAGCCCGGCGCTAACAACTTCTATGTGCGTTCAGTACTCGATGGCTGCGCCTCAGCGCCCTCTACGCCAGCGGTAGTGCACTTAGATACAATACCCGCAGGCGTCAACGCCTTTGCGGGTCTGGATTTCAACGCCTGCGATGTAACGCCGGTGCAATTGAAGGCAGCTGTGCCTCCCACAGGAGTCTCGGGCCGCTGGCGCCAGGTGAGCGGCCTGCCGGTAACCATTGTCAATCAGCCTCTCCCCAGCACGGCCGTGTTGGGAGCAGCAGCGGGCAATGTGTACGGCTTCGAGTGGGTACTTTCTAATGGTGCTTGCCAGGACTTCAGCCGCGACACTGTGCAGGTTACGGTCAACGCCTTCGAGAAGGCGCGCGTAGTGAAAGACCTGTACACCACGTGCTTTGCCGATACGGTGGAAATTCAGGCCATCCCAGGCCAGGGCGTGGCCGGCATCTGGCGGCAGCCGTTGGGGCAGGCGCTCTTCCAGCCGCCCATTATCATAGACAACCCGAACAGCCCGACAACGAAGGTGCGCAACCTGCCGCCCAACGCCAATACGTTTTTCTTTTACTGGATACTAAACGTAGCAGGCTGCCCGGCGGACACAGCCTTTGTGACGGTCTATACCATCAACAAGCAGCCGTTTGCAGGCCAGGATCAAAACCTGTGCATCACCGACTCGTGCACGCTGTTGCAGGCGACGCCGCTCGACCCTTTCGAGACGGGCAAATGGACGTACTTAGACGCCGGTGCCAATCCGAAGTTGACCCTGAATGCACCGAATGCCCCCAGCACGATTGCGTGCGGTTTACGCATTGGCCCTAATCGCTTTGTCTGGGAAACCAACGGTGGCCTGTGCGGCGAACGCTCGCGCGATACCCTCGTGGTGTCGTATGATTTAGAGCCTACGGCCAACGAGGACACCATTACGGTTCCTTACGGCCAGCAGGTGTTGGTGAATGTTCTGCGGAACGACATCGTGCCGCCCCAGTTCACTGTGCGCGTGCTGGAGCCGCCCAAGCAGGGCCAATGGTCGGAGCCAAGTAAAGGCGTCTTCACCTATCTGCCCAACCTGACCTTTACGGGACGCGATAAACTCATCTACGAGCTGTGCAACCTCAATCCTGCCTGCCCGTGCAGCATGGCAACGCTCTTCTTCGAAGTGGAAGCTGCCGATAGTTGCCGTATTCCGACGGTCATTACGCCCAATGGCGACGGGGTCAATGATGCGTTTGTCATTCCTTTCTATTGCCTTGCCGGCGGCGAAGGCGGCTCCCAGAACGAGGTGTCCATTTTCAACCAATGGGGCGATCGGGTGTTCTACGCCAGCCCATACAACAACGATTGGGAAGGTACCTACAACGGCCAACCGTTACCTGCTGGGACATACTTTTTTGTCGTTAAACTGCCAGGCGAGGACAAACCGCGCACCGGTTTCCTTATCATACAGCGTTAAGGCAAAACACGAACGTGGCATCCTTATGGCCCGACGCCGCCCGACTGCTGCTACCTTTGCGCCTACATTCAAAAGTAGCACCCTTCCGGGAGCGTCAAAGCACTCTTCACTACGACCGCAGCACCATGCCGTTAGATCAACCACATGAGGTAGAAAAGGAACGCCGAGAGGCCGGCGAGATGAGCTTCTTCGGCCACATTGAGGAGCTGCGTCACCGCATTTTGCGCTCCGCGCTAGCCATCGGCATTATGGGCGTGGTTTGCTTTGTAAACAAGGACCTGGTCTTCGATGCACTCATTTTTGGCCCGCGCAATCCCGATTTTCTCACCTATCGGGCCCTATGCGGTATATCGCACTGGGCGGGTCTGGCCGACAGAATGTGTTTCACGCCGGTGGAGTTCAAACTCATTACACGCCAGCTGGGCGAGATACTGATGCAGCACCTGTACGTGTCGTTCTGGCTGGGCTTTATTCTGGCATTCCCGTATGTTTTGTGGCAGTTCTGGCTGTTTCTCAAGCCGGGACTTTTGGAGACAGAGCAAAAGGCCATTCGCGGCATTGTAGCCACTTGCTCGCTGCTTTTCTTGCTGGGCGTGGCCTTTGGCTACTTCGTCATTGCACCGTTTTCCATCAACTTTTTAGCCGGATACACCCTTTCCGGCACGGAGGTGGCGCCGACGCTGTCCTCTTACGTTACATACATGACCATGTTCACCATCCCGATTGGTCTCTTTTTTGAACTGCCGGTGGTCATTTATTTTCTGACGAAAATTGGCGTGGTGGGCTATCGGTCGCTCCAGACGTATCGGCGCTATGCTTTTGTGGCCATTCTGATTGTAGCGGCCATCATCACGCCGCCCGATGTGGTATCGCAAACGATCGTGGCGCTGCCGTTGTATGGACTTTACGAAGTAAGTATCCTGGTGGCCCGCCGCGAGCAGCGCCGTCGCGAAGCAGCCATTTATGGTACCCGTACCATTACCGACGTAGTTAAAGCTAAGTCATGAAAGTAACCGAACATTTTGCCCAGTCGAAAGGCAAAACGCTGATCTCTTTTGAGGTGCTTCCGCCGCTTAAAGGCGGGAGTATGCAGGCTATTTTCGATACGTTGGATATCCTGATGGAATTTAGGCCGCCGTTCATTGACGTCACGTATCATCGCGAGGAGTACATCTACAAAGCGCGTCCGTCGGGTTATTACGAGAAAGCGGCTATTCGCAAGCGCCCAGGCACAGTAGGTATTTGCGCGGCCATCATGCACCGCTACAAAGTAGACGCCGTGCCGCACCTCATCTGCGGCGGCTTCTCCAAGGATGAAACGGAAAATGCACTCATTGACCTCAACTTCCTGGGCATCAATAATGTGTTAGCACTGCGCGGCGACGCACGCCGCTTCGAGGAACGCTTCATACCCCATGAGCAGGGCCATACTTATGCCCTCGACTTAGTGCGCCAGATCGCCAGCATGAACCAGGGCCGCTACTTAGACCCTGACATCATCAACGGCGAAAAAACAGACTTCTGCATCGGAGTAGCGGGCTACCCCGAAAAGCACTTTGAGGCGCCCAACTTAGAAATTGACCTGCATTACACCAAAATGAAGGTCGAGGCTGGCGCAGATTATATCGTTACGCAAATGTTCTTCGACAACCGCAAGTACTTCGAATACGTGGATGCCTGCCGCCGCGCGGGCATTGACGTGCCCATAGTGCCTGGACTAAAGCCCATTACCAAACGCCACCAGTTGACGAGCATCCCGCGCAAATTCTTTGTCAATTTTCCACATGACTTAGTGGATGCCGTGCTGAAGGCGCCCAACGACGACGCCGTGCGCCAGATAGGCATTGAATGGTGTGCCCAGCAGTCGCTCGAACTCAAGGCCGCCGGTGTGCCCTGCCTGCACTACTACACTATGGGCGATGCCGAAACGATCAAAGAAGTGGCGAAGCGGGCAGGATTTTGAGGGTTGAGCGATAACTACCATGAGGGTTGGCCTTTGAAATTAAATGCCATGGATATATGGTAGTCATCGCCTTGACGAAAATTGCCGAATGAGTTTAGCCACCTCCTTCGCGTTGGGGGCGCCCATTTGCTTGCCCACTTCGAGCGCGCGATTCAGAATTTCAAGCCCTTCTTTTCGGTTGCCATTCAGACACAGCGCCAAGCCCAGCGTCTGGCCAATCTCAAAAATGGCCTCTGCCAATCCGACCTCGTTGGCTAAATGCCACGCCTCGCGTTCGTATCGGAAATAGGACACCGTGTCGCCCCGCGTCGCTAAGCTGAGGGTAGCCAAGACGTGTAGCGAGCTGGCCAAACCCATGCGATCGCCGATTTCCTCTTGAATTTCCCTGGCTTTTGTCATGTATTCCAGCGCCTTCTTGTAGTCGCCCTGGCGCAGAAAAACACCTCCTATATTGCCCAAACAGGCGGCTTCGTTTCTGCGATCGTCAATCTGCTGTAGGATATTCAAACTCTGCTGCAGATACTGGAGCGCTAAATCGTAATTTTTCATCTCCAAGTGAACGCTGCTGATGTTGTTTAGCGCCGTAGCCTGCCCCCGCAAATCCTGGACATCCTGGTGGATTTTCAGGCTCTGCTGCAGGTATTGCAGGGCTTTCTCATACTCGCCCCAATTGCTGTAAATCATGCTGATGTTGTTCAGCGCCGAGCTGTGGGCCGAGATATCTCCCGTAATGTCTCGGCTGATGCGGAGCGTCTCGTGCAAATGCACCAAGGCATCCTCAAGCCGCCCCACGCTCAGGTACAACACCCCCAAGCGATTGTGCCAGAATGACTGTTCCTCGGGTTCTAAAAGCTCCTCCAGCTTCAGGAGCTCCTCTGTGTACTCTACGGCTTTATGGAGGTCTTGAGCCTCAAAGTGCTCGCTAGCCATCTTAGCCAGTTCTTCGAGGCGATCTTCCGGATCAAGGTACGAGAGATTGTCTGACATATTCAGCAGATATTTTGTAACCCTGCAAAATGCAGCGTGCATAAAGACACCCAAAACTCCGAAAAAACTTCGGGTTTGTTGTTAAAATTTCAATAAATGCCTCATTGCAGCACAGCAGCCACTTGCCGGGTTCAGCGCATTTAAATTCACATCAGAAAATGCGTTTGGGCAAGTTTATTTTCCTTTAGACGGGTTACTCTTTTGCTGCATCTACCCATATTCCGATCCAAAAGGGCTACCTTTGCTTTTACTAACCCAACCTTCATCCATGACCGCGACCATAGCCCAGCCCGATGTCGAGCGCCTCTCGTTGGAGGAATACTTCGAGCGAGAGTGGAACGCTACTGTGCGCCACGAGTACATTGGCGGGCGAAGAATACCCATGACGTACGC
>JANWVR010000076.1 GCA_025056735.1 Saprospiraceae bacterium
CGATTTGTTCTTCCCGAATGGGCATCCAGGTAGGCTGGGCCAAAACCGTTAACACCGCGCTCAGTATGATGGCAGCAATTATTCCGAAGGAGGACAGGTATTTCATGAACAGGAACGTATTTAAAAAAATGAGGCCACAAAAATAGGCCATCTTTACAGCCATCCTGACATTATCCGTGCGAGTCAGGCGCCATCTCCAGCCTATGTGCGGACGCTATTCTTTTGTGCCCACGGCACGTCAACTCGAAACGCAGCTTCGCGGCGTTGCCTTGCCTGCCGATGTTTCTTTTTCTTATCATATCGCCCCAACGGAGCGCGCCTGGGTCATTGCCTCCGATGCGCCGCATGCCCTGCAAGCCATGTATTGGGGATTGGTTCCTGCCTGGGCTGAGGCCTTTCGCCCCTCCGGCCGAACCATCAATGCTCGCGCGGAGACGGTCTGGGAAAAGCCCACATTTCGCGATGCTGCTCGCCGAAGGCGCTGTGTGGTGCCCGCCGACAGTTTCTACGAATGGCGCCGGCAGCCCAATGGCCAGCGCCTGCCCTACCGCATCCTGCCCGCCGATGGGTCGCTCCTGTTCATGGCCGGCATTTGGGAGGAGTGGCGCGGGCCAAATGGCGCATATCGCTCCTTTGCCATCATCACTGTGCCGGCCAGCGCAGACCTGACGGACCTGCACGACCGCATGCCGGCGCTGTTGCTCTCTGAAGAAGAATGCCGGGCATGGCTTTACACGGGCCTGCCTCTACAAAACCTGCAGCCTCTGCTGAAAACAGCGCCCACGGGCTGGCTAACCCACTACCGCGTCTCCGAACGCCTGAACAAACCCGGAGACGCCAACGACGCCAGTCTGCACGAACCCGCGCCCGACTAACAGGCTATGGCATGGGAATACAGTGTCCATGCGACCACGTCGTTGGCGGGCGCCTGGCCGTGCAGGTAGCGCACCAGGATGGCCAACGTGCTGGCATTCGGATTCACGCGCGCCGAAGCATCGCCCGTAGCCGCTTTTACGTAGTTGGAGAGGGTTTTGTAACTCAACACCTGGCCCGTGGCTTCCTCAATGAGCCAGCTCAAGGCCTGGGCCCTGCCGTAAGTCAACGGAGAAAGTGGCTCGCCAAACGCCTTCAAATAAACTTCGCCCAGCAGCCGTTGGAAAGTGGAAAACTCGTGTGTTTTCATTGCATCGCGAATTCGGGTGGATAATGATCGAACGGTTTGCATGTGTGCCAGGAATATGTCGCAGAACCTTGTTTCATATCAACATCCTGGCCCAACAGGCCGGCAAACATTTGCTGCAATTTAACGTGTGAAAGCTGGCTACAAGAGGCCGTCAGCGTTCCTCTTCGGAAATGCGCTCCAGGACGCGAAACGTGTATGGGTAAATGTTCTTTTCATCCGCCTCATGCGCTTCGCGCCACACCTCGCGCCATTCGGCTAAGTCTATTTCGGGGAAAAACACATCGCCTTCGGGTGCAACGTCCACCTCTGTCAGGTAAAGGCGATCCCACAAATCCATGCTTTCGCGGTAAATGTCGCCGCCGCCGATGATGAAGGCTTCTGTTTCGCCTGTGTCGAAGGCAATGCCCAGCGCCTCTTCGATGGAATGCGCCACCAGCACGCCGTCGGCAGTGAAAAATGGGTCGCGCGTGATAACGATGTTGGTGCGTTTGGGCAGCGGACGCCCGATGCTGCGGAAACTATTGCGCCCCATGAGGACGCAATGGCCCAGCGTGGTACGCTTAAAATAGGCCAGGTCGGCGGGCAAATACCAGGGAATTTCGTTGTTGCGGCCGATGACGCCGTTGCGGGCGACGGCAGCGATAGCGGAGACAATCATACAGGCAACGCGAGCATTTTAGCCGTAAAAAAACGCCGCTTTCCTCACAACGGCGGAGGAAAGCGGCGTATCCAGATGACACAGACGGTTCAATGCCTTTTGCTCACGACAATCTTGCGCACCAGCGTCTGGTCGTGTACGCGCAAAAGAAGCGCATACAAACCATCGGACAGGTCAGACAAATCTACGGAAAAACGATGCGGCGATTCTATCGCCTGCTCAAAAACTAAGCGGCCTGTCAGGTCGAAGACTGTCAAATGCACGTCGGCATTTACCGGCTCAGGGAACAGGACGTTCACGATGCCCGAAGTTGGGTTCGGCATGATGAGCAGACCGCTGGCCCATCCGGGCTGAGCCTTAGTGCTGGAGAGGCTATCCACCACAAAAGGCCCTGCTGTTGTGGTGCAGCCCAACTCATCGGTAACGATGACCGTGTAAGCGCCGTTGCGCACGCTATCTAAGTTTTGCGTCGTTGCCGGGAAGGGCTGGCCGTTTCGGAACCACTTAAAGGTGTAAGGCGAGAGGCTACCACTGACGTTGATGCGCACGCCGCCGAGGCCAAGGCCGCCTTTGTCGGGCAGAATGGTGTCCAGCTTTACGACCAACGGAGTCAGCACAGTTACCTCGAAGGTGCAGCTGCCTACATTGCCGCCGGCGTCGGTGTAGCTGTAAGTTACAGGCGTTGTGCCGACGGGGAAGGTCGAGCCGCTGGGCAGACCCTCCACCAAGTCAAACGAGCCGCCGATACCCAGGCAGTTGTCCACGGCCACAGGCGCCGGGTACTGCACCACGTTGTCGTCGGAGCAGCGGACGATGCTGCTGGGGCATGTGAGCTTGGGCGGCAGTGTATCGCGCACGATGACGGTAATCGTGTCTACGGTTTTATTGCCTACCTCATCGGTGGCCGTGATGACCAACGATTGCCGGCCCACATGGGAGCAATTAAATGCCTTGGGCGCGAAGGTTACCTCTTTGACCAAGCAGTTGTCGGAGATGGACAGCCCGGGCAGATTTTGCAGGTTAAGGGTAACGCTGCCCGATGGGCCGAGGAACACCTCGACGGTATCGGCCTGGATGGAGGGCGGTTCGTTGTCCGTAACTACGATAGTGGCCTGCGTAATAATGGTACAGCCGTTGGCGTCCGTGGCCGTTACCATGTACGGGCCTGGCGCCAGGCCAGCGATTTCAGGGCCGGTCTGGTTGTTGCTCCACTTGTAAGAGATGTTGCCTGTGCCGCCGCTGGCGCTCACTTTAATGCTGCCTTCGGGGCGTCCGAGGCACTCGGTGTTGACAACCGATACCAATTCGATGGTCAGGGCCGGCGGTTCGGTGATGGTTACCTCGGCGACAGCATCGCAGCCCTTGCTGTCCACCACAGTTACTGTGTACGTGCCCGCAGCCAGGCCTGTCTCGTTTTGCCCACTGCCGCCTGAGCTCCACCGATAGGTGAGGGGCGGCGTTGCGCCGGTAACGATCACCGAGGCACTTCCGGTAGCGCCTCCATTGCAGAGAACAGGATTGGCGAGCGTGTTGGTGGTGATAGCGCAGGCAGGCGGCGGCACTTCGACGGTCTGGACGGCGGTGCAGCCGTTAGCGTCCGCTACGGTTACCGTGTACAAACCTGCTGCCAGACCCGTGATGGTCTGCGTGGAGTCGCCATTGCTCCAGGTAAAAGAGTAAGGTGGCGCGCCGCCCGTGGGATCGGCTGTAGCCGTTCCATCGCTGCTATTTACCTTACTGGTACCGGTAGCGCTGACATTGGCCACAACGGCCGTCGGTTCTGTGATGGTGAACGAAAGCACCTCTGGGCAGTTGGCACCATCTATCACCTCTACTGTGTAGGCCCCGGGCGCTAAATTGGTTACCGAGGGTGTGGTCTGGCCGTTGCTCCAGGTGTACGTAAAGGGGCTGACGCCTTGAAGAATGACCACCTCAGCTGAGCCGTCGTTGGCGCCTTTGCACTTTACATTTTGGGTGCTTATGGCCACATCAATCGTACAATTGTAGGCGCTGACGCTGGTTACGCCTACTGCGGTACAGCCGTTGGCATCAGTAACGGTAACGGTGTACGTACCGGGCAGCAAATTCCCAATGACAGCCGTAGAGGCGCCGTTGCTCCAGGCATATGTGTAGGTAGGTGTTCCGCCAGCGGGCGCGGCAGAAGCCGTGCCATCGGCAGCGCCATTTGCCGTTTGCGGCGTGCTGCTGACCGTCACCGTCAGCAGTGGTGGCTGTCCAATCGTAACGCTGGCTGTTGAGGAACACCCTTCACCGTCTGTGATGGTGATGGTGTAAACGCCGGCTGCAAGCCCTGAAATGGCGGGCGTATTGGCATTATTCGACCACTGGAAGGTGTAAGCGCCATCACCGCCCGTGGGCGAAGCAGATGCAGCCCCGTTCTGCTGACCGAAGCAGGTTACAGGCGTTGCGTTTTCTATGCTAATCGAGACCGGTTGGCGCTGAATGACCGTAACCGTAGCGCTGGCCGTGCAGCTGTTGCCTTCATCCGTAATGACCAGGATGTACGTACCCGGAGTGTTCACTTCAAAATTGGGCGTGTTGCCCGTGTTGAATTCGATTCCGTCAGGTCGGCGCCACAGGTGTGTCCGCGCAGAGACCGGTAGATTGCTGGAAGCAATGAGGTTGACACTGGCGTTTTTGCAGTTGAGGTTGCCCGATACCGACACACCTGCCTGCGGCGGCACGGTGTCTATGGTTACTACAGCAACGGCTGTGCTGGTGCATCCATTTGGGCCGGTAACGGTGAGAGAATAGCTGCCGGGTACGGTCACAATTGGCTTCGGCACATTCGAGGTGAAGCCGCTCGGGCCGCTCCAGGCAAAGGTGGCGTTATTGGCTGGCGAAGCGCCATTGAGCGTAACTTGCTGAATGACGCAGTTTAATGCTCCGCCCGAGGCCGATGCACCTGGGCGCAGCGTATCGCCCTGCACCACGGCGACCGCTGAGTTGGTGCAACCTGTGCTGGCGTCGCGCACGACGACAGTGTAAATGCCAGGCGTATTAACCGTCGGAGTTTGTGCGGAAGAGGAGAAACCGCCCGGGCCACTCCAGGTAAACGTAGGGCCATTTGCGTTCGTGTTGACGGAAACCGTGGTGGTCGGCACTTTACAGGAAATTGTCCCACCAGTAGCCACCGCTGTAGGCGGTAGCGTAAAAGCCTTCACGAGGACGTCATCGGTCTGCGTACAACCGTTGATTTCGTTAGTTACGCGCAGGCGGTATCGGCCCGGAGCATTAACCACTGGATTAAGCGTCGTGCTGCCCGACACGATATTGCCCCCTTCTAAGGCGATCCACAAATAGGAGAACTGTGGGCCTACCGGGCCAACTCCTTGCAATTGAATTACCGGCTCCTCGCACGTCAGGACGCGATCCGGGCCGCCGTTGGCGTTGGGTATGGCCACGTTGACCGGTACCGTTACCTCCGCCGTATCGGAGCAAATGATGCCCCCGCTGACGTTGTTGACGATGAAATAGAATGGCCCAGCAGTCTCTACGTTTACTGTTTTGGTGGTGCTGATCGTATTGCCGAGGTTATCCAACCATTTGTAAAACACCGAATTGCCGGTGGTGGTCAGGCTGTCGGCACGCAGCGTTACGATAGGTCGGCGGCAGTTGATGGTGTCGGGCTTTTGAATGCCAGCGCGAGAGCGCACTTTGAGGATAGAGAAAATTATAACGCTGTCGCAGCCGTCCTGCGCGGTCGTGAATTCCTGATAACTGCCCGAGTCACAGTACGGGAAACCATTGACCTCTAAGCACTCATCGTTGCACAGGCGCGTTAGCGGCAGCACACGCCGCTTGCGCTGTTTTGCAATAATGCGTTGGCGCACCGTGCTGTCGCAACCTAAATACGAAGTGTAAGGCGGCGATGAGGTCAGGATGTATGTTCCCGGGGTCGAAATGGCTGTGAATGGCTCTTCGTCCCAGAAGAAAGGCAATTCCTCGAAGCAGATCTCCCGGTCGGGCAGCTGAGTAACGGGCAAGGGCTGATTGGTTACGAAGATGCACGTGCTCTTAGATGTATCGCAGGCGCTGTTGGCCGTTACGCAAATGGCACCGCCCTGATTACCGAATTCGACCTGTATAGTGGATGGAACATTCGCATTTGCTGGAACCGTAAGCACATTGTTATTCGTACCGTTGATTTTGCTGTTAGGCGGTGTCGTCCAGGTGTAAGAAATAGCGCCCGATACCGGAGGAAGGGTGTAAGTAGTAGTGGCTTTAGGACACACCTGTTTCAACCCCTGAATGCTGTCAATAGGGCCTAAGGGCACTTTAGTAGAACCGAATGCCAATCGGATATCGAACCGGCAGTTGGCGCCATTAATACCATCTACCACTAAGTAGTACACACGGCCGACGGTTAGCCCACTAACCACCACCAGGGGGTTAAGCGAGTCCACTGGCCCACAGGTAAGCGCCACATTCGGTATGTCGCAGCCAGGAGTGATGGCTGCTTCAATGCCTGACCCTGAGGTACAGCCCAGGTTCCGAATCAAGAAAGCCACAGTTTCGGAGCCAGCGATGAAACCGTACCAACGCGGGCGCTCCAGAACCATAGGTGGGCTGCCCTGAAAGCATGTGGTAAATGCCGGCGGCGGCTGCAAAGGCGACACCGGTATCGGGATGTTTCCAACGTCGGACAAGCTATCAAAACTGCACAGCACACAGGCAAACTGGCAACTGATAGCTCCGCCCGGGAAGGGCTTCGGGCAGGGAAATGGCCCAGAAACAGGCTGCTGAGCCTTGCTCCACGCGCTCAGCAGGATGAGGAGAATGAACGGTAAAAAACGCATAGTATCGGTACGTTTAGAGATGAGAATATACACGCAGGATTAGTAGATACAGGTACACGTGAAAAAGCGGCGCGCCTTCTAAGTCTAATTTAGTGCAAATTTGAGCATTTTGACTCTCGCCCGTTTGCCTTCCTGACGACAATTTTAACCTACCTCCTCCGGATGCTGCAGCTCGATAGCCTGTCGGGTCTGTTATGACCTCGTGGTACATGCCCAGCAAGAAAGCACAGGTAAGGGATTTCATGGCCTAAAAAGCACCTTAATAAATTTTAGAAACGGGACAGGAGGCAGCAAGTAGGCAACCGGGTAGTCTCTAAGAGATGTCGCCTCATATTCAACTGGAATTAGCAAATCAAAAATCAGTCCTACTTTTACGCGCTCAATCTATTTAAGGCTAACTTATTGCTCAAACTACTCTACACACCTGCTATGAGTTTTACTGCTGCTCCGCCGCTACGGCTTTCGGCCGTAGCAATGATGTTATTTGCCCTAATCCTGCTACTGGCAGGTGCTCAGGTAGATGCTCAGTGCATGATGGTGCCCTGCCCTACGCCTGTTCCTGCCACAAACGCACACAACGCCTGTGTGCTGCCCAACCCGGCAGCCTTCAACTGTTATGAGGGCGCCACTTCCGCTACAACGCCGGAGTCCTTTCCGCCCTCTTGGTGTACGACCATCGAAAACAACATCTGGTTCGCCTTCACGGCAGATGCGCCCACAGTATCACTTACCTTCGAGGTGCTCAACTGCACCTACGGCGACTGCCTTCAAGCAGCCATACTGAGTACTACTAACTGTAACACCTTCACTTTCATGGGCCCTTGCGTTAGCGGCATGAATCCGGGTGGACAGTACACCATCACCGGCGCCGGCTTGGTGCCCGGTCAGGTCTATTTCTTGATGGTAGATGGCTGCGCGGGCGCACATTGCTCGTTTGTTATTAACGGCAATGCGCCTCGTATCGTCAATGCGCCTACGCGCGTCTGCCTGCCGGCCGGACCAAGTACAATAACAAGCAACATTCCCGGTAACTGGTCGCTCAATCCGCCCAATGCAGGAACCTTCGTTGGCTCCTTTAATAACACCAACACGGTTGCTGTCAACTGGAACACCAACTATCGGGGGCCCGTCCAGGTGTGCGTAAGGAGCACTACATGCAACAATGAAAACTGCCGCGAAATCGAAATTGGCCGCCGGGAGGCGACCACCGTGGAGCGCTTCCTGTGCGCAGGCGAGTCCGTCGAATGCGCTGGCAATACCTACAGCTCTGGTGGCACTTTTAATACGACGTTCCAAACCTATCAGGGTTGCGATAGCGTGGTTACCTGCCGCATTATTCCTGTGCCGACCTACGTATCGCCGCTTCTTCAAATAAATAAGTGTGCGCCCGGCTCGCATACAGTCTGCGGAGAAGAATATACGGAAACGGGCGGCTATAGCCATGTCTGCAAAGGATATCGCGGCTGCGACAGTATCGTTCGCTTTGTTCTGGCAGTGATGGATCCGCGCGCCATCATCAAGCCACCGGGTATCTTGGATTGCGACCAAAACAAGGTCATCACCTTAGACGGCAGCATGTCGGTCACCAACCAGGCCGCTCAATTTGGTGGCCTGACCCTGTACAATTGGAGTGGCCCCGGCATCGTTGGGCTTGCCAACCAGCCCACCGTGCAGGTTAATCAGCCCGGGCAGTACTGCCTTGTCGTAACGCATACGAGAATGGGCGTGTACTGTCGGGATACGGCTTGCGTAACGGTATCGGCCGACTTCTCCAAACCGCAAAGACCACAAATTATCGGCAACCCTAACCCTTGCGGAGGCTCTACTGAACTCTACGTCGTTCGACCGGTGGGTAGTCCACCGCCTACTTCTTACACCTGGACAGCGCCCCCTGGGGTAACCATTACACAAATCAGCCCAGACTCCATCCGCATTAAGTGGGACACGCTCTTCACGGGTCCGCTGTGCGTTACGGCCAACAACGCCTGCGGTTCGTCGCCGCCAGCCTGCCTGCCCATTGTGGTACAGCAGCCCGTCATCCCGCCGCAATTGAGCGGTCCCAGCGCCGTTTGCCCAAATGGCGGCACATACCTGTTCACTTTGGACACCATTCAGGTGGGTACCACCTACACCTGGACGGTACCGCCTGGCGCCACTTTTACCGGTGCTAACGACTCTATACGGGTAGATTTCTCCAATGCCTCCAGCGGCCAGGTATGCGTGCGGGCTGCAAATGCTTGCGGCGCCATTGCCCCTATTTGCCGCAATGTGCAGGTGGCGCCGCTGCCCACCGTATCGCTTAGTGGTGGTGGCGAAATCTGTCTGGGCGATAGCATCACTCTGACCTTTACGACCTCTGGCAATGGGCCTTTCAATGTCGTATGGTCAGCAGGCGCGCAAAACAACACGCTCAGCGGCATCCAAAACGGCCATACCGTGCGGCTGGCGCCCACTGCTAATACTACTTACGGCTTAGTGAGCGCCACCGATGGCTCCACACCTGCCTGCCAGGCAGTCGTGAGCGGCTCAGCCCCGGTTATAGTACACCCGCATTACACTGTTAATACCGCCCGGCAGATTTGCCAGGGAGACTCGCTCTTCCTGCAAGGAGCTTATCGCAAAACTACCGGCATTTACCGCGATAGCCTTAACTCCATCTATGGGTGCGATAGTGTTATTGTCACGGCCTTAACGGTGTTTGCCATTGATACAACCGTCATTAACACGGGCTCGTGCAATCCCAACGAGGTGGGCACCTTCACCCAGCGGCTCAGCCAAACCAATGGCTGTGACAGCATCGTCATCACGAACGTGGCGCTTTATCCCACCGACACGACGCGCCTATTTGGAAGCAGCTGCGACATCACTAAAACCGGCGTTTTTGTGCGCCACCTGAACAACCGCTTTGGCTGCGACAGCACGGTCATTTTGACGGTTAATTTCTCCCAATCGGACACCGTGTTGTTTTTCCGCTCCACCTGTAATACTAAGGAGGTGGGCGTTTTTGTCGAGCAGTACGTCTCCTCGTTGGGTTGCGATAGCGTGGTCATCACTACGGTCAGTTTCCAGGATATTCCTGTTACTAATCTGAACGGCACGACCTGCAATCCGGCCCAGGCGGGTGTCTTTACGCAAACGCTCACCACCGCCCAGGGCTGCGATAGTACTATCGTAACCACCATAACGCTGTTACCCAGCAATACAACCAATCTGACGGCCAAGACCTGCAATCCGGCTGAAGTAGGAGTTTTTGTGCAAAACCTGACCAATCGGTTTGGGTGCGACAGTATCGTAACGACCACTGTCTCCCTGCTGCCCAGTAATACTACGGCCCTGACGGCCACGACCTGCAACCCGGCTAACGCAGGCACGTTCGTACAAAACCTGACCAATCAGTTTGGGTGCGACAGCATTGTAACGACTACAGTTTCTTTTGTGCCGCTGCCGCCTACTAACCTCACGGCCACCACCTGCGACCCGGCCGCAGCGGGCGTATTCTCGAAAACGCTCAAAACCGCCCAGGGCTGCGACAGCACCGTTATCACTACTGTGACGCTGCTGCCCAGCGATACGGTCTATCGGTCGGCCCAGAGCTGCAATCCGGCCAATGTGGGCACGTTTGTGCAAGACCTGACCAACCGCTTTGGCTGCGATAGTATTGTCATTACAAACGTCTCGTTCTTTACGCTGCCCATCACGACGGTGTCGGCCACCACGTGCGACCCTGCTCAAGCCGGCGTTTTCACCCAAACCTTGAAGACGGCTGAGGGCTGCGACAGCACGGTCATCACGACGGTAACCTTGCTGCCTTCCAATCAAACCGACGTCAGCCGCACCACCTGCAACCCTGCCCAAGCAGGCGTATTCTTTGAGGGATACCTCAACCAGTTCGGGTGCGACAGCCTGGTAACGATTACGGTTACGTTCGTACCGCTGCCGCCGACCAACCTGACCGCCACCACGTGCGACCCGGCCGCGGCAGGCGTATTCTCGAAAACGCTCAAAACCGCCCAGGGCTGCGACAGCACCGTCATTACTACCGTGACGCTGCTGCCCAGCAACCAAACCAACCTGACGGCCACCACGTGCAACCCCGCTCAAGCGGGCGTGTTTGTGAAAAAGCTGACCAACCGGTTCGGCTGCGATAGCATTGTAACCACTACTGTCACGCTGCTCCGGCGCGACACTACCTATCGGACAGCTACTACCTGCGACCCCGCTCAAGTAGGCGTCACGCAAGTGGTGCTAACCAACAGCGTCGGCTGCGACAGCACCGTTATCACCACCACTTCGCTCTCGCCCCCAGCATTTTGCAGCGCTGAGGCCAGCGCCACAGGTGGCGAAATCCCCTGCGCCGACAGCACCGGCAGCCTGACCCTCCGAGCCACGCTGGGCATAGCGCCCTTCACTTACGAAGTGCGCCGAAACGGACAAACCGTGCGTACCGGCACCATCAGCGCGCTCAATACGCCACATGTCGTCAGCGGATTACCTGCCGGCACCTACACAATCGTTGTTACTGCATCAACGGGCTATTCTACCACCCTGCAGGCCACCTTAGTGCAGCTGCTGCCGCCCAGCGTCAGTAGTCTGACGGCATTAGACTACGGCGGCTTTGGCGTCAGCTGCCCGGGAGCCGCGGACGGCGCTGCTAAGGCAAGCGCCACTGGCGGCAAACCGCCCTATTCGTTCGTCTGGTCCACAGGGGCAACAGGCAACGAAGTCAAAAACCTGCGCGCCGGTACCTACACCGTTACCGTTACGGATGCCAACAACTGCACAGCGACGAGGACAATCACGCTTCGAGAGCCAGCGCCTTTAGTCATGACCTTTGCCGTTACGGATATCAGTTGCTTTGGACGCCGCGATGGCCAGATAACGGCCCAGGTAAGTGGTGGCGTGCCGCCCTACCAGTACGCCCTTAACAACGGCGCCTATCAAGCCTCGAACACGTTTACCAACTTGAGCCCGGGCGCCTTCCTCGTGCGCGCCACTGACGTCAATGGCTGCGAAACATCGGAGGCGATCGTCATTAACTCACCCCCGCCGCTGGAAGTCAGCCTTGGCGGCAACAAAACCATAGCGCTGGGCGACTCGCTTAAGTTGGAAATCATCGCTAACGTTCCTTTAGACAGCATTCAATCCATCATCTGGGGAGCGCCGTTAGACTCCACTGACTGCGTGCGCTGCTTCTCGCGGACGGTGGCGCCGATCGTAACCACTGCCTACTCAGTAACCGTCACAACCAAAAAGGGCTGCACCGACTCCGACAAGATTTTCGTCTTTGTGGATCGGCGCCGCTACCTCTACGTGCCCAACGCTTTTGCGCCGGGTAGCGAGGGGGCCAACCGCCTCTTCTACGTCTCGGCCAAGCCCAACACGGTGAAGAACATCAAAACGATGCAGGTTTTCAGCCGTTGGGGCGAAATGGTGTTTCATCTGAACGACTTTCAGCCCAACAACCCTGACGTGGGCTGGAACGGTGCCTTCCGCGGCCAGCCACTCACGCCGGGCGTCTTCACTTGGGTGCTCGAAGTCGAGTTTATTGATGGCGTTACTGAAATTTACACCGGAGACGTAACCATCGTCCGATAGCGCCTTCAAGGCGCCTTACCCTGCTTTGTCGAGGTTCAACACAGACGTGTGCTGTGTTGAACCTCGCGGCTTTTGAGGCGTTTAGCCGGCATGCAATTTTTTTTATGAAAGGCATTTGGCAGTTTTTTTTATCCAAGAAAACAATGGCCGGCTGGGCTGGGCTGGCGTTCCTGGTCGTGTTCAGTCAATGTGAGAATGCGCAAGGCCGCATGGAAGGCGCTGCATTGTACCGCACGCATTGCGCCAACTGCCATTTAGACAACGGTCAAGGGCTGGGCGCGCTCATTCCACCTTTAGCTGGCTCGGACTACTTAGCTGCGCACCGCGAACGCCTGCCCTGCATCATTCGGTACGGCTTGAAGGATACCATCGTGGTCAATGGGACGCAGTATGCCGAGGCTATGGCCGGCATTGAAACGCTTTCAGACATCCAGATTGCCAACATCCTGAATTACATCCATGCCAGCTGGGGCAACGACCTGCCGCCGTATCGGTTGGATGAGGTGCAGCGGCTGCTAAAACAATGTCCGTGAGGTGGGCACCTTACTTCCCGATACAAAACCGCGAAAAAATGTTGCCGAGGATGTCCTCTACGCCCACTTCGCCCGTGATCTCGCCCAGACAGGCGAGCGCCCGGCGAATATCCTGAGCAATCCACTCGCCACTGATGCCCGTTTTTAAGCCGGCCAGCACATCGGACAGGGCTTCATTGGCGCGGCGCAGCGCCTCGTAATGGCGGGCGTTGACGGCGATGGCGCTTTCGATGTTTACGCCTTTGCCAATAGCCACCTCTAAGAGCGTTTCCTTGAGGTACTCGATGTTCATCCGGTTTTTGGCAGAAAGCGGGAGGATGGCGGCAGGCTTAAGGGGCAACATATTCGGGTCGAGTGGCGCATCGCCTTTGGGTCGCAGATAAGTCGGTATTTCGGGGGCGTTGGGTTGCAGCAGCCACTCAGTCAGGAAGTACGGGTTTCGATCCATTTTATTGCATACGACGATAAGGGCGGCCTGGGGGTGTGGTGTTTCTGCCGGGCGGATGAGTTTATGTCCGATGGTTTGCAGGTCGCTGTAGGCTTCGGCAAGGGTGGTTTCGGAGATGTCCCACACATAGACGACGATGGCCGCCTGCTCGATTTTTTCTAAGGCACGCCGGACGCCAATGGCTTCGATGGCGTCCTGGGCTTCGCGGATGCCGGCAGTGTCGGTGAGTCGGAAAGGAACGCCGCCGAGGTTGATGACTTCTTCGATGGTATCGCGCGTGGTACCGGCAATGTCGGAGACAATGGCGCGCTCCTCGTTAAGCAGAGCATTCAGGAGGGTGCTCTTACCGGCATTGGGCCGGCCAGCAATGACGGTAGCCACACCATACCGCAGAGCGTTGCCCAATTGGAAGGAGTGCATCAATTCGGTTAGATAGGTTTGAATTTTCTCCACTAACGCCTCCAGATGCGCGCGATTGGCAAACTCAACATCTTCCTCAGCGAAGTCGAGCTCCAGTTCGATGAGGCTGGCGAAGTGGATGAGTTCCTCGCGCAGGCGGGCGATTTCGGTTTTGAAGCCGCCGCGCAGTTGGCGCATGGCAACGGCATGAGCGGCGGAAGTTTGGCTGGCGATGAGGTCGGCCACGGCTTCGGCCTGCGTGAGGTCTATTTTGCCGTTTAGAAAGGCGCGCAGGGTGAACTCACCGGGTGCGGCTAAACGGGCGCCGCGGCGCAACAAGAGTCCCAGCACGGCCTGCTGGACATACGGGGAGCCATGCACGGAGAACTCTACCACGTCTTCGCCGGTGTACGAACGCGGCGCGCGAAAGAGCGTAACTACAGCCTCATCCAAGATGTGCCCGTCCTCGTCTTCGATACGGCCCACGTGAGCAGTATGGCTGCACTGCTCGTGGAGGCGCTTGCCTCGAAAGACGGCGTCGGCGATGTCCACTGCGCGCGGGCCCGACAAACGCACAACAGCAATGGCCCCTGTGCCGGGCGGAGTCGCTAAGGCCGCTATTGTATCGGTCAAATCGGGCAGTGTAGGCATGAGGAAAACCTGCTTAATGCCAGCAAAAGTACGCCCATCCTCGCCCAAACGGGCAAAAAAATACCCGGCTGTGACTTTTCACAACCGGGGTTCTCGCCTATAGAAGCATAAGACATCTGAACAACCGGAGAGCGTCTTTATCTAAAAAGCGCTCGGGCTCGCTCCGCGCTGATCTCGAGCAAACAAGCCAGCCGGAACAAGCAAATATAAAAGCACAGCGCTCGGAATACACCTACCCGAGCAGCCGTGTGCGCAAGACAGCCTTGTGGAAAGGAAATGAAAAAACAGAATGACGACCGGGCATCTGAATCTGCTCATAATGGGATGAATGCAGGACTTGTGTAATCGGCGGCAAAGCAGATGTCGTAAATGATGCGATTAAAACAACACCTCAAAGATACAGCACTCGAAAATGGCGCTGCCTTTCTCCGAGCATTTTTTTTCCGATAAATGTCGGCTAACTTTCAGTGCGCGGTGCTCTTGGACGGTCAGGGAACAGCAAAGCCCTCCCAGTTTTCGCCTTCCTCTTCCCAATGAGCGAGTACTTTGCTTCGCGAGGGGTATTCCGAATAAACTTCTCCGCGCTGAACCGCCTCTAACACATGCCGGGTGGCTTTGGATACTTCATTGGGCAACAACTGAATGGGAAACCAGCGCACATCTTTAAATTTTTTAGGCTCCAGCGAAGTGGGTTCCCCGTGAAAGTGCTTGGTGCGGAAATAAAGCACCAGCAGGGTTTCGTTTTTCTTCAACTTGTGGCGATGCAGCACATGCACGAGTTGCATTGTTTCGGGCCGAACGTGGATACCAGCCTCCTCTAAAGCTTCGCGCGCCAAAGCCTCACGAGCAAATTCGCGTTCTTCTACATTGCCACCAATAAGCGAGAAACGCCCACCATTTTTCTTAGTCTGGCGCAAAAACAGGAGTTTACCTTCTTGTTCTACCAATAGCCGAACGGCGAATATGAGCATCTGAGTACGCGGAGAATAGCGGTTTAGGTGCGATTAAACCGGCGAAAGGTAGAGCAACCCCTCAGCGCGCGTATGTAAAGTTTTTGTAAAGTCGCACGCCCTACTCTCAGCGGCCTACCGACGGTGTGCCATCGGGCTGACGAAGCACGACCACCTGCCAGCCGGCCGCTTCGGCGACGAACCGGATCAGGTCAAACATTTTATCCATCTGAACTTCAGCCCTTTGCAGCAAATCGCTCTCTTTCGCTTTTTCCAAAATGTTCTTTTTAGCCTGTTGATTAATCCATGTCAGGTCTTGCGGAGAAAAACTTTGAAAAAGACCTGTAGAGACGTCGTAGTAGTCCACTGTATGATCTACGCTCAAAATTTGCGGCTTAGGCAAAGGCCCGATGCGAAGGACTCGAGCAGCCGAGTCGGCTTGCATCTGCACGTTGGATAGGTCGTACCCTGCGGCCACGGTAGCCTGTACGCGCAGGAGCGCTTTCTTGTCCCACAGCCAGGAAAAGGCGCCACTGTATTCGTTGTAGCCATAAACCTCGGAGAATTCTCCTTCGACGGTGGTCAGTTTGAGCACCTCGCGTACTTTTTCTAAAAGTACGGACGCCTCCCCTTTCGGTCTTTCGGTGGGTTTCGGGACAAAAAAGCGGTAAGTAGCCCAGCCGCCGCCCAGAAAAGCTAAAGCCAGAAAGAGCCCATACAGCCAGAGCCGAGATAGAGTCATAATGCAAAGGCTTGATTTGACCAGTAAAGTTCAGACATTTGACGCCGCAGAATGCCCGGGCGTGTTCCAGGTGCAAAAGTCGGTCATCTTAGACGTCTTGGCCCACAAATTGTTTCATTTTTTTCAAAAATAAAAGCCGACCTCGCTGGCCATGCGCTTGCGTTTCCTTTCTATCCTGTTATTCGGCTGGCTTGCCCTGAATGCGCAAGCTCAAACGGACACGCTACGTCTGCTTTTTGCAGGCGATATTATGGGGCACTCCACGCAAATCAAGAGTGCTGAAGTGTCGCCAGGTGTTTACGACTACCGCCCCTGTTTCCGTTACATTAGCCCAACATTTGAAAAGGCCGATCTGGTCTTGGGCAACTTAGAACTTACGCTGCCCGGCCAGCCACCTTACACGGGTTACCCAATGTTTCGCAGCCCTGATGCTTTGGCCGTAGCCTTGCGCGAGGCGGGCTTCGACATTCTGGTGACAGCCAACAATCACTCGAATGATGCACGCGGCCCAGGCGTAGTGAACACCATTGAGACGCTGCGCCGTCTGGGCTTTCAGCAGACCGGTACGTTCAAAAATCAGCGCGAGCGCGACCTGTTTTATCCGTTAATGATTTACCAGAACGGCTTCAAACTGGCTCTGCTCAATTACACGTACGGCACCAACGGCATTCCGACCGCACCGCCGACGATTGTGAACCTGCTCGACACGATGCAAATAGCAGCCGACTTAGCCGAGGCGCGCGCGCGCAAGCCGCATTTCATCATCGCTTTTGTGCACTGGGGCAGCGAATATCAGACCGAAGAGAATGCTGGCCAACGCCAGTTGGCGCACTTTCTCATCCGTCATGGCGCCGACCTTATCGTAGGTGCACACCCGCACGTGGTGCAGCCCATTAAATTGGAGACCGCTACCCTACCCGATGGCTCGAAGCGTTCAGCTGTAGTGGCGTACTCGCTGGGCAACTTCATCTCCAACCAGCAAAAAGTCGGCACGGACGGTGGCATCCTGTTCGGCGTCGAGTTGCTCCATCGCGAAGGCGTGCCCCGTGCAGAGGTTGGGCGCTACGGCTATGTGCCGGTATGGCGATATGTACACCGCAATGCTCAGGGCAAGACGACCTTTTTCGCGCTCCCTGCTGCCAAAAGCGCGCCTGCCGATCTGCCCATGCCTGAAGAGGCCGTGCGCGCCATGGAAAACTTCTTAGCGCGCACGCGAGCACACCTCCGCGGCATAGAAGAATGGGACTGGTAAGCGCGGCTATGCCAACGGCAAATGCTGGTATAGCGGGAGCCGAATGGTAAAAGTAGAGCCCTTACCTAACTCGGACGACTTGACGAAAATCTTGCCGCCGTGATAGCGCTCTATAATTCGCTTAGAGAGCGAAAGCCCCAGCCCCCAGCCACGGGTCTTGGTAGAGTAGCCGGGCTTGAAGATGGTTTGGAACTTACTGGAAGGGATGCCTTTGCCCGTGTCGGACACATCAATACACACTGCATGGGGCTCTTTTCGGACGACAACCGAAATGACGCCCGCCCCGCCTTCCATGGCATCAATAGCGTTGCGCAACAGGTTTTCCATTACCCAGTCGAAAAGCGGCGGGTTGATATGCACTGTAAGCGGCTCGTGCTGCGCAGGATCTGGAAAATCGAGTGTTACTTTCCGAGGCGCGCGGCGCCGCATGTAATCGCGGCATGCAGCCAACTCTGCATACAGGTTGACGGGATGAAGCTCGGGCTGGGAACCAATTTTGGAAAATCGGTCGGCGATGAGTTCTAAGCGATTTACGTCATTTTGCAACTCTGTCAGCATCTCCAAGTTGGCCGGATTGTCTTCGTTATTGGCCTTAAGGGCCTCAATCCAACCAAGAATTGCCGTGATGGGGGTACCTAATTGGTGCGCCGTTTCTTTGGCCATACCCAGCCAGACTAAGTTTTCCTCAGCGCGGCGGGCTGCGCTGAAGGCCAGATACCCGAAGGTGATAAAGGTAGCGATGAGGAACAGCTGCACATACGGATAAAGCCGAAGCAAAGCCAAAAGGTTAGAGTGGCTGTAAATCACCAATTTATCAATATCCGGAGGTAGGCTTACCAGAATGGTATCGGCGCCCTCCTCCACCATACGAGCGAGGGCCTTCTGGAGATCCTGCGGCGAGAGTGAGTCGGAAGAACCAATGTTGCGATACATCTCGATTCGTCGAGTCTCGTCGAGGACGATGACCGGTATAGTGTTGTTGTCTGCAATGACCCGAGTTGGCAACGTCAAGTCACAGTTCAGGCTCTGGTCTAAGCGGCTGATCTGACGCATAGCCTCGGCGAACTGGGCGGCCTGCTGATTTTCGCGTTCAACCAGCTGATCGGCTAAGTACCTGGTGTACAGCAACGATATGATGACGATAGCAACTCCAGCCGCAGCTAGATACCACTTCCACCTCGATTTTCGCGTGTAAATGTCCATCATATTTGATTGAACGGCAAAAATGGAAAGATTTATTGGTAGCAAAACGAACGAGCTGCGCCGGGAAGTACCTGAGATGCCCGACGAATAGGGCTGCTGAGCGGCTGCTTTATCCGTTAAAATTTTGTCAAGCGTTTTTGCGCTCTTCAAGATGAGCTTACGCAGCGCTTATCTTCGCCACCATAAAATGATAAAACGATGAAGAATGTCTGCCGAGGTAGTTGGCTTGCCAGGCTGCGCTGCTGCAGCGCGATGGCGGTCTTTTTATCTTCTGCTGGGCTCGCCTCAGCGCAATTGTCGGGTGTTGTGCGGGGGGAAAACGGCGAGCCGCTTCCGTATGCGACTGTTTACGCGCGCAACACCACCAAAGGTGTGGTGGCCAACGGCGAAGGCGAGTACCGATTGCTTCTGGAGCGCGGAGAGTACGACATCGTTTTCCAATATATTGGCTACAAACAGCACGTGGAACGAGTAATCATCGGCAATAAGCCCGTAGTCCTCAACATCCAGATGGAACCCGCCAATCTGGAGATTGCTGAAGTCGTCATTTCTACTGAAGACCCTGCTTACAGCATCATGCGTAAGGCAATTGCCAAACGCGACTACTACAGAAACCTGACGCCTGACTACACCTGCGACGTGTACATTAAGGGCTTCTATAAGCTCTTGAATGCGCCTAAGAAAATCCTCGGCCAGGAGGTTGGAGACATGAACGGCATTCTGGACTCCAACCGCACAGGAGTGGTCTATTTGTCGGAGTCTGTGTCAAAACTTTACGTCCAGGGCCGCCCGCCACGCACTAAAGAGGTTATGACCTCTAGTAAAGTCAGCGGCAACACGAACGGCTACAGCCTTAACCGAACGACGCTGACCGAATTTAACCTCTACGATCAACATCTGTCGCTCGACCGCGACATCCTGTCGCCATTGGCCGATAACGCTTTTTCGTATTACAATTTTCGCCTGATGGGCCGTCTGCGCGACGACAATGGCTACGATATCTATAAAATAAAGGTGCAACCCAAACGGCCGGAGTCGCCCGCCTTTTTCGGACACATCTACATCGCTGACGAATGGTGGAACCTCACCGGCGTAGACCTGCACATTACGGGCAAGGCCATCCACCAGCCCATCCTCGACACCCTGTCCGTCCGGCAAGAGTTTGTGTTAGTAAACAAACCCGACCAGTGGTGTCTGTTGAGCCAGCACACAGGCCTGACGTTTGGTTTGTTGGGCTTTCGCTTCACAGGCTTCTTCTTCGGTGTTTTTTCCAACTACGACTTGCGTCCGCGCTTCGAGCCGGGCTTTTGGGGACGTGAACAGTTTCGCGTAGAGGAAACTGCTAGCCGCCGCGATAGTGCCTATTGGAACACCGTGCGCCCCGTGCCGCTCACCGAGGAGGAAGAACGCGATTACGTACGCAAAGACAGTTTAGAGCAAATCTGGGAGTCCAAAGCATTCATGGATAGTCTCGACCGCGTGCGCAACCGCTTCAAAGTGTTAAACCTGTTTACCGGCTATACCTGGCGCAATTCGTACCGGAAGCAGACGTTCGCGTGGCCCTCCCCTATCGAGGGCTTTCAGTTTAATACTGTACAGGGCTGGGTGCTGGATGTGCGCCCATCGTTCCGCCAGAGCGAGAGCCGGCGGCGCCGTTCGCGCTATTGGGAGGTCGGGAGTGTACTCAATTACGGCTTTTCGGAGCAGCGCTTTCGGGGCAGCCTGCGTGCGTCTCGGAGGTTCGAGAGTATTTTCTACACCCAGGCCGAAATCAGCGGCGGACTGGCCATCGAACAATTTGACCGCAGCCAGCCTATCAGCGTTTGGACAAACCAGATGTACTCGCTGCTGAGCAATCGCAATTACATGAAGCTTTACGAAAAAACCTACCTGAGCGCACAGGCCGGCCGCTACCTCTTCCCTGGGCTGCGCCTAAGGGCGGGCGCCGAATGGGCTGAGCGACGCGCACTGCGCAACACCTCCGACTTTAGCTGGTATAAAGGCACGCGCGCGTACACTTCTAACAGCCCTTTGCCCGTGGCGGCGGGCGAGCCAGAGACGCCCTTCTTTGACCCGCATCGCGTATTCCGCATAGACTTGCAGGCGCGCATACGCTTTGGGCAGAAGTACAGTACCTATCCGGAATACCGCGTATATTCGGGTTCGGATTGGCCCGACCTGACGCTTTCCTATACCCATGCCATACCTGGCGTGGCGGGCAGCGTTGTGCACTACCAGCGCCTGCAAGCCGAAATCACCCATACAGATTGGAGTTGGGGACTATTCGGATACTTAGATGCTAAGGTGGGCGCCGGCGCCTTTCTGAACCGCCAGCGCATCGAATTTGTAGACTACTTCCATCCGCGCGGCAACCAGACGATCCTGGGCAATCGCTCGGAGTACCTGAATAGCTTTTTCCTGTTGCCTTACTACGAATACAGCACCGACGGCACTTACGCTTATGCACACCTGCGCCACCATTTCAATGGTTGGGTACTGGAAAAACTTCCCCTGTTGCGCAAGTTGGGCTGGCGCGAAGCCCTGAGCATCAACCTCTACTACGCCAACCGTTTCGCTGCGCAAGACCTCCGCCCGGATACCCGCCTGCCCTATTGGGAGGTGGGCTGGGGCTTCTACAATATTGGTTTTAAGGCTTTTCGGCCGTTTCACATAGATGTAGCCGCGGGGTTCTTCGGCAACCAGTACTATCGAACTGGAGTGGTGCTGGGCATGGATATTCGATGAGCGCTATAAAAAATTTTTTACGAAAATTTAGCATAGACAGTTGCGCGTATTTCGACGAGTCGCTTAACTTTGCAGCACTTTGTAGTTATTTTTTTAATCCAAGCGCACTTTAGCAAATTGCGATAATCTCATGAAAGGGACTTCGGTAAACGAGGTTTTAGCGCATGTATTCAGGCGCTGAGTGTCCTTTGAGGGCACTCAGCGCTCTTTTTAGTTGCATTTTCATCACTCAAATTATAGTACTCATGAAAAGTCTTTTGCGTGAAACCTTAACGAAGGCGCCAGGATGGATGGCCTTCCTCCTGCTGGTGGGTATGGGCGCACTGCGCGCTCAAACCGTTGGACCGGCCATTCCGGATGTTCAAATCAACTGGGTAGGGCCTGCGCAAGCCATGGACCGCCTTAGCCAGGCTATTGGCACGTTGGAGCAGCAGGTGCAAAATGCTGGTTACAGTGGCCCGTTAGTGTACAAGTTGAAGTACTACAATGCCGTGTTCGTCTCTATAGGGGAAGGTGTAACAGTACCCACGGCCGTGGATGCAAACTATGGGCTTTTTGTGCCTGGCGTTGCAGATTTTCCTGTGCAATATCCTAATGGAGTTCCGATCTCCACCTGGGTCGCTTACCGCCAGGAGCTAACGCAGTTGCTGCAGAACTAATGATTGTCCCCCAGCACCAACCGCCCATATAACACTCATTTTCAAATGACTCATCTCATGAAAAAATCTTTTACACAGATCTTATTTTCATTGGTTGCGAAGCGCGTATCCGCCCCGCTAACGGCGTTGGCGTTGGCCCTTTGGAGTATTCCGACTGCCTACGCACAGCTGAATTATGTTGCAACAGCGTGCTTTGATCCATATGTAGTGGCGGCTACGCAACCCGGTACCACGTTTGTGGGCTCAGGCGATGATGTCCTGTACACGCTGGCGCTGCCTTTCCCTTTTACTTTTTATACAACAACTTATCCGGGCGCCGCTGGCGCTATAGGTGTTAACACCAACGGCTTTATCATCTTCAACCCGGCGACCAACCGCGGCTTCACCAACGCTAATCTGCCTACGGCTACTGCGGGTGCTGCTATGTATCCGTTCTGGGATGACCTGCAAGCTAACCCTGCTATCAACCCCAACTCGGGTATCTACACGAGAGTAGACGGTACGGCGCCCAACCGTATCTTCACCATCGAATGGTATCAAATCGGACACTTCTCTCATACGGCTAACCAGGAGGTTACCTTTCAGGTGCGTCTATTCGAGAATGGTAATCGTATTCAGTTCAGATATCAAGACGTAATTTTTGGCGGTAGCCAATCAGGTTTCGACAACGGTTTGAGCGCCACCATCGGCTTAGAGGACATTGTAGCCACGCCGCGCCCGTTCACGCTGGTGGGCTTCAACACGGCCTCTGTAACTAACGGGCAGTGCATTGAGTTTGTGCTGCCTCAGGCGTGCAATCCAATTGCTGGCCCGACGCTGAACTTCAACACGGCGCCAGGACTCTGCTCCGCTAACGCCACGATCGCTTTACCCACATTTAACCCGCCTGGCTGCGCCAACGGCATAACTGTGGGGTTGCGATATAACGTCAACGGCGGCCCCTTCACAACCGTAGCGCTGCCGGCAAGCAGCATTACCATCACTTTACCCAAGGGAAGCAACGTGATCGTCTGGCAGACTTTTATCGTTGCCAATGGCGCTACGGCGGGCGTAGCTACGCAGATAGTTAATGTGAACGACAACGAGCCGCCCAAACTCAACTGCCCGCAAAACATCATCGTCAACCTCAACCCGGGCGAGTGCTGCCGAAACATCATCTGGGCTGAGCCGACGGCTACCGACAACTGCCCATTCCTGCAAGGGCCATTCCAGTTGAATACCATCAACTTAGGCGGTAACGCTGGCTCGGTAGGCGGCGTGGTGTTCTTCGACATCAACAATACTTCGGGCCAGCCCATCGTCATTACCAACTTCGGTATGAACATTTCGGCGGGCACCGTGGTCAACATTTACACCAAGGCCGGCACACACGTGGGCTTCGAGACCAATGCAGCGGCATGGACGCTCTCTGGCACGGCAGACGCCAACACGGGTCCCTTCTCGGGCCCCTTCCCGGGTAATGGCACGATCACGCCAGCTCCCGTAACCACCCCGGCAGGCGGCCTGACACTCGGCCCTGGCCTTTGGGGGATTGCGCTGCACACACCGACGGCTCAGCAGAACTACACCAATGGCAACGGCGCCAACCAGACGTACTCTGACGCTAACATTACGCTTAACCTCGGCTCGGCAGCCAACACGCTTTGGGGAGCGCCATTTACGCCGCGCGTATGGAACGGCTTCGTCCGCTATCAGATAGGCGGCCCGGCGCAAGTGTTGCAGACTGCTGGCCCAGCCAATGGCAGCTTATTCTGCAAAGACGCCAGCCCGTTCACCATCCGTTATCAGGTTGCCGACGCTTCGGGAAACACGGCCACGTGTTCTTTCACCATCACGGTCAATCCTTTCCCGAACCCGGTCAATTCGCTGACCTGTAACAACAACGTCCAAATCTCTCTTAAAGCTGATTGCTCGGCGTTTGTCAACGCCGACCAGGTACTGGAGGGTGGCCCATACAAGTGCTATGATGACTATGTGGTAGAAGTAGATAAAACCTTACCTTTTGGTAACGGCCCGTGGATTCGCGTAAGTCAAGGCCCAGCCTTCCCGGGTTTTGGTGTTCCTACGCCGTTAGGCCCAGATGACGTGGGCAAAACCTATCAGGTGCGCGTGACAGATCCGGCTACGGGCAATAGGTGCTGGGGCTACATCACGGTTGAGGACAAATTGCCCCCGGTGCTGAGCTGCCAGGAGTCCTTTGTGCCCTGTAACGACGCCACTAAAGACAGCGCCGAACCTTTTGAGCCTTGTGCTGACCCGCTGACGGTGCTTCCTGCAGCGCCATTGTTTACTATCAACACGGCAAACAACGGCAATGCTTCGGGCGGCATGGTGTTCTTCAACATCACCAATAACACCAGCTTGCCGTTAGAAATCACGGCTATTGGGATGAATATTTCTGGCCCGACGACTGTGAACATCTATGCGCGTCCAGGTACGCACGTGGGCTTTGAGACCAACGCCTCGGCCTGGACGCTGGTAGGATCCGCTGATGGCAATACCGGCCCCTTCTCAGGCCCATTCCCAGGCAACGGCACCATCACGCCCTGCCCTCTGGCTACGCCTATTACGCTACCGCCCGGTACCTTTGGCATTGGCTTACATACGGTAAGCGCCTCCTCGAACTACACCAATGGCACGGGCGCCAACCAGACTTACACGGACGGCACCATCACGCTGAACTTAGGCTCGGCTACCAATGCCTTCTTCGCAGCACCAGTATTCAGCCCGCGCGTATGGAACGGCTTTGTACAGTACAAGAAAACTGTACCGCCCACGTGCCTGCCCAATGGCCTGACCCTTAATGTCAACGCTTTCAAAATCGCGCCATTCACCTATCGCGTCCCGCGCGGCGCCGGCACACCGGTGATGGAGCCTTGCTCGGATGTCACACTGACGTACTCAGACATCTCCTCTGCGGCTCAGCCGTGCTCCAGTCCCAACATCCGCGTCATCACGCGACGCTGGGTAGCCCGCGACGCCAGCGGCAACTCTGCTACCTGCACTCAGCGCATCAACGTCCTGCGTCCGAAGACGACCGACCTGACTCTGCCGCCCAGCTACGATGATATTGATAAGCCCTCTATATCATGCGCTGCCAACGCCTATCCAACGCCCGAGTGGCTACAAGCCTCCGGTCGCCAAGGGTTCCCGCTCGTCTTCGGCAAACCCGACGGCTGCGACTTTGGTTGGAGCTACACCGACACCCGAGTCAACGTCTGCGATGGCACCTATAAAATACGCCGTCAGTGGAGCATCCTTAATTGGTGTACTGGCCAGAAAATTGAACATATTCAGATTATCAAGGTGTCTGATATGCAGGCGCCGACGTTCAACTGCCCGGCTAACCTGACGGTAGGTACCGATCCGTTCCAGTGCTGCGCTACGGTAGACCTGCCTGACGTGATCGTAACCGACAACTGCTCGCGCATTAAGAGCGCGAATGCCCGCATTTTG
>JANWVR010000096.1 GCA_025056735.1 Saprospiraceae bacterium
CATGACCGCGACCATAGCCCAGCCCGATGTCGAGCGCCTCTCGTTGGAGGAATACTTCGAGCGAGAGTGGAACGCTACTGTGCGCCACGAGTACATTGGCGGGCGAAGAATACCCATGACGTACGCAACGGAAAACCACGGTTTAATTACCCACAATTTAGGCCGAGAACTGGGCCTGTTGGCCAAAGGCAGCAACATTCGTATCTATCAAGGCGACCGCATGGTGTACGCGCCTGCCTGCGCAGAGGTGTACTACCCTGACCTCGTCGTCGTGGCGGGCAAACCCGAATACTTCGACTACAAAGGCCGCATGAAAGCGACCACCAACCCCACGGCGCTGGCCGAAGTACTCTCGGAAACCACCGAAGCGCAAGACAAGGGCCACAAATGGCAATGCTACCGCGAAATGCCCTTGCTGCGCCAGTACTGCTTAGTTTATCAGGATCGGCCCTTAGTGGAATACTATGTGCGCCACAATGAAAGCCCCCAATGGCTGTTCGCCTACGCATCAGGGTTGGAAGCTACGCTCCCATTGCTGGGTTTTGACATTCCCTTGCGCGAAATCTACGCCTTAGTAGAGTGGGAAACCAGCGCTCCAGAAGAGACGCCGCCGACACCTTGACCGATTGCACATCATCATTTCCAAAATACAAAACCTATGCGCACTGCTTTTTCCCTCTTGTTCTTCGCCTGTTTCGCCGCTTCAGCAACCTGGGCGCAGACGGCCTCCGTTACAGAAATAGAACGCGCCATGTCTTTCGGCACGCGCCCCGGCTTCGCCGTAACCTTCGTGGACACCGACGTCAGGCTCGTCAACGACGTGTGGAACGAATTCGTCAAAAACAACTTCGGCAGTAAGCTGAAAAAAGGCAAGCGCAACGAATTCACAGCGCCGCAAAGCCGCTCCACCAGCATCAGCACTGGCACGTTTACCCTCTACTCCGAGCTCGAAAAAGTCGGCACAGGCGCCCAGCTCAATGTCTGGTTTGATGTAGGTCCCTTCTTCCTCAACCGGCGCGACGACCCTCAGCGCACCGATGAAGCCCTCCGACTACTACGCCGTTTCCACTGGGAAGTGCGCAAAGCCGTAGCCGACAACGACGTGAGGGCTGAAGAAAACAAAATGAAAGAACTCGAAAACAAACTCCGAAAGCTGCGCCGCGACAACGACAACCTCAACAAGGACATCGCCAACTTCGAGGCCCGATTAAAGAAAGCTCGCGAAGACTTAGCCCAAAACGAAAAAGACCAGGAAGCTACCCTCATAGACATCGAGCGCCAGCGCAGCAGCGTCGAAGAAGCCGTTCGGCGCCGCGCCAGCGTTCAGAGCGAACAGTAATCAGGTCAAGGCCTCAAGGCCGGCGGTGCGCGCCCCAAAACGGAAGCGCCCGGTCTTTCTCCGACACGATGACCGCACTTAAATCGCATTCCCAGTCAATGGCCAGCGTGGGGTCGTCGTATCGGATGCCGCCCTCGTGCTCGCGCGAGTAGTAGTTGTCGCACAAATACAGGAACTCCGCCGTATCGCTCAGCACAGCATACCCGTGGGCAAAACCGCGGGGCACATACAGCTGTCGCTTGTTTTCCGCGCTCAGGCGAATACTAAACCATTGGCCGTACGTGGGCGAGCCTTCCCGCATGTCCACGGCCACATCCAGTACCTCGCCCTCTACGACGCGCACTAATTTGGCCTGCGCCATCTCGCCTACCTGGTAGTGCAGCCCGCGCAACACGCCGCGACGGCTGCGCGCCTGATTGATCTGTACAAAATCGGCCTCCACGCCTACCTCCAACCAGGTGCGGCGATTGTAACTTTCATAAAAATAGCCGCGCTCGTCGGCAAAAACCGTCGGCTCAAAAATCCATAGGTCAGGAATGGGTGTTTTTTGAAAAGGCATAACGGTGTTTTACGTTGAGAAATAGCGGCGCCTCAATGCGGCCAAAGCCACCGCACCAGCCGCAGCAACAAGCTGACCAACAGGCTCAGCAACAGCATGGTGGTGATGGGAAAATAAAAGCGAAAGTTTTCGCGCTCAATGGCAATATCGCCCGGCAGGCGGCCTATCCAGTGCAGACGCCCCTGCAGGGCCCAGGCCAACAGGCCCAGCGCGATGAAGACGAGGCCGATGCCAATGAGAATTTTAGGCCAGGAGAGGTTTTGCATGTCCATACGTTGAGTCGTCAGATGCGTTGTATGCGTGCGCCGATAGCGTTGAGGCGCTCGTCAATGCGCTGGTACCCGCGGTCAATCTGGTGGACGTTGTGGATGAGGCTGCGCCCTTTGGCCGACAGGGCGGCGATGAGCAACGCCTGCCCGGCCCGGATGTCGGGCGAGGTCATCTCGATACCGCGCAATTGCGAGCGGCGGTCCAGCCCAATGACGGTGGCGCGGTGCGGGTCGCAGAGGATGATTTGAGCGCCCATGTCAATGAGTTTGTCCACAAAGAACAGGCGACTTTCGAACATTTTCTGATGGATGAGCACGCTGCCGCGCGCCTGTGTGGCCACCACCAGCACGATAGACATCAGGTCGGGCGTAAAGCCCGGCCACGGCGCATCGTAAATGGTCAGAATGGAGCCGTCAATGAAGGTGCTGATTTCATAGTGCTCTTGCGGCGGGATGTGCAGATCATCGCCCTGGCGCTCGATGGTAATGCCCAAGCGTTCAAACGTGCGCGGAATGATGCCCAGATGCTCTACGCCAGCGTTGCGGATGGTGATGTCGGAAGCCGTCATGGCGGCTAAACCGATGAAACTGCCTACTTCAATCATGTCGGGCAGGCAGCGATGTTCGGCGCCTCCTAAGCGCTCCACGCCTTCGATGCGCAGCAGGTTAGAACCAATGCCCTCAATGCGCGCGCCCATGGCAACTAACAGGCGGCACAGCTGCTGCACATACGGTTCGCAGGCAGCGTTGTACAGAGTCGTTTGGCCTCGAGCCAGCACAGCCGCCATGACGACGTTGGCTGTCCCTGTTACCGAAATTTCATCCATGTGAATATACGTGCCACGCAGGCCGCCCGGTGGCTGCTGTACGTAGTAGATGTCGCGTTCGTCGTCGTATTTAAATTCTGCGCCCAGCTGCTCGAAACCGTGGAAATGCGCGTCCAAGCGCCGACGACCAATTTTGTCGCCGCCGGGCTTGGGCAAAGCCGCTCGCCCGAAGCGCGCCAACAGCGGGCCAATGAGCATGACCGAACCGCGCAGCCGCTGGGCGTCTTTCATGAACGCCTCCGAGCGCAGGTAGTCCAAATCGAGCGTGCCTGCGCAAAAGCGGTACGTGTCGGGCGCCAGCCGCTCCACGCTCACGCCCAGCCCTTGCAGCAACTCGATGAGCTTGCGCACGTCCAGAATGTCCGGAATGTTCGATAGAGTTACCGGGTCGTCGGTCAGCAGCACGGCGCTGATGACCTGAAGTGCTTCGTTTTTAGCCCCCTGAGGGTGCAGCTCGCCGTGCAGAGGCACGCCGCCGATGACTTCAAAGGTGTCTAAGTACATGAGTAAAATACCAGGGTCTAAGGGATGAAATAAAGCGGTTTTTTCAAACAGGCTGGCAAAGCCCCGCACCAGTGGACAAGTCTTCAGACGCCCATTTTTTGGCGCACAAGCGCCGCAATTTCCTGTTCCAATCGGGTCGCCTCCTCAATGGCGCGGTTGGCCTCGTCGGCAGCAAATTGCGCAAAGGTGCGGTCTTCTAAACTGCTCGTATTGACCAGCACGTTGAGCGCCGCTCCGCACACCGCTGCACGCGCGCACAAGGCGCCCACGCCCGCATCCGTAACCGAATTCGGATTGCCCTGCTCCGCCATCTGGCGAATGAGGGCAAAACTCTCCAACGCCGTGCGCACCACCTGCAGCGGCACCTCAATGGCGCGGCGCGTAGCCGCTTCAATAGCGGCTTTGCGCTGCGCTTTTTCGACCTCCGTGTTTTTGGGCAACCCAAAGGCAGCCATAATGGCATTAAAGGCGTCGGTATCTTCGTCCACGGCTCGCAAAAGGGCGTCTTTGAGGCGCTGGCCGGTTTCGGCAGCGTCGGAAAACGTTTCCCAGCGGTCGTCCCAGCCGCGTTTGTGCGCGCTCAGGTTGGCCACCATCGCCGCCAGCGAAGCACCTAAGGCCCCTACGTAAGCGCTCACGGAACCACCGCCCGGGGCAGGGCTCTCGGAGGCCGTTTCATCGGCAAAAGCCCGCAGCGTCTGGTGAACCAAGCGCTTGCCGCCTTCCTCCGCTAAGCGGTATTCTATGACTTTCTTTTTTGGGTCGAACGGCGCCAACTCGCTCAGGCCCAGCGACTTGACGGCGATTTTCACCAACTCCTCTTCGCTGACGCCAGCGCTGCGCTGCTGTTTTTTCAAAAAATATCGGCCGGCTTCCAACAGCACGCGCAGCGGAACCATGCCGACCAGCTCGGAGCCGGTAACGCGCAGACCGCGGCGCTCGGCGCTCTTACAACACTCCTCAAAAGCGATGTGCAGCGGCGCAGCCTGCAGGTCGGTGATGTTCATCGAGACCTGGGCAATGCCGTACTCTTCGATGTACCAGCCAATGGCCTTGACGCCTCGGAGCGCGCCGGGCTGGCGCACAGGTTCGCCGTGCTCGTCGCGCAAAGGCTTGCCCGTAGCGGGGTCTTTCACCACGCGCCCGGCTTCGCGCACGTCGAAAGCGACCGAGTTGGCGCGCCGTGTCGAAGTGGTATTCAGGTTGACGTTGTAAGCAATGAGGAAATCGCGCGCGCCGATGACGGTAGCACCGCTTTTCGCATTAAAGCGCGCCGGCCCGTAGTCGGGCTTCCAGTCCGGATGGGCCAATTTTTCAGGCAGGCCCTCGTACTCGCCCGCGCGGATGTGGGCCAGATTTTTCCGCTCTGGCCGGCTGGCCGCAGCCTCGTACAGATAGACGGGCAGGTCGAGCTCGCGCCCAACGCGCTCGGCCAGACGGCGCGCCCATTCGGCGGCCTCTTCCAGCGTAATGCCGCTCACCGGCACCAGCGGACACACGTCTGTGGCGCCCATGCGCGGGTGTTCGCCTGAATGCTGACGCATGTCTATGAGCTCGCACGCCTTCTGAATGCCCCGAAAGGCAGCTTCCACCACCGCCGCCGGCTCGCCCACGAAGGTTACCACCGTGCGGTGGGTCGCCCGGCCCGGATCTACGTCCAACAGCCGAATTCCCTCTACACTCTCTATCGCATCCGTAATATGGCGAATGACGCCCATATCGCGCCCTTCCGAAAAGTTCGGGACGCATTCGAGTAACTGTTTCATCTGCTGCGCTGCAACAAACCGGCTTTAAACAGCGCCTTCTGGCGCTCACCGGCCATCGGGCGGCAAAGGTAGAAGGGCTTCGCGGGGCAGCCAAATGCTCGCCTTGCAGCAAAGCCGCTTGAACAGGTAATGCGTGTTTCTTTTACGTTAATTTTGGCCATATAGGTTGCCGCATCGGCGCCACTGCCGCTATTTTAGTCAAGTTTTTCATCAAAAAGAACAATAATATGCCTGTTCGCTACCTCTTCCTGTTGTTGGGCGTTGGCCTCTGGTGGGCCTGTGGCCCTAAAAAAGAAAGCCGTCCGGAAGGCGAGGCCTCCGCTTCGGCGGGTGTGCAGCGCCTGTATGTCCACGCTGCCGATGGCTTGGTCTTGCGCAAAACGCCCGCTAAGGACGGCGAAAAAATTGCCGTTGTGCCCCGCGATACCGTACCAGTAACGGTGCTGGCGCCGGCAGCGCCCAACCAGCGTTACGTGGCCGAAAAAGCCGGCGACTTTGAACTTAGCGGCGGCTGGGTCAAAGTATGCACGGCCTCAGGGCAGGAGGGCTACCTCTTCGAAGGGTACCTGCTGCCTTTTCCACCGCTTAAAGATTGGCCCGGCGGCGATATGATGGACGTCGAGGTCGCTTACAGCTACGTCTCCAAACCGACGAAGCGCGAAAAATTGGAGGAACCTGAACTGATGGAAGGCTATCGGCAGTACTATCAGGACGGCGCGTTTTGTGATACGAAGATTTACCACGGCGGCAGCACCTTTATTTTCTCCATCCCGGCTTCCAGCCTGACGCTACAGCAAGCGCTGGTGCTTTTCCGCCCGCTGTGGTTTCGCGAGTCCTCGGAGCCGCTCAGACAAGAGCCTGAGCGGGAAGGCGTCTTCGTCAGCGGCGATGGCGGCTACAGCTTTATGTCCGTAGCGCTCAAGGGCGACCGGGTGGTGGTCGAGATGGGCTCTGCAGATTGAGCGTTTTGTTGATCTTTGGGCGGGATGCGGCTTATGGCCCGCTCGGCGATGGCGGTGATGGTCAGCGAGGGGTTCACGCCCGGGTTAGCCGAGACGGCCGCGCCGTCGCAGACGTACATGTTCTGGTAGCCAAAAACGCGGTTGTAGCGGTCAATGACGCCCGTTTGCGATGAGTCGCCCATGACGGCGCCGCCCAGGATGTGCGCTGTGCCCGGAATGCCGGCCAACGGCGTGAGGAAAAAAGCAGTGGCCTTGCCATTCAAGATGCGCTCCATGCGCCGGGCCAGCTCGGTAGCCCGCGGAATGAAAGCAGTGGGCTTTTGCTGGCCCACCACCTCGGTGCGCATGCCGCCCCAACGGCTGAGCCGGAAGGTTACGGTGCTGTCTAACGTCTGCATGAAAAGCAGCACCGTCGTCTTTTTTGCCCAGTCTGGCACGCGTAGATACCTCCACCATGCACGCGGGTGACGCGCTACTTCAGCGACAATACGCCACAGGCGCACCAGCGCATTGGAACCGGTAACGTAAGGCAGCACCGACAACCGCCAGGCGCCCGAACCCGCCCCATAACGGCACACCTCCAAATGGCTGTGCTCGTCGGTGTGCAGAATGGAGCCAATAGCCACTCCGCGCGACAGGTCGGCGTCACCCTCCAATTGTGTAACCATGATGAGGCTCTCGTTGTTGGTGCGCACATCGCAGCCTACGCGCTCCGACAGGCGCGGCAGCGAGCGACGCTTGAGCCGCAACAGCAAGCCCACCGTGCCCAGTACGCCGCCAGCAAACACAATACCTCGCGCCGTCAGGCGCTTTTTTCGGGCAAACGGGCGCGTTGAAGACTTGAAGTAAACCTCATAGCCCTCACTCCCGTCGGCCGCGCCCAGAGGACGGACATCCACGACGCGGTGCTCAGCCAGAATTTCCGCGCCGTGCCGCTGGGCCAAATACAAGTAGTTTTTGTCCAATGTGTTCTTGGCATCATGTCGGCAGCCGGTCATGCAACTGCCGCAAAAGATACACCCCGTGCGCTCAGGGCCCTGGCCTCCAAAGTATGGGTCAGCTACCGTCTGGCCCGGCGCTCCGAAATAGACCGACACATTTGTCGGGCCAAAATGCTTGCGCTGTCCAATCTCCTCAGCCAGTTGTTCCAGTGCTCGGTCGTTGTCAAAAAACTGCGGGTTGGGCGCTGCGCCCAGCATCCGGCGCGCCGTTTCGTAGTGCGGCGCCAGCTCCGCCTCCCAATCGGCCAGCCCTTTCCAATTGCCCGAGCGGAAAAAGGCCGACTTCGGCACCGGCAACGTATTGGCATACACCAAAGAGCCACCGCCCACACCAGTGCCGGAGATGAAACCCACGTGCCGGAAAATGGTGATTTTCATAATCCCAAACCAGCGCAGCGCCGGAACCCACAAGAAGCGCGACAGCTGCCAGTTGGTGCGCGGAAAATCCTCCGCGCGGTACCACTTGCCCTGCTCAATGACGAGCACTCGATAGCCCTTTTCGGCTAAGCGCAGCGCACTGACCGAGCCGCCAAAGCCGCTGCCAATGATGATGTAATCATAGTCCATAACGTATCGTCCTCTGCCGTAAAGGCATTTGATTAGTATCTACAAAATTGTGCGCAGAATTGCCGGGAAACAGCCGGGAATTTCATAAAAAATTCTCAGAAGCATCTGAAGGCTTTTCTAACGCGAAAAATGCGAATTTTGTCGCCAAACAGCGCACCCACTTGCTGCACTATGAAACTCTGGCCTCTCCTACTTGCCTTTGCTTGCGCGCTCAACTGGCAACCCAGCAGCGGCCCGACCATGCGACTGAACTCCTCCGGCGGCATTGATACCCTCGCTGTGCGCGGTGTTTTGCGCGCCGTCAATGCCCTGCGCGCCAGAGGCTGCCGCTGCCCGGGCGGCGAGTGGTTCGGGCCTGCAAATCCGCTGCGCGTTGACGAACGACTTAACCACGCCGCCCAGGCGCACGCTGAAGACATGCAACGGCGCAACTACTTCAGCCACACCAGCCCTAACGGAGACGACGCTGGCGACCGCGCGCGAAAGGCCGGCTACTCGTGGAGTAGCATCGGCGAAAACATCGCCTGGGGCCAACCCACGCCTGAAAGCGTCGTAGAAAGCTGGCGCAACAGCCGAGGCCATTGCACTAACATGATGAACCCCGCTTACCAGCACATCGGCGTTGGAAAAGCCGGTGTCTATTGGGTGCAGGCGCTCGGCGCTCCCGAACAGCAGTGGCGCCCGTCCAGACGCCATTAGAACGGCAAATCGTCGCCACCTTGAGGCGCATCGGTAGCCGTGGGTGGCGGCGCAGCAGGAGTTGCAGGCATGTTCTCTGCTGGTGGGAAGCGCGCGTCTCCACTGCTTTCACGCTTCTCCAAAATGCGAATGCTGTTGGCTACGATGTCGGTAACGTAACGCTCCTGACCATCTTGAGGTGTGTATTTGCGGTAAGATATTTTCCCTTCTACGTAGACCAACATTCCCTTTTTCAGCAGACGCTCCACACGCTCCGCTAGTCCGCGCCACGCGACAACGTTATGCCATTCGGTCTGTGTCTGCCAGTTACCGTCCTTATCCTGGTAATTCTCATTGGTAGCCAATGAGAAACGCGCTACGGCCACTCCGCCTTCCAGACGGCGCACTTCCGGGTCTCCACCCAGATTGCCAATAAGGGTTACTTTGTTAATCATGGTTGAAATGGTTTAGAGATGAATGATTTCATTTTGGCGGCAAGATAGGACTTTTTCCCGCCAAAATTGGGCAACAACCTTCGGCAAGGCAAGTTTTTTTTCCACATCCTCTACGGGCATCCAGGTGGCGGTCAATGGGGTATCGAGCTTCGGGTTAGGCGTCAGCGCTGTGGCGTCAGCCGGCGCCTCAAACACAAAGAAGAGCGCGTGCACCAC
>JANWVR010000152.1 GCA_025056735.1 Saprospiraceae bacterium
TTTACTGTGTGCGAGAAGATATGTTGGTGCCTATAGCGACGGGGATCACCTCTTCCCATTCCGAACAGAGTCGTTAAGCCCGTCAGCGCCGATGGTACTGCGGTTGATGCCGCGGGAGAGTAGGTCGGTGCCAACAAAAAATAACACCCATCGCGCCCTTGCCCGTAACACCTGGCAAGGGCGCTCGTGTTTTCTGGCGTCAGGAGTCAGCGGCGTACCGTTCTTATGGCCTGTACAAACCAACGGATCCAGATGACGCCCAGCACCGGCGCCACTAAAAAACTTCCCGGATTGTAGTAGAGCGCCATCTCAAAATCGAGATGAAGTAAGTGCATTACGGCGCGCGTCATACCGCAGCCCAAGCACTCTACATTGAAAAAGCGTTTGGAGGGGCATAAGGGTTCGCCCTTGTCAAAAAAATCCGCTGGGAGCCAAAGCAAAACAACCGGTATCAGAATGAGCGCCGCCAGCCAGAGCCACTTCAACCATTGCCTGCCCATACGTACCAAAATAAAAATAAGAGGAGCCATCAAACCACCCGTTCAATGGCCCCTCTAGTTCTAAATCCAGATGATTAGTTGTAGTAGTCTTTCATTTTCACTAAGGCGTGGATGAAGCCAGGCAGCCAGCACAGGACCGTGAGGAGTAGGTTTACGATCCAATCCGAACCGCTCCAATCTGACTTAACGCCCATTGCTATCCAGGCTAAGCCCAGGATAGCCAGGAGGATGTACAAACCCTTCGTGATGCCATCATCTCCTTTCTGCATCTCCTTTTTCAGGAATTTCTGAGCCGCTTTCAGCTTTAAGGTGTTCTTGAAGCCCAAGCGCTCACCGGTGATCTCGCGGTATTTTGCCGGCGTCAGCTCCAGGAACTCCTCAACACCCATTTGCAGCATTTGAGGCGTGAGTGCCTGTACCTCAGCAGCGTGGCGGAAGGCCTCTACCGTGCGGTGCTCGCTCCTCTCAATGGCGAAGACAGAATGGAAAGAAAGCACCATAAGAGCCAGGGTGAAAACAACGAGTCTCATAATAACGTGTGTGTTTGGTTTAAGCCTACTCTATCGAAGCTTTTCGGCATCCGCTTGGTCCTTACCGACAAAGACCACGCAAACCTAAGAAGGCATTTCGTTATGAATATGTTGTGAACAGGTTAAATAATTTATATTTTAAATCACTTGGTAGAATGCAGTTGAGTACAGTACCTTTGCATTCGCCTTTAAACAAGGGGGATTAGCTCAGTTGGTAGAGCGCTTGCATGGCATGCAAGAGGTCACCGGTTCGAGTCCGGTATTCTCCACAAAGAAAAACGCGGCTGTCGGAACTAACCGGCAGCCGCGTTGCTCTTTTGGCGCCAAATACTCAGCGTTTTATTCAAACAATATACGCCTGGCTGCCACCCCTTGGGGGAAGTAAAGTTTGGCCACATATATTCCATCGGGCAGCCCATCGCGCTGCAGGACATAGGTGCTGGCCTCGATACCGCGCACCTGGCGCACCATGCGACCGCTGATGTCGAATACCTCGATAGCCTGGATGGGGTGCTCGCTGTCGCTGCTGAACCACATTCCGCTTGTCGCGGGGTTCGGGAATACCGTCAATACCAAGCTGGCATCGAATACTTCTTCGGCCTTGACAGAGATGCCTGGGCAGTTCAGCCCTAAGGCACGGCAGGCACGCGGAGCGTAATAGGCGATTATAGTATCAATCACCCGACGTGCTGCAACGGAGTCCGTATTACAGTTGAGCGGGACAACTTGTCCGTTTGGCAACTGTGTGTTCGGAATGATGCGGTTCCAGTCCCATGGAGAGGAGTCGTTGGCGGCACGCAAGAAAGGATAGAAGCCTTCGCGTCCGCCATTGATCGTGCGCGCAAAAACCGAAATAGGATCGCTCAGCAGCCCGCCCAACGAGAAGACAGCATTGTTGCCGAGCTGGTCCTGGATCGGTTGTATACCGCATGAGCCAGTTACGTTCACCACCGGGAAATTCACGCCCGGCACGATAACCAAACCATCGCCACACGGAGCAAATGGGTCTTGCGGGACGTGGAAGGAGAGGATGGGCGGCGTATTTTTGTCCAACCAGGCCTTGTCGCCCAAAGCACCGCCGAGATTGACAGCCAGTTTGAAATCGGACGAATAGCCAACATGGTTAGGCACGTAGAGTGTGTCGCCCACCGGGAAGCCCGTAACAGCGTTGTAGGCAGCATCCACAATGCCAGGAGCAGCCTGAATGCCGTATGGGTCGCCGTTGTACTTTTCAATCACCATCGGAGTGTTGTTGATGATGAACTTGCCTGGCTCCGAGGTGTTTAAAATTTCGGAGTATTTGTCTAAGGCGGCTGTATTCAGCGTAACATAACCACCCGTTCCCTGTCCGAAGAGCACAATTCGGTTTGGGTCAATGCGAAACTGGTTGTTGTTGAGCGCTACATCCCGGCGGAAAAAGCGAATGCACGTGCGGGCGTCTTGAATGCTGCGATAGGCCGCATTGATCAACGTGAAACGGCGCTGAAGCTCATCCAGCAAATCGGGCCGCCAGCCTAAGCGGTAGCTCACCGACGCGACGACATAGCCCATTTGCGCCAAGCGCGTGCAGATTTCTACCGCAGCCGGGTCGTTGCGCGTGCCACCGCACGACTGATTGACGCTCAGACCTGTAACAGGGTTGATCCACGGCAGGAAGTTGCCCGTGTGGAAGTACAGTACTAACGGGCGTTGTGCAAGCGTATCGCCCTCGGGTTCGTAAACATCCATGAGCAGCGGCTCCCGGAATGTGCGGCCCAGCGTGCTAATGGTCAACACCGTGTAGTTTGAGCCATACACCACTGAATTCGTTCTCTTGACATTCGTGAACACCCGGTCTAAATAGCGTTTCGGCTGAGCACTGGCCGTCGAAGCCAGCAGTGTGAGCAGGGCGCCAAGCAGAAGAAGTCCTGTTTTTTTCATAGAAAGCAGTATTTTTAGTGAGCGTTAAATAAGTGGCAAAGAGCATATCTAAATATCCGGAGACAAAGTTACTTCTCACGGAAATCATATAGCAAGCTAATATAAGCCAAACGCCCAATTCGCGGCCCGCCGTAGGTCTGGAATTGTTTTTTATTAAGCAGGTTAGAAGCGCCAATCTTCAGCGTCGTATTTAGCCGGGGGAAGTTGAAATTCACTTGGGCATCCAGCAGGTCGTACGTCGGAATAAAACCGGTGAACTGCGGCGAGCCCTCGAACATGAAGCCTTGAATCCACTTGTACACTACGCTAAAGCCCCAAATGTTTTTTCTGCGCAGCGGTAAATCGCGTGCCGATATTCCTATGTTGTACTTGTGTTCCGGGGTGTTAAAAGCCGGAATGATTGGGTCGTCAATTTGCGTATTCAGGCGGTTCCAGGAATAATTGGCCTGGGCCATAAAATACTTAGCAAAGTAGTAATTCAAGCCAATAGCCACTCCTTGCGTGGTTACCTGATTGGTCGAATTAGCCGCTACGCGGTAAATGCGTAGACGATTAAATTCTGGGCCAAAGAAACCTATCGGCAGGTCAATGCCGATATTGAAACCAATAAAGTCGTTATAGAAGCTGTAGTAGTAACCGGCATCCACATATAGCCTGTCAAATAAAGTGGTGCGGACGCCGAATTCCAGCGTCTTCACTTTTTCCGGTTCAATGGGTGCTACATTGAAGTACTGCAATAGATTGATGCTGCCGCCAGGGCGTCGCCGATATTCCTGGAGCGACTCTAACGTGATCAGGCTATCAAAGCCCTCTAAGTTGCCCACGAGTAAGGCGCGTCCCACGTTCAGGTTGAGATATTGGTCGGTCAGCGTCGGGTTGCGGATAGCACTGGAGAATGAGGCCCTTAAGAAGGTATTGGGCTTAGGGTTCCACACTACGGAAGCCGCCTGGGTGCTTACCATGCGAAAGTTCTGGTTTTTATCCACGCGCACCGTTCCATTGAGTTTAAACTTGCCCAGCGTATGCTCGACGCCGGTGTAGGCGCCCCATTCTAAGTTAGTGATCCGGATGCCCGCAGTATCCTTAAAGATGGTGCCTTCGGAATTCGGACGATACATGCGTCCGTTGCCGCCGACTACCCAGCGGTCTATGAAAGAGGGCTTGAAGACGTATTCGCCATGGATGTGGTACAATGCCGATCGGTCAAAAAAGCGTGTACCGCCTTCGGTGGACTTCCGGCTGGTGATGGCGTTAAAGAGGGAGTCGAACCGGGCAGTACCGGGTTCGAAGAAGTCTTTAGTCGGGAACGAGCCGATAGGGTTGCCTACATTGGCGGCGGCAGCTGCCAGACTATGCCAGTAGGCCATAGAGTCGCGATAGGCCAGCATCCAGGCATACAAAGCAGCAGTGTCGCGGAATTCAGGATACCCGTTGGGCACCATGCGGTTGAAGTAAACGTAGCCCAGGTTGGAGGCTGTCCACCAGCGCTCGTAATCGTTGGCCCATTGCTCATTAGATTTGGAAGCCTCCTGGAGGCGCAACGCCGTGAAGTAGGGATCATAAGAGCGACCCGCGTCTTCGTTAGTGGCATACGCCCGGATGAAGAACCGATCGCGCTGGCGGAACTCCAGGCGATTCTGGAAAAATAAAATGCCGCGCAGACTGAAGCGGTTGTCGCCCTGATAGACTGTGGTACCCGTGCCGAAGTTGGAGGACAGGATGAATTCCGGTGAGTCAAAGCCTTTTTCGGGCTTTGTGCGGAAATGGAGGGCCATGTTCGCCTTAAAGTTGCGAGTGTCGTAGTCCACCAAATCCACTTCCCGGTACCCGATGCGGTGGTAAATGCCCAGCCCAGCGCGTGTGTTATTCCACCAGCTGCTGCCACGCGCATCAAAACGCGGCTGATATTCGTCGCCATAGATGTTTACGGCGTCATAACGCCCTGGGTTTTGCGCAGTGGTGTAAAAATAACCGCCCGACTCTGTACCCGTTACGGGATCGTAGTTATCGGCCACCCAGTCGTCGGCGCGCAAGTAAAAGAGGTTTAACTTGCCGGCGAACCATTCCTTTCCATTTTTATTCTTCAAGGAGCCTGCATAGCGAACGGCTGCTTCAAAAAGGTTTCGCTCGCCGCCTTTTATGGAGGCAGCCAGACCCTTGTGGATAAACGGGTTCTTCGTTTCCATCGAAATAACGCCGTTGAAAGCGTTCGGGCCAAAATAGGCCGAACTGGCGCCTTGTACTAAGTCCACACTATTGACATCCAAATCGCTGGAACCCAAAAAGTTGCCTAGTGAAAAGTTCAAGCCCGGCGCCTGGTTGTCCACACCGTCAATGATTTGCAGCGTGCGCACTGGGCTGGTGGAGTTGAAGCCGCGCGTGTTGATGATAGTAAAGCCCAGCGAAGCCGTTGTCAGGTCAACGCCCTTGAGGTTGCCTAAGCTGTTGTAAAAGCTGAAGGAGGCTGCCTCTTTAATGGCAATAGGGTCGAGTTTCTCTACCGTCAGTGGCGCCGCTTTTTGTTTATCGTCTATGCGTTGCCCTCGAATAACCGTCTCTTCAAGGATGATAGAACTGGTCTGGAGGCGAATGTTCAGGCGTGCTCCGGCATCGGAGACAGTAATCTCTTGTGCCGTGTAACCCGTGTACGATACGCGCAAGGTAACTGGAAGCGAGGCCACTTGCAGCACAAATTCGCCGGCATAGTTAGTCAGGGCGCCCCCGCCGCCAACTACTGAAACCGTGGCGCTGACCAGCTCCTCGCCCGACTCAGCATCCACAACTTTACCGCGAAGGGTAACCTGACCGATGGAGACCAACGGCAGCCCAATCGAGCATAATACGCTGAAAATGAGACAGGTGTAAATTTTCTTCATACACGACAGACGATTAGTTTTGAACGATAGCATCCCCGTAGATCCTCCGGACAAACCATCGCTTTTCCCATGCAAAAGAAGCGAGAAAACTGAACTATTTTCAGAAAAAAGGGAGGCGCTAAAAAAAATATTCATTTATTTAATGGCACCAAATTGCTGTTTTATTTCGATTATTGGAGAATGGTTTCGGCCAGGGTCTTCCAGGAGAAACGAGCCTTCTCCGCCTGCACGCCTTGCACCAGTTGTTGAGCGCGGTTGTGCTCGAAAAAGTCGCGTATTGCTGCTGCTATGGCCTTCGGCTCGGGTGCCACCACGTAGCCCGATACTTTGTGTCGGACGGTTTCAGGTAAGCCGCCGACGTTTGTTACCAGCATGGGTTTGTCGAAGTGATAGGCAATTTGCGATATACCGCTTTGCGTAGCGCTTCGGTAAGGCTGAACGACCAAATCTGCCGCTGAAAAATACAGGTTTACCTCATTTGTTGGGATGAAGCGCGTGTGCAGGTGCACGCGCCCTTGCAACCGGTGCTGCTCTATTAGCGTCTGATAGGGCTGCCAATCGCCATAACATTCGCCAGCGATCAGTGCATGCGTATCCGGGGCCTCTGGAAGCGCCTCCAGAAGCAAATCCAAGCCTTTGTACGGACGTATCAGACCGAAAAAGAGGACAAGTGGCGCCTCTTGCGGTAGTTCAAGCCGACGGCGCGCCTCTGCCTTTGGAATTGCATTGCCGTAAATGTCGTACACCGGATGCGGTGAGAAGCGCACCTGCGGCGGGTCTGCCCCCTCAGGCAAAAAGGCGCGCACCTCTTCGCCCACCGAGTGCGACATGACGACAAAATCGTCGCATGAGCGCACGAAATAACGCGCCAACAGGCGATCGCCCAGGCGCTTTTCGTGCGGTATTATGTTGTCTATCAGAGCGGTAGCCCGAAACGGACTTTTAATAAAAAAACGCGCTAAGCGCACGACGCTACCCAGACAAGGCGCCATAAAAGGCAGCCAAAAGCGCACCACCACGCGCTCCGGGCGCTCTCGCGCTAATGCACGTGCCACGGAGAACCAGTTGAGCGGGTTCACAGAGTTTAAGCGTGCCTCAATGCGTAGACCTTTGGGCGGCGGATCGTCGGTGTATTGGCTTTTGCCCGGAAACAAGAAGGAGGGATACTGCAGCGAAAAACTGTACAGCACCACTTCGTGCCCCATGGCCTGAAATTCGCGCGCCAGCCGCTCGGAAGAGGCAGCAATGCCGCCGCGAAGCGGGTGGGCCGGAGTGAGCAGAACGATCTTCATAAAAAAACGCCTCCACGAGCCGTGCGGCAAACATACGAAGGTATCCCAGCTTGCCCGAGTAGTAGGGTAGGAGTGGAACTCTACTCTGGTTCAGCTCGAATGTTGGGCTTCGTTAGCAGATCTTCCACCGAGCGCGGACGCCGCTGCATCTCCCAGAAAAAGCCGTCTAATTTTTGGGTTTCCGTCAGGCCCACCTGGCGCATGGGGGAGAGTTTTCCTTGTGGCTCGCCGTACAGTTTTACGCCTACGACGCGCCGCTCCTCAAAGTACAGCCGCATTTCGGCGCTTTCGCTTTTGTTGAGGCCCATATAGCGCCCGGCGTCGTCCACCACGTAGTAGAGGGCCTCGGCGTTGCCTTCCACGTGCATTTCGCGCGCTTCATTTTCCTCAAAAAATACGGTGTTGAGTCGCCCCTTTATCTGGTTGTACATCCGTGCGTCTTCGGATTGCACTACCAGCGTATTTTCGCGCAGCCGCATTTCACTGATGCGGTTATTGCGCAGGCGGAGCAGCAGGGTGTCGGCCGAAAACTGCGACGTATCGGCCCAGAGCACGGGCAGGCGTTCTTTTTTGAAAAAATAAAACATACTATCGGCGGCGTGGTAGGCTAAAGAGTCGCAGGCGGCCTGGAGGTCCTGGTTAAAAATACGGACATCCCTATACGCTAAGAAGGTGCGGTTGTCGGTAGTTGTATCGGGCCTGAAGGAGATGAGCGTATCGGCGCTCAAATAGAGGGTGTCGCCTTCCATCCGCGACAGCATCAAGGGGCGACCTTCGGGGCCTTCGTCGCCAAAAGCGCCGTAGGCATGCACGAAGCTAGTAGCGCGGTTGTAATCGGCCCGATAAGCCAGCAGGGTATAGTCTTCGGCCGTATCGCGCCATTCGACATTGCCCAGGGCGAGACCATTGCCCAGTTCCTGATTGAACGCCAGTGAGTCTGCCTCGATGATGTAGGGCGGGTCGCTCACGCGCCCGCGTCCGCGGATCTGGTACTGTTGCGTACGGCGGTCGTAATACACTTCAGCACCACTAACCGTCTGGGCGCTGTCGCGGTAGAACACGTTGCCGACGAAGACCGCCTTTTCTGTCTCGGCATTGTAGCGAATGACGTCGGCGCGTACTGAGCGACCTTGGGCTGGCTCCTCCACGAAAGCGTCGCCTTCGAGCACATACTCCTGTCGGGCGCCGTTGTAGCGTATCTTCTTCGCCCGCCCTCGCTGGCCGTCTTGTTCGTATTGCGGATTGTTCTCGAAGACAGCAAAGTTTTGTTCCAAGTCGTAAAAACCGCCCTCGCAGTATAGCCGACTGCCGCGTTGGGTGATGAGCGTAGGCGCTACAAAACGCACGATTTGCGTCTCCGTGCTGTACGTCAGCGTATCCGTGCGCAGATTGAACTCTGGGTCTACCACCAGCACGTCGCCGCTTAAATAGACCATCTTGCGCTCTACATCGTAGTAGCCTCGCGTACTGGTCAGCTGGCTTTTGCCGTTCGACATCGTGCCGCCCTCCCAATAGGTGGCCATTTTGGTTTGAAAATCATAGTGCAGGCGATTGGTGAATAGTTCCTGTTGTCCTTTGACGAGCACAACATCGCCGAAAATGTCGCATACGCGGCGGTCGCCGAAATACAGCGCCGAGTCGCCATATAGCCGCAGGGAGTCGCTTTGTTCTATCAATATGTTGCCCGTCAGGCGAGCGTCGTTGACGTCGAGCAGCGCCGTGTCGCAAAAAATGAGCGTATTGCCGTGTCGAAGCCGCACCATCCCGCTCAATTTCTGAACGTAGCGACCTTCTTTGAGAAAGTACTCGCCAAAAAGAGAAGACTCCACCTTGATTTTCTGGGTAGTGTCCTGTGAGGAAGAGGCGTCTGACTGCGACCACAGGAGTGCTGGCAGCATCCACCACAAGAGAAACGAAAGGAAGCGTACGCGCACAGGGATAAGGCGCCTGCTGTATGTTATCTGGTTCGACTCCATTGCGATTTCATGTAATAATCTTCGCCCTTACGGCTAATCTCTGCCTCCCATACATACGTCTTGGGCCAGTTTTTAAAAACCTTAGCAACCGTGTACAGGAACCACAACACAAATCTATCGGGCCTGGGCTTCCATCCTCCAGACGGCGTTAGCCTTATCCGAATGCGGTCGCCGTCGCCGCTAACCCAATAATCGCCTGCCAGACAGCCTGCACTGGCGTGGATAGATACCTCGAATTTTCCGCTTGCAGCAGTGGGCGCTGAAAGGCCATACAAGTTGGGAAAAGGCGGCTCAAAACGCAGCTCTATAGGAGCAATCGGGTTTTCATAAACGATTTTTTCTATGCTTGTGCCGGCGGCTGAGCGAGAGAGGTATACCTGTTGCTGTTGAATAGTGACAGGGTTTTCTCCTGATGCCTGAAAAACGGGCAATTCGCCATCATAGTTCGGATTAAACCGGCTAATCACCGGCTTAGAGCTGTAGCGCGTAAAGAGAACGCTTGCTCCGTCCAGCCAGATGGGCATGCGGTCCGGTTGGTGTGGATTGCCATCTATGGCGACTTCAAAGTCCGTGTTTTTCCGACGCACGAAGTAAAAATCGAACAACCAGATTAGGGGTAGTGCTGAAGGCTTCTCGGCTGCTGCACCCATAGGCGCCAGCAGAGCAAAGGGCCTTCGCCGTTTCGGACTTTTTTCCTCAACGCGAATCTCTACCCGCCTCCCTGAGACGTCGGTGAAGACGTAACGAGCGCTGACGCCGGTTGGCGAAAGGGTATAGCGGGCCTCTTCAAAATGTGTCTCCCGCATCTCCGCCAAACCCTTTCCAGCAATATCGTATTTGCCTGCCTGCGGTGTTACCGTTGGCTCATGGTAGACATCTACCTTGCCATCGCGACGCCAGCCAACAACTAAGTGGCCTTTACCATTTAAAGCATCATCAAATACTTGCGGCTCAAAACCCACATAGAGGGTATCTGGGTCTTTTTCAAAATTGATGAGGAGCAAGCGCTCCATCGGTTCAATTTCAATAAAAAATGGACAAAGTATGGCAGGCATGTCTTTTTTTGATATTGGCAAAGGTAGAAACGAACGAAACTCGTTTCTTGTCGTTTATCTTTTATGAATTATGCGCAAAGTTCACCTCTTCTACTTTTCGATGGCGTATGCCATCTGTGCGCCGGCTCAGTTCAGTGGGTGCTAAAGCGCGATAAGAAGGGCATTTTTCGCTTTGCGCCGCTGCAATCAGAAGTCGGCCAACAAGCCCTGAAAGGTTTGGGTGTGTCGGAAAATGTGGACTCCGTGGTGCTGATTATTGGTCAGCGAGCCTATGTGCGTTCCGACGCAGCGCTCGAGGTGGCCCGGCGTTTGGATTTTCCCTGGTCGCTGCTGGCGGTGTTCAGAGTAGTGCCTCGCCTAGTGCGCGATGCTGTTTACGATTGGATAGCGCGCCACCGCTACCGATGGTTTGGTCGCTCGGAAACTTGCTGGGTGCCAAAAGCAGAGTGGCGCGCGCGGTTTTTGAGTTAAGCAATGCTGCACACGGTCTGGTATGGTTCGCCTTTGCGGGTTTTTGCGGCCTTGTAGTTGACCGGGCGCAAGCCATTTCCACTCCAGCACTCTTTTTGCGGATGACAACAGTCTATTTATAGGCGCTGAAGTCGCGTTACTCCTTACTTATTTTCAACTACTGAGAACGCAGAGGGCGGTATACAAGCGCAGAACAGCGCCCTCTGCCGTTGCTGCCGCTGACTCGCGGGAAGTTTGTTTCTTGTTTGCTCCGCCTTGAAGCGGCATTCTCTCGGCCAGAAGGTGTAACTTCAATTTTCCGTTGCTCCAATCTCGCCCTCGCCGCTACCTTTGCCCGTAAACAACGCCCACCCGTGAAAGTCGTCATACCAGTAGCCGGCGCTGGGGCCCGTTTGCGGCCGCATACCTACACGCAACCCAAGCCGCTCATGCCTGTGGCAGGCAAACCCATCATTTGCTTTATCATAGATAAACTGGCGGAAGCCGGCCTGCAGGATTTTGTTTTCGTCATCGGCTATCTGGGCGAGAAGGTGCGCGATTTCATCGAGAAGCAATACCCACACTTGAATGCTGAATTCGTCTATCAGGAAAGCCGCGAGGGTTCGGGGCACGCCGTCTGGACGGCGCACGAAGCCATTGAGGATGAGGATGAAATTTTCATTGCGTTTGGCGACACCATTTTCGAGGCGGATTTGAGGCAGATGCTCGACTGCCCGTATTCCTGTCTGGGTGTGAAGAAGGTGGACAATCCGCGCGAGTTTGGCGTAGCGGAGCTAAACGCTGAAGAGTTTGTCGTGCGCGTGGTGGAAAAACCGCGCATTCCAAAGACGAACATGGCGATCGTTGGGCTGTACAAGGTCAAAAACGTATCGCTGCTGTTGCGCAGCGTCGAGCATTTGATGAGCGCAGGTATTCGGACGTTTGGGGAGATTCAGCTGACGGATGCACTTCAGTTTATGATTGAGCAAGGCGAGCCGTTCAAGGCCATACCCGTGCAGAACTGGTTTGACTGCGGGCGCAAAGAGGTGCTGCTGGAGACGAATGCTATGTTGCTCAATCAGCGCGGATATGCCGCCGATGCGTTGGATTTGCCTCTCTTTGACAACACTATCATTATCCACCCGGTGGCGATTGGCGACAATTGCCGCATTGCCAACAGCATCATTGGTCCCAACGTTACCATCGGCAACGGCGTGAGCATTAGCAACAGCATCATCCGCGACAGCATCATTGGCAACCAGGCGCTGTTGGAAGATGTCGTGCTGCGCCACTCCGTCGTCGGCATTGGCTCGTCGGTGCGCGGGTTGAACTTAGCGCTCAACATCGGCGACGACACGGAAATTGACTTTCGCTAACAGATTTCGCGTCTGCCGGCTCGCAGGCGACTTGCAAAAACCCTTGTCCCTTCACAGATTATGCTTCATGCCATTTCTCCCATTGACGGCCGCTATGCGGCGGCAACGCGCGAACTGGCGGACTACTTCAGCGAATACGCGCTCATCCGCTACCGGGTTTTCGTAGAAATCCAGTATTTCATCGCGCTGTGTCAGTACGGGTTGCCTCAGCTGGCCGACTTCGATGAGGCCAAGATAGACGATCTGAACGCTATTTTTGAGCGCTTCAGCGAGGCCGACGCTGAAGCCATCAAGGCCATCGAGCGCACGACCAACCACGACGTCAAAGCGGTGGAATACTTCCTCAAAGAGCGCTTAGACGCCTTGGAGTTAGGCCATTTGCGGGAGTTTGTCCACTTTGGCCTCACTTCGCAGGACATCAACAATACGGCTATCCCGTTGCTGCTCAAGGGGGCGCTGGAAGAGGTCTATTATCCGCTCCTTCAGCGCGTGCGCGATCACCTGCATCACCTGGCCCAGGAGTGGGCGCATGTGCCGATGCTGGCGCGCACCCACGGGCAGCCGGCCTCGCCGACGTTCCTGGGCAAGGAGCTAGCCGTCTTCGTCGCCCGTATAGACGAGCAGGCGCGCCAGCTGAAGGCCATTCCGCATCGGGCCAAATTTGGAGGCGCCACCGGCAACTTCAACGCGCACTACGCCGCCTACCCGGACTACGACTGGCGCCAATTCGGCGATGACTTTGTGCGCGAGTTTCTGGGGCTGGAGCGCTCCAACCCAACCACCCAAATCGAGCACTACGATTGCTTAGCCGCCCAATGCCACGCCCTAAGCCGCATCAACACCATTTTGATAGACTTCTGCCGCGACGTGTGGACGTATATTTCGATGGAATACTTTCGCCAGAGGGCTGTCAAAGACGAGGTCGGCTCTTCGGCTATGCCGCATAAGGTCAATCCCATTGATTTTGAAAACGCCGAAGGCAACTTAGGTGTGGCCAATGCGTTATTCGAGCATCTGGCCGCAAAACTGCCCATTAGCCGCCTGCAGCGCGACCTGACCGATAGCACTGTGCTGCGCAACCTGGGTGTACCGGTGGCGCACACGGTCATCGCCCTGAAGGCCATTTTGAAAGGCACAGGTAAACTCACGCTCAACGAAGGGAAACTGTACGACGATTTGGAGGACAACTGGGCCGTAGTGGCAGAAGGCATTCAGGCCATCCTGCGCCGCGAAGGCTATCCGCGCCCTTACGAGGCGCTCAAAGAGCTGACGCGCGGGCGGGCATCCATCACTTCAGCGGATTTGCACGCTTTCATCCGCCGGCTGGAGGTGAGCGAGGAGGTCAAAGAGGAACTCTTGCGCCTGACGCCGCACAACTACACCGGGCAGTGGCGGGTCGTGTAGGCGACTTAGCGCCAGATTGAATTGGCAAAGTGAGCGCTAAGTCTTTAAAAAAGGGACTTAGCGCCAGATTGAAGCAACAATCGAAGCGGTAAGTTCGTTTTACGGGCTGTTCGAAGCATTATTTGATTAAGTATGGCTACGCAGTTGCTGATTGGTCGCTCGAAGGAGGCGGCTATTTTGGAGAGCCGGTACCGGTCTTTGTCGGCTGAGTTTGTAGCGGTCTATGGCCGACGTCGGGTAGGGAAGACGTATTTGGTACGCGAGGTGTTTCAGGATCGCCTCACGTTTCAGCACACGGGTGTGGCAAATGCGGGTTTGCGCGACCAATTGGATCGCTTTTATGCGTCGTTGCTGCGTCATTTCGACGCTGCGGAGCGCTGGCGACCGCCTCAAAACTGGTTTGAGGCGTTTGACCTGTTGATTTCGGCGCTGGAAAACCACGCGAATCCTGGCAAGAAGGTGGTTTTTTTAGATGAGCTTCCCTGGTTAGACACGCGCAATTCGCGGTTTTTGTCGGCATTGGAGCATTTCTGGAACAGCTGGGCCAGTGCCCGGCGCGATATCTTGCTTATCGTGTGTGGTTCGGCGGCGGCCTGGATGGTCAAAAACCTGCTGCACAACAAAGGCGGCCTGCACAATCGGGTTACCGAGCGCATTCGATTGCGCCCGTTCACGCTGGCTGAAACGGATGCTTTTCTCAAGGCGAAAGGCGGGGTTTACGATCCCTATCAAACCGTCCTGCTCTATATGGCTTTTGGCGGTATTCCTTTTTATTTGGAAAAAATCAGGACGGATCAGAGTATCCTGCAGAATGTCAACGCCTTGTGTTTTCATTCGGACGCTCCTCTGCGCAATGAGTACGACAATCTGTACCGATCGCTTTTTGACCAGGCCGATCAGCATCTGAAAATCGTGGAGGCGCTCTCGACGAAGAAGAAAGGGCTTGACCGGGCGGAGATTGTTCGATATACCGGCATTTCAGACGGTGGCAGCCTGACCCGTCTGTTGCAGGAGTTGGAGGAAAGCCATTTTATACGCAAATACAAGGCCTTTGGCAAGAAGCAAAGAGACCCGCTTTATCAGTTGGTGGATTTGTTTTCGCTTTTCCATCACACGTTCATCAAGCATACTGACCCTGACGATGAGAATTTTTGGTTGAATGCTCACCAGACGCCTGCCTACGCAGCGTGGAGTGGTTATGCCTATGAAATGGTCTGCCTGCTACATTTGCCGCAAATCAAAGAGGCCTTAGGTATTCGAGGCGTGCAAACGTCCGTGTCTTCCTGGCACAATGCTGAAGCCCAGGTTGATCTGGTCATTGACCGTAAAGACCAGGTCATTCATTTATGTGAAATTAAATTTTCTCTTGCTCCTTTTGCCATCAGCAAGGCTTACAGCGAAAACCTGCACCGCAAGGTGAATGCTTTCCGGGAAGCAACGGGTACCCGAAAAGCCATTTTCCTGACACTCATCAGTACCTACGGTCTGGCGCCTGGCCCTTATGCCGGTTTGGTGCAAAACGATATTCGCATGGAGGCGCTGTTCAAGGAGGTGGAGTAACTGCTGGATGGCTTCGCTGAACAATCTCCAACCAAACGAGTTTGGCCGTTGCTGTATTTTTGCTTTTCACCAATCTGGAGCGCTCATGGGTATTTCCTGCATTCTATTGCTGCGCGCTGCGGCAGCTTGTTGTCAAGCAAGGGGGGCGGCTGTTTCGGCGCTGTTTTTGGCGCTGCTGGCTGCATTTTCGGTTCAGGGTCAGCCGTTTCCCATTGGCACGCGCGTGATTACCTACCAGGATCCGGCGCGCAACAACCGTAACATTCAAACGTATTTGTACTATCCGGCTACGTCGGCGGGCGCCAACCAGCCGGTGGCTAACGGGCAATTCCCGGTGGTCGTCATCGGGCACGGCTTTACGATGAACTACGTGCCCTATGTTTTTTGGGGCAACGCGCTGGCTGAGGCGGGCTACATCGTGGCCATTCCGAATACGGAGACAGGCTTTTCACCCAGCCATTCGGCTTTCGCCGCCGATATGGCCTTCTTAGTGGCCAAATTGTATTCGGAGAACAACAACAGCAACTCGCCTTTTTATCAACACGTTCAATCGGACGCCTGCATCATGGGCCATTCTATGGGCGGCGGATGCACCTATCTGGCCGCGCAAAACAATGCCAACGTGTCGGCAACGATCACGTTTGCCGCGGCGGAGACCAACCCTTCGGCGATTGCGGCGGCGGCCAATGTGGCGTGCCCCAGTTTGGTGTTCAGCGGCTCGGCCGATTGCGTAACGCCGCCTGCGCAGCACCAGATACCGATCTACAACGCGCTGCCCGACTGTAAGGCGTACATCTCGCTCGTGGGCGGTGGTCACTGCAATTTTGCCAATTTTAATTTTAATTGTTGGTTGGGCGAGTCCACGTGCAACCCTAGTGGTCCACCGATGCCTGCCGATACGCAGCGGGCCATTACGTTGCTTTTCGTGCGGCCGTGGTTAGATCGCTTTTTGAAAACGGACTACTCGGCAGGCTTGCTGTTCACCACGCGGTTTGCCCAGTACGAGTCGGCGGGCAAGATCACTGGCTCCATTGCCTGTGCGCCGCTGCCTATTGAACTGATTTCTTTTCGGTTGCGAAAACCTCGGAGCGGGATCATTCGCTTAGAATGGCGCACGGGCTCGGAGCGGGATGCCGATCATTTTGTCGTGGAGCGCAGCGCCGATGGCCGACAATTCGAGTCAATCGGGGTTGTTCGGGCCAACAATGCGCCCTCGGAATACGCCTTTGAGGACAACCGCCCACTTGTTGGCGACAATTTTTACCGCCTGAAGCTGGTGGATTGGAATGGTCAGAACACCTATTCGCCGGTGGCGCGCGAGCGCGCAGAGGTGCGTCCGTGGCGCGCGTCGCTCATGGCCGGCGGGCGCGCGTTGCTGCTCCAGGCCGATGAGTCTGCCGAAGTCGAATGCCTGACGCTTTACGACGCTGCAGGCTGCCTCGTCTGGCGCCATTTTTTATACGGACAAAGCCCTCCCATTCGCATAGATTTGCCGGCCTTGACGCCGGGGTTTTATCGAGTAGATATGCGGTTAGACCGCTCTGTGGTGTCCCTTCCCGTGGTTGTTCCTTAAAAGCCATTCGAGATTTTTCTAAACGCTGTCCATGCCACGCCTTTTGCTGCTTTTCGCCCATCCGGCCTACGACCACTCGCGCGCGCACAAGCAATTGCTGCAACACCTGCCTAACGACCCGCGCCTGACGTTCCGGGACTTGTACGAACGCTATCCCGACTTTTACATCGAAGTAGAAGAGGAAAAGCGACTGCTGAGCGAACACGACATTGTCGTCTGGCAGCATCCGGTGTACTGGTACAGCTGCCCGCCGCTGCTGAAGCAGTGGATAGACTTGGTGTTGGAATTTGGCTGGGCTTATGGGCCTGGAGGTGTGGCCCTGCATGGGAAGCGTCTGCTGCACGCAGTTTCCACCGGCGGCGGCCGACACGCTTACCAACCCGACGGCCTCCATCGGCACACGCTCCGGCAGTTTCTGGCGCCGTTTGAACGCACGGCGCAGCTGTGCGGCATGGAATACCTGCCGCCTTTTGTTGCTTTCGGCACGCACCGGCTGACCGACCAGGCGCTGTTTGACCTGTCGTTGGACTATGCTCGCCTAGTGCGTCACCTCATGGACGATGAGGACGGCTCGTTTGCCCGCCAATTAGCGCAGTGCGAGTACGCCAACGACTGCCTGCCGGCCTTGCAATCTGCCTTGCCTTCCGCATCCTGATACCTATGCCCTCGGTCTTTGGCCACGTTCTTGCCTCCTCCGCGCTTGGCTATGCGTTGTTTTCCCAGCACGTGCACAGGCGTGCGGTGCTGCTGGCCGGTCTGTGTGCGGTAGCGCCTGACGCCGATGTGTTGGCTTTCTCATGGGGCATTCCATACGAGAGCATCTGGGGCCATCGAGGCTGGACGCACTCGCTCGCTTTTGCCGCCCTGCTGGGGCTTTCTACGGGCTGGCTTTTCTACAGCCGGCAGCGCTATTGGCCTCGCATGGCGTTGTACTTCGCGCTGGCGACGGCCTCGCATCCGCTGTTAGACATGCTGACCACCGGCGGTCTGGGTTGCGCGCTGTGGTGGCCTATTAGCGAGGAGCGGCTGTTTTTCCCCCTGCGGGTCATTCGCGTGTCGCCGTTAGAAATGGGCGATTTTATCAGTAAATGGGGCATTAAAGTGCTGCTGAGCGAGGCGTTTTGGATTGGGCTGCCCGGAGCGGCGTTGGTGGCGGCGAGGGTGTTCTGGGCGAAGCCTAGGAAATAGGCTTTGTTCGAGGCGGGAGCCTCGAATAAGCTATACCACAAGCTATACCTTTGGCGCGGGATGAAAGACGTTGTTTTCCGAATTACGGCTCTGTGGGCCTTTTCTGAGTGTGCGTTGGGCGGGCTGATGCACGCCTTTAAGATACCGTTTACGGGCATTTTTGTGGGTGGTTTTGCCGTCTTGTGCGTGGGTTTGTTGGCACACGTCAGCAGGCGCAGCGCGTCGGTGATCCTGCGCGCTACGCTGTTGGTCATTCTGGTGAAGGCAATCGTCAGCCCGCACTCGCCGCCGCAGGCGCATGTGGCGGTGGCTTTCCAGGGCGTTTTGGGGGGCCTGATGCTGGGCTATCTGCGGCCTTATGTTGTCGCAGCGTTTTTATATGGCGTGCTGGCCATTGCCGAGTCAGCGCTGCAAAAGTTGCTGATGCTCTATATTTTTTTTGGCAAACCGCTCTTCGAGGCAGTGGATTTGTTCGTGGCCGATGTTCTGAAGAAATTTGGCCTGCAGAGTGAGGTGTCGTGGGCGTGGTCGGCGGCGGGCATTTATGTGGGCATTTACGCCCTTTGGGGCGCGGTATTGGGCTACTGGATACCGAAGTTGCCCGGTTTGCTGGAGCGCAGGGCACAGCAATACGCTGATGTGGAAATGGCTTTAGGAGAGAATAGTCTTCCTTCGCGGCGCAAGCCTTTGTGGCAAAAAATAGCCCTTCTGGTCGGTGTGCTGCTTTTTATTGCCGGTACGTTTCTGCTCACTGGCGTTGAAAAGGGCGGTGGCGCCTCAAAGGCGCTCTATGCCGTTGCGCGCACGCTGGCGGTGTTGGCCGCCTGGTTGTTTGTGGTGCGGCCTTTGGTACAGATGCTCGTGCAACGTTGGGCAAAGCGGAAATCGGTGGAAGAACAGGGCGCCTTGCAGCAGCTCCTCGCCGCGATGCCCGATTTGCAGGGACGATCGAGGGCCTTATTTGCCGCTGTCAGCCAGCAACACCGAGGCTGGCGTCGGTGGATGGAATTTGCGCTGGCGCTCTTAGCGACGGCGTTCTACGAGGCGCCGCTGCCCGTCAGTGCTCGTGACCGATGATGCGCCGCTGGTCGGGGATGGTTACCACAATATCGGCGTTGTTGTCTAAGATAATGCACTGGCATCCTAAGCGGCTCTCCAAGCGTGGGTTGATGGCCCTATCAATGAAGTCCTCCTCTTTTTCGGAAATTTCTTCAAGAAACTCCTCGCCCTTCTCGATGTACACATGGCACGTCGAGCAAGCACATACGCCGCCACAGTTGTGGTTGAGGTGGATGTCGAAGTCTTCGGTAATCTCTAAAATGGAGCGTCCTTCTAAGTCACCGGTAATGGTTTTTTCTGGAATAGACGTATCTTCAAACAGGAAGCGTATCGTAGCCACGGGTATGAAATGGTTCAGGTGAAATCAGTTGGAAATTCAATCTAAAAACGCGAAAGGCATAGGAAAGGTTCAAGTATTTGTCCGGAAAGGCGCGCGCTTATCCTGACAACGTATCTGCGCTTTTGCCGTTGTGGCTGTGTGCGGGACGTCGGTGCAGCCTGCGTTAATTTACCGTTACCTCTCCTATGGGCGCTTATCCCTTTCCTACCTTTGCTGGTCATATTTAAAAAAAATCCGGTAACTACCCATTCACGCCTACATGGCTCGTTCTTTTATTCTTCTGTTTTTCAGCGTTTTATTTAGCGCTTTGAGCGCTCAAACCGTCACCCTGAGAGGCTTTGTCCTGGATGCTGACAACAATGCGCCCATTGCGGATGCCTCCGTGGTGCTTTCGCAGACGGGTCTTTTTGGCGCTACGGATGCGCGGGGGCGCTTCACCATCCTCCAGGTGCCGGCGGGCACTTACACGGTCGTGGTTTCGCGCGCAGGCTATTTGCCGGCGGAGCAGGAAGTTACGGTGTCGGCGGAGCGGGAGGAGCAGATAACAATTTTATTGAAGCGCGACCCGAAGAGCGTTCAGGCCAACGTTACCGACATTCCCACCATATTGCTGGAGGAGGCGGAAGAGAGCGACGGCTATGGCGAAGTGGCCAACTTGTTGCATTCGGCGCGCGACGTGTTTCAGACGGCATCGAACTTTGGTTGGAGCGCGTTTCGCTTTCGGGAGCGCGGCTACGACTCAGAGCATTTTCCGCTGTATTTGAATGGGTTTAATGTGAACGACCCGGAGTCGGGCATTACGTTTTTTGGCGAATTGGGCGGTCTCAACGACGTGCTGCGCGCGCGCCAGAGCGTCATTGGGTTGGAGCCAGCGGAGTTTGCGTTTTCCGAGATTGGCGGCGCCTCGTACATTGATACGCGGGCCAGTATTCAGCGCAAGCAAATACGCGCCTCATATGCTATTAGCAACCGTACCTACCGGCATCGGGTGATGCTGACGGCCAATACCGGGTTGATGCCCAAGGGCTGGGCGGTTTCGTTTTCGGCCAGCCGTCGCTGGGCGCAGGAGGGTTGGTATGAGGGCACGTTCTTCGACGGCTACGCCTATTTTCTTTCAGTGGATAAAAAATTTGGCGGCGAGCGCCATGCCCTCAACCTGACCATCCTCGGCTCGCCGACAGTACGCGGTAGGGTAGGGGACACCTTCCAGGAAATGTACGACTTAGCGGGCACAACGCGCTACAATCCGTTCTGGGGCTATTGGAATGGCGAAAAGCGCAATGGATACGTCAATCATAATCACCAGCCTATTGTGATGTTGCGCTACGACCTCAAGCCCTCGCGGCAGACCAGTATAATGCTGGTGGGTTTCTTGCAGACGGGTCGTAGCGGCTCCACGCGCTTAGACTGGTTTAATGCCAATAACCCAGAGCCGGACTTCAACCGCCGCCTGCCCTCGGCGCTGACCGATCCTGTGCAAGCTGCTGAATGGGCCGACATGCTGCGCCGAAACGAAAATCTGCGGCAGATTGACTGGGCTGGCCTGTGGGAGGCGAACACGATTTCCGTAGAAACCATCCAAAACGCCAACGGCATTCCGGGCAACAGCATTACGGGCAAGCGCTCCCAGTATGTGATTGCCGATTTTCGCAGCGATGCGCGCGAACTGGGCTTTAATGCCGTGTTGCGCCAGTCGCTCAGCACGCGCTTCATGCTCCACGGCGGCGGCAGCTATCACTATTACTTGGGCCGTAATTTCAAGACGGTGGACGATTTGCTGGGCGGTGATTTCATCGTGGACTGGGACCGCTTCGCGCAGCAAGACGTGCCCGACAATCCCTCGGCCCGCGACAACGACCTGCGCACGCCCAACCGCATTGTGCGTCAGGGCGAAACCTATGGCTTCGACTACGACGAAAACATTCACAAGGGCATGACCTGGGTTCAGGTGCAGGGCAACCTCAAGCGCCTGTTTGTCTTTGCCGCTGCCGAAAACCTTTTCACCACCTTCTGGCGCACGGGCTACATGCAAAACGGACGCTTCCCGGACGAGTCGCTGGGCAACTCGAAGAAGCATACCTTCCTGACCTATGGCTTTAAGGCCGGCCTGACCTACAAGGTCAGCGGTCGCCATTACGTCTACGCTCACGGCTTCCACGGCACGCGCGCACCGCTGTTCCGCGACATCTTCCTGTCGCCGCGCATCCGGCATCAGGCCATTGACGCCGAGCCTTACACCATCAACAGTGCAGAGGCGGGCTACCTGTGGCGCGCTCCAAGAGCCCGAGCGCGCGTAACCGGCTACTACACCACCTTCGAAGGCGAATACGACAACTTTCTGTTTTATGCTGCCACCACGGGCGTGTTTGGCTCCTCCCTGCTGACCAACATGAACCGACGCCATGCTGGCATCGAGGCCGCTGTTGAAGTGCGCCCTGCAACGCCGCTCACGCTTACTTTAGCTGGCAACCTCGGCGAATACATCTATACCAACCGCCCCACGCTTTACCTGACGCAGGATAATACCGCCGACGTCATTTTAGACGGCGTAACGGTCTATCAGAAAAACTTCTACGTGCCGCGCACGCCGCAAACGACCGCCTACGCCAGCGCACGCTACGAGGGCAAGCGCTTCTGGTTCGCCTCGCTGACGCTCAACTGGGCCGACAATTCGTGGTTCCTCTTCGACCAAACGCGCCGCACCGCCGGCTTCGTCGAACCCTTCGAGCGCGGCTCCGACATCTGGAACCTCATCCTCGACCAGCAAAAGGCGCCCGCGGCCTTCACGCTGGACTTCTTCGGCGGCAAATCGTGGCGCATTCAGCGCAACTATTTCCTCTATTTCAATATCGGCGTCAATAACTTGCTCAACAACACCAACATCATCATTTCAGGGCGCGACGCCTATCGGAACGCCTACCGAAACGACACAACCGACCCGCGCCTCTATACAACTCAGGTGCTCTACGCCCCAGGAGTCAACTACTTTGCCAGCTTGGCACTGCGAATGTAGTCATCAAAAGCAACGACGCTTTTGCCTTCCTGTAGCTTTATTTAATAGATGAAAAACTGCTCAATCGCTTTCACATCATGAATAAGCACTGGTTTCGCGCGGCGATGTTCGCGCTCTTAGCCCTTGGCCTTTCGGGCTGCGTAAAACGCGAATTCGACGAACCGCCCGTGGGCGGCGAGCCGATCAACGTAACGCCCAACATCAGCATCGCTGATCTGAAGAAGCTGCACACAACGCCGGGCGGCTTCGACACCATCAAGCAAGACCTCATCATCGGCGGCGTGGTGGTCATGGACGACCGCTCGGGCAACTACTATAAAAGCTTGGTCATTCAAGACACCAGCGGCGGCATCGAGGTGCGCTTCAACGACGGGTTCCTGTACAACCAGTTTCCGGTAGGGCGCCGGATTTTTATATACTGCAAAGACCTCATCCTGACGGATTACAACAACCTGACGCAGCTCACAGGTAGCGTGGTAGAGCAGGGCGGCGTGTTGGACGACATTGGCCTGACGGAGGCTCAGGTGCGCCGCAAGATTGTAAAAGGCCCGATAGTGGGCGCCCCTACACCGCGAAAGCTGCGCATTAACGAATTGAACAACAGCCACATCAGCACGCTTATTCGTCTGGAAAACGTGCAGTTTATCACGGCAGATGCAGGCAAGACCTTCGCAGAGCCTATCACGAAAAACAGCCTCAACCGCACGCTGATGGACTGCTCGGGCAACAAATTAGTGCTCCGCTCGAGCGGCTACGCAGACTTTGCCGGCCAGCTGACGCCGACGGGCAACGGCTCCATCGTGGGCGTGCTGAGCGTCTTTGGCACGACGCTTCAAATGTATATCCGCGACCTCAACGACGTGAACATGACCGGCACGCGCTGCAGCGGGGTAGGGGGGCAGCTAATGAGCATTCGCGACCTGCGTTCGCTGTTTACTGGCTCGACCATACAAATCCCGGCTGATCGCAAAATTCGCGGCATTGTCATCTCCGACCGCATCGCCAACAACACGGATGGCCGCAATCTTTTCGTACAGGCCACCGATGGGTCAGCAGGTATCGTGGTGCGTTTTACGGCCAACCACAACTACAATTTGGGCGATGAAATCGAAGTGGACGTTTCGGGCCAGGAGCTCAGCCAATTCAACGGCCTGCTCCAGGTGAACAATGTGGCTGTAGACCGTTCCGCTGCCGTGGCCTCTGGCCAGACGCCCATTGTGCGCACGGCTACCATCGCCCAGATCAACGCCAACGGCGAGCAGTGGGAAAGCACGCTGGTGCGCATTACGGGAGCCACCATTTCCGGTGCGGGCACGGCGCTGTCGGGCACCAAAACCGTAACAGATGCGACGGGCAGTATTCCTATGTTCACCCGCTCGGCGGCTACCTTTGCCAATGCTACAACGCCTTCGGGAGCCGTCACGCTGACGGCCATTGTGTCGGACTTCAACGGCCGCCAGATCATCTTGCGCAACCTTAACGACATTCAGCCCTGATATTGAACAGCCTGCATCCTCTGCCTCATTTGCTCAGGCGCCTTGAGCGCGCAGCCGCCCGCGGGCGCGGCAGGGCGTTGTCGTGTTGGCTGTGGATGTTGGGCCTGTACCTGCCCTTCGCCGGCTGGAGCCAGAAGGCCGATACTGCGGCTGTGGCGCCCCCTGCCGAGCGCCCAGGCTTTTTTCGTCGCACCTTTTTGGGCGACTATCCCAGCCCGCGCACGGCAGTTATTCTCTCCTTGGCCCTGCCCGGCGCCGGGCAGGTGTACAATAAAAAATGGTGGAAAGTGCCCATCGTTTACGGTGTCCTGGGCACGCTGGTCTATTCCGAGGTAGTCAACGTTCGCCAATATCGCGCCCTGCGCGACAACTACAAATGGCTGGTGGACGACGACCCTACGACAAATCCGACTGAGCCTCCCTACAATCAGCTGAGTGCACCGGCACTGCGAGAATACCGCGACCAGTGGAAACGCCGTGTCGAAAGAAACACCTTAGGCATCGGGCTGGCCTACTTCCTCACCGCTGCCGACGCCTTCGTGGATGCGCACTTGGCCCGCTTCGACGTAGGCGAAAACCTCAGCGGACAACTCCGTCCCAGCCTCCAACCAGGCCCAGGCGGGGCGCCTATCTTAGGCATAGGAGTTTCGGCCAGAATAGGAAAGTGAAAAATAGAAAATGGAAAATGGAAAGTGAAAAATGAGAAGTGGAAAATAAGAGATGGGAGCCTGTTTTATCGTGTCTTTTGGGTGGGGCTATTTGAATTTACTTTTTGGTTCGGCGCTTTTTTATGCCTTCGCATTTTATTTTTTGGCCAATTTTTCATTCTTCATTTTTAATTTTTAGTTTTAGAAAAATGCGCAAACAAACCACTCCCCATATCTTGATGGTTCGGCCGGCTCATTTTGGATTTAATGAAGAGACGGCCGCTAGTAATGCTTTTCAGAGGCGCGACGATCGGCTGGCGCCTGCTGAAATTCAACAGCGGGCGCGTGAGGAGTTCGATCAATTCGTCGCTCGTCTGCGCGAGGCGGGCGTACAGGTGTTGGTCGCCGAAGACTCGGAGCAGCCGATAAAGCCCGACGCTGTTTTTCCGAACAACTGGGTAACCTTTCATCAGGAAGGCTACCTGATTACATACCCGATGTACGCGCCCACGCGCCGCCTGGAACGCCGCGAGGAGGTGATAGAAGCGGCCCTACAAGCCGGATTTCACCCCCAAAAGCGGCTGCACTTAGAGAACAACGAGGCCATTGGCCGCTACTTAGAGGGCACGGGCAGCATCATTTTTGACCACGCTAACCGCATAGCTTATGCCTGCCTCAGCCCGCGCACCGATGAGCATTTGCTGCGCGAACTGTGTGGCGTCCTGGAGTACGAACCTGTGATCTTTCACTCCGTGGACGCTAAGGGCCAGGAGATTTATCACACCAATGTGATGATGGCCATGGGCGAAACGTTTGTGGTTATCTGTTTGGACACCGTTCGCGATGCTGCAGAGCGCGCTCTGTTAGAAGAAAAATTCCGCGCCACGGGCAAAGAGGTCGTACCGATAACGCTGGAGCAAATGCAGGCCTTCGCCGGCAATATGTTGCAGGTGCGCAACGACCGCGGCGAGACTTTTCTGGTAATGTCGGAGCAGGCTTTCCGCTCTCTGACGCCTGAGCAGGTACAAACGCTGGAGAAGCACACCCGCCTGCTGTATAGTCCGCTTTATACCATTGAAACCTATGGCGGCGGCAGCGCCCGCTGTATGATGGCCGAGGTGTTTATGTAATACAACAACAAACGCCGTCCAGCCTCGATACCTTTTGTTTGCTTAAAACGATCTGTCATGCGCCTGTTTTTTTCAATACTGCTTACAGTAGCCTTAATGGGCTGCCTATGCTTGCCGTTTGCTCACGGACAGCTGGTAGAGGACTTTTCCGACGGCGATTTTACGCAAAATCCGACCTGGGTGGGCGACGTGTCGCATTTCATCGTGAGCGCGGCGGGCGAATTGCAGTTGATGGCGCCACAGGCAGGCAGTTCGGTGCTGGCGGTGGGCTTAAACGTGCCCGACAGCGCCGTGTGGCTCATGGACGTTCGCTTAGAATTTGCGCCTTCGGCGACCAATCTGCTGCGCATTTATTTGATGGCCGATCAGCCTAATCTCTTGCAGGCCAATGGCTATTACCTCGAAATTGGCGAGAACGGCAACGCTGATGCGCTGCGCCTGTTTCGGCAAACGGGCACAACGCGCACGCTGCTTTCTTCCGGTACTGCAGGTCTGGTGGCCTTCGAGCCAGTGGTCGTGCGCCTGCGCGTACGGCGCAGCAAAGCTGGTCTTTGGACGGTGGAAGCCCGCCTTCCCGGCGGAGCGTTTCAGGCCGAGGGCAGCGCTAACGACCTGACGCATCTGCCCGGCGCAGGGCGATTCTTTGGCTTTTATTGCCTCTACACCTCTACGCGGCGCGACAAATTTTTCTTCGACAACCTCTCTGTACTTCCAGACATCCCGGATACCAAGCCTCCTGTGCTGCTCTCCGCCAGCGCTGCGGCCAACGGTCAGGCAGTGCTGCTGACGTTTGATGAAGAGCTGGATACACTCTCGGCGCTCGAGAAGACGCACTACACCATCGTAGGCCAGCCAGCGCCGGTGGAGGCGCTCTTCGATGGCGTGCCCAGCCGCGTTCGCCTGCGCTTGGCGCAACCGCTGCCTACCGGCGCCTATGAGGTACGGGCCCGGCAAATCGCCGATCGGGCGGGCAATGTCAGCGGCTTGCAGAGCGCTTTTTTCAGCTACGTGCGCACCGAGGCTGCGGGCGAGTTTGATGTGCTTATCAACGAGATCATGTCCGACCCAACGCCCTCCGTAGGCTTACCTGAAGTGGAATGGCTGGAGATCTACAACCGCAGCCCGCGCATCATCAACCTGAACACGCTGTTTATCTCCGATGGCGGGCCAGCGCGGCAGCTGCCAGCGTACCTGCTCTATCCGGACTCGTTTGTCGTGCTAACGACTGCGGCGGGCGTTGCAGCCATAGCGCCGTTCACCGCTGCTGCCGTATCTGTGGCAAACTTCCCTTCGCTCAACAACACCAGCGACACGCTCATCCTGACCGATACGGCTGGCCGCGTCGTTGACCGCGTTTTTTACGCGGCCGCTTGGCACGAAAACACCGCCAAGCGCGACGGCGGCTGGACGCTGGAGCGCGTCAACCCAAACCTGCCCTGCTTGGAACGCGAAAATTGGGTCTCCTGCCCCGTGCTGCCCGGCGGAACGCCCGGCCGCCGCAACGCTGCCGCTCAATCGGCTCCCGACACCGTGCCGCCACGACTCTTGAGTGCATTCCCACTGGCCAATAACCTGTTGGAAATCACCTTCTCCGAGGGCTTAGACCGCACCGCTGCCGCCAATCTCGCTGGCTATCAAATAAACCCGCCCTTAGCCTTAGCCTCGGCTGCGCTTGTGCCGGAAAGCCGCCGCATCGCCCTGCTCACCCTGCAGGAACCGCTCGAACCAGGCGTCGTATATCGCTTCTGGACGACTTCCACCCTCCGCGATTGCAGCGGCAACCCGCAGGCACGCATAGATACCGCGCTCTTGGGCACGCCCGAGGCGCCAGCACCTCAGGACATCGTGGTGAACGAAGTCCTGTTCAACCCCGAGCCCTTCGGCTCCGACTTCGTAGAACTGCACAACCGAAGCCGAAAAATCTTCGACCTGCGCGAATTTTTCATTGCCAATTTCTACGAAGGCGCCAGCACGCGCAATATCGGCCTCAGGCGCCTGATGCTGCCCGGCGAGTACGTAGTGTTTACGCCCAGCCCAGACGACATTCAAAAGCGCTTCGCCACCACGCAGCCACAATACCTCTTCTCCTTAGCGCTGCCCTCGTTGCCCGATGACGCGGGCAATGTAACGCTCTTCTGGTCGAAAGACGGCCAGCAGGTTACAGTGGACTCGTTCGTCTATTTCGATACTTATCACAACGCACTGCTTACGTCTTCGCAGCGCGAAGGCGTCTCGCTGGAACGCATCCGCACCGATGGCCCTACCAACGACCCGGCCAACTGGACGTCGGCTGCGCGAACCGCCGGCGGCAACGGCACGCCTACGCGCCCCAACAGCCAGCGCACAGGACTGCCGCCCTCCGGAAGTGGGGCCCTCCAACTCGTCGCTCCGCGCCTATCGCCCGACGGCGATGGCTACGAGGACTTTTTAGACATCCGCCTGTATCCGCCCGCTCCCGGCTACGCAGCCACGGTGGTCGTTTACGACTCCGAAGGCATCCCTATCCGATACCTCGTCCGCCAGCAACTCGTCGCCACCGAAAGCGCCCTGCGCTGGGACGGTGACATGGAAGACGGCACACCTGCTCGCCCAGGTATCTACATCCTGCTGGCAGAACTTTACGCACCTACTGGCGAGGTGCTGCGCCAGCGCCAAACCTTCGCCTTAGTGCGGCGCTTTTGAGGCATGCGCCTGCTTTAGCCCAATGAGGCAGACCAAACGCAAGACCAAAAAATCACTAACGCCTGGAATTCAAGAATTTACCGATTACTTCCCGCCCATACAGGGCAACAATTTTCACCATAAAAAACTGTACAAGTATGGCAAAAAGACTCGACTTCTGCCTCCTGCTCGTTCTCTTCGTCGAAATGATCCTACTGGCTTGCCAGGGAACGCCCACAAAGAACGAACCTCCCGCGAGCGAAAACGCGCCCTCTCAGCCCGTGCTAAAAGTCCTCGAACCCGAGATCGGAGCTACGCCCGATATCAGCGATGATGCCGCCAAAAATCTTCGAAGAGCCAGGGAACTCTTTGCTAAAATTGACAGCGTGATCAGCACCTACCCCGACTATGAAACGGCCAAACAGCATCTCACGGAAAGACAAATTGAAATTTGGGAAAATCAGGAGGAATACCTGAAAGAAGACCACTTAGACGTGAGCATTTGGGGCTGCAGCTGGTATTGCGGTGGCGGCCCAGACAGTATATTCGCTAGCTCGACACTATCCCCAATCAAGCGCTTCAACTACGAGGCCGGCAACGCGCACGACTTCTCCCTCAGAACCGCCTGGGTGGAAGGCGTAGCAGGCTATGGAATTGGAGAAAGCATCACGTTCAGATTTCCCAAACAGTCGCCTCCAGTTACGCGGGTGGAAATCTACAATGGCTACATGAAATCCGAGAAAACATGGAAGGATAATTCCAGGGTGAAACAATTGAAAGTTTACGTCAACGACAGACCGTCCTTCCTCCTCAACCTAAAGGACATTCACTCAAAGCAGATCTTCTCCTTGGATACGCTTCAGGGAACAGATGAAGACCTCTATTTGAAGTTTGAAATCACCGACGTTTACAAAGGCGACAAGTACGAAGATGTCGCAATAGCGGAAATCGAGTTCGACGGAATAGGGGTTCATTGTTTTGCGGAAGGAACGTTAGTGGCTACCCCCAGCGGAGCAATAGAAATAGAAAATCTGAAAGCAGGCGATGAAATCCTATCTTTAAACGAGTCAACCCGGCAAATAGAGGTTTCAAAAGTGTTGGAATTGTCAAGCCGAAAGCATCACAATCTCTGTGAACTCGATTTTTCAGGCACAGTTATAACTGTGACAGATGACCACCCATTTTATTTCAACGGAAAATTTTATTCGGTAAAGGCAAATGAAAAGTACGGAGTCCAGACGAATGCCCTGAGAGAAGGACAACCGATAGCCTTCCTGACGGCTACTGCTCTTCGAGACAAAAAATTAACTGCCATACGACCGCTCAACAGCTGCCGGATGGCCTATGCGATAGTAAGACTCGACAAGAACAGACTATTTTTTGCCAACGGATTGTGTGCGGTAAGTGAACAGATAACGACTGCAAAGCCGCTACTCTTGCAGCGGTAAGCGTCTGTAGAAACACCGGTCAGCCTGTTCTCCTCCTGTAATTGAGGTTGTATTTTCGCATTCCAAACGCCTCTCTGCGTTTGGCTATCCTTGTATTGATTTCATTCTATTGGGTGTTAGAATAATCCATCGTAGAAGCCACAGCGCTTGATAGTGAGAAGCCTTAATTCTATTAGCCGAAACTACGACGTCCAAATGCTCGCTCGCGAGAATGCACCTTTTAAATTCTCCTTCCAACAGGTGTGATTATAGTACTCGACAAACAACCAAAGCCGGCTTGCGTTCAGCATGTTTCAATTCCAACAGGTGCGATTACAGTCCGACGCTCCCAGGACTAGGAACGACGCGAACGGAGTTTCAATTCCAACAGGTGCGATTACAGTACCAACAGACGCACAACCATAAACAAGAGTACCAGCGTTTCAATTCCAACAGGTGCGATTACAGTTTCGGCCGAACGAGCGCGGATGGAGGATAACGACTCGTTTCAATTCCAACAGGTGCGATTACAGTAGATGGCTTTTTGGGATAGCCGTACAGTTCCCAGCCGTTTCAATTCCAACAGGTGCGATTACAGTGCATATGAGCATCGAAAAAGTCACAAAGAAGATAAGAGTTTCAATTCCAACAGGTGCGATTACAGTGCTGCTTGGTGGGATACACGTCCTTATCGGCGTCTTGTTTCAATTCCAACAGGTGCGATTACAGTACCTTCGTTTTGTTGTTCCCGATCCTCTTCGTTCTGTTTCAATTCCAACAGGTGCGATTACAGTCCTTGACCTCACTGACCTCAATAGACCTAAGAGCGGTTTCAATTCCAACAGGTGCGATTACAGTGAATAAGAATTTGCTTTTTACCGGCAAGATTACACCGTTTCAATTCCAACAGGTGCGATTACAGTCGGACGCGGACAGCGGAAGCAACAGCGCAAAGACAAGTTTCAATTCCAACAGGTGCGATTACAGTGGAGTACAGCCGCGACTTTGGCTTTTGGATACCGGCGTTTCAATTCCAACAGGTGCGATTACAGTGATTAACCCATCCGAAGCCTATAAACTTATAATAAATTGTTTCAATTCCAACAGGTGCGATTACAGTGCCACCTCGCGCTCTTCCGCCTCGCGCTCACTTATTGTTTCAATTCCAACAGGTGCGATTACAGTCGAATGCGCACGCTTAGCGATTGCCGCATTGAAATCGGTTTCAATTCCAACAGGTGCGATTACAGTCGGGCGGAGGCGCTTTGAAGGTCAAAGATGGCACGCAGTTTCAATTCCAACAGGTGCGATTACAGTTGTGCACCGCGCCGCGCAATCTTTTTTTTACCCACCGTTTCAATTCCAACAGGTGCGATTACAGTGCAGCTGCGTGCCGCTATCGCGCACGCCCACGCGATGTTTCAATTCCAACAGGTGCGATTACAGTTCTCGATGCCTTCGCCGGCTAAACGCATAGCAACAAGTTTCAATTCCAACAGGTGCGATTACAGTCCGACGCTCCCAGGACTAGGAACGACGCGAACGGAGTTTCAATTCCAACAGGTGCGATTACAGTTGTTGAATTGAATGCAAGGGCTATCTCCTGATCCGTGTTTCAATTCCAACAGGTGCGATTACAGTGCCGATTGCGCACAATGGCGGTGAGTTGTACGGCAACAGTTTCAATTCCAACAGGTGCGATTACAGTTTGAAGTGCTTCAGCGATTGAGGGCGCAGGATTATGCGTTTCAATTCCAACAGGTGCGATTACAGTCATGAAAACTCATTCCTCATAAGATTCCTATACAAGTGTTTCAATTCCAACAGGTGCGATTACAGTAAAGGATGCGCCGTTAGATTTTGAAATCGCCTGCGACAGTTTCAATTCCAACAGGTGCGATTACAGTCGCGTGTTCGCTTCGCGCAGCAATCTGCTCAAGTGTCGTTTCAATTCCAACAGGTGCGATTACAGTCGAAGCGGCCCTTAGGAGTGTTCAAGGGAAGCGGAGGTTTCAATTCCAACAGGTGCGATTACAGTAGTCTGGGCTTTCTTCGTAGAAGGCGTTAGGATCGATGTTTCAATTCCAACAGGTGCGATTACAGTGGAGTGGGCGAAGAAGGAGCGGAGACTGGCCCGGCAGTTTCAATTCCAACAGGTGCGATTACAGTTCATCTTAACGCGATGGAAGACGGGAGAGATAAGAGGTTTCAATTCCAACAGGTGCGATTACAGTCAATTCTGTTAACGTGCAGCGTCGTCTGCCCTACTTGTTTCAATTCCAACAGGTGCGATTACAGTTCAGTTCCCTCATTCTCACCAGCGAACAGCTCAGAAGTTTCAATTCCAACAGGTGCGATTACAGTCCGGCGACGACGGCGGTGTAACCGTGATGGCTGCACGTTTCAATTCCAACAGGTGCGATTACAGTCCGAATTTTTTTTCACAGATTTCAAGACTCCGCCGCGTTTCAATTCCAACAGGTGCGATTACAGTAGCTCAGCGACATCTGTATTCCAAGTGCGCGTAGCGTTTCAATTCCAACAGGTGCGATTACAGTATGCCAGGCTGGGAGTAGGCACGCAGACGCCCTCGGCAGTT
>JANWVR010000115.1 GCA_025056735.1 Saprospiraceae bacterium
AACCTCTGTGCTGGTATGCGAGGGAATAGTGCGCTTCTGGCCACAGGGTAAAGGCCACGGCAAACAAAGCACTATCTTACAGGCAAAAGAAAAAGCCCGCTGGCATGCCACTGGCCAGCGGTTGGAAAAAGACGCTGTGCCGAATTTGAACGAGCTTGTTTGGCAAACGCATCGTCTCTCCTTTAGCGGAGAGCCGCTGTCGGAAGTTGTGGCCGAATTCGAGGCGTATTTTCAGGTGGATATCGAGATTGAAGCCGCAAGCATGCACTCCTGCACCCACGGAGGCAACTACCAGTTGGATGACCTTGGCTTGGAGCGATCTTTAGAAAATCTGTGCCGCGCTTACGACCTCCGCTTGCGCAAAAAGGACGACACGCACTATTTGCTCGCTGGGGGCAAGTGCTCAAGCCGATAGTGTACGAAGGGCTGGAGAGAGCCCGGATAGCCTGCTCAGTTTTTGCTGAACCAGCGCACCAAAAAAGGATGGCTGAACACGGAGAGCAAAATAATGCCCACGCCGATGTAAAAGCCAGGCGGGAGCTCCTGGTGTTCGCCAAAGAACAACCCAGCCAGAATGACCCCATACACGGGTTCTAAGTTCACCGTCAGGTTGGCGGCAAACGCTGTCAGGTGGCGCATAGCCGTCAGTGTCAGATAATAAGGCAGCAGCGTGCACCCCCAGGCCAGCAGAAGCATCCACAGCCAGTCCCAGGGCCGTGGCTGAAGGTTGAGTCCGGCGCCTGATAGCGCCACAAAGGGCAATGCGGCAGTGCAGACCACCAACCCGCCGAGCAGCTCCATGAAACTCATTGGCCAGGCAGGCGGCGCTTCGGCGTCAATCAAGCGCTTGTTGAGCACCGTAAACAACGCCGCCAGAAAGGCTGCGAGTAGCCCCACGAGAAAGCCGGAACGCATCGCCCAGTCTAAATGACCGATGATAAGCGCCATGCCTGGCAGCACGAAAAGCCCCAGCGCCACTTCGTACCAGCGCACACGCTGCCGCAGCAGCAAGGGCTCCAACAGCGATGAAAAGAACGAGGCCACGGCCATGCTGGCTACGGCCACCGACGCATTCGACAATTTAATGGCACCGTAAAAACACAGCCAGTGCAACCCCACTAACACGCCAATGCCCAACATGCGCTCCAGCGTGCGCCGCGAAAGCGCCCGCAACTGTGCTTTGGGCAAAAACCACCACAGGGCGCCACAACACAACACCACGCGCCACCATACCAACGGCAAGGCAGACAGGCTGATAAGCTTGCCCAGAATAGCCGTAAACCCCCACAAAAACACACAGAAGTGAAGGTACAAATACGCGCGCAGGCGGTCGTTTATGGCTCGTTCACCCATTGGGCGGCAAAGGTAGCTTCTGCAGCGCGCCCACAGGCGACACAAAAGCACGCCTTCCAGACAACCCTCCGGGCGTCGGCCAAACGCCGCTACCTTTGCCCGCCTTTTCTACGCAAAAACACGCTTTTGCACCGCTATGAAATTTGCTACCAAAGTCATCCACGCCGGCATCGAGCCCGACCCCAGCACAGGCGCCATCATGACGCCCATCTTTCAGACCTCTACTTATGTGCAAGCCGCGCCGGGCGAACACAAGGGCTACGAGTACGCGCGCACGCAAAACCCCACGCGCCATGCCTTAGAGAAGAATTTAGCTGCCCTAGAAAACGGCACCGACGCCATCTGTTTTGGCTCCGGCTTAGCCGCTCAGGATGCTGTCATTAAACTGCTCAAAACAGGCGATGAAATTCTGTCTGTCAACGACCTGTACGGCGGCTCTTACCGTCAGATGGTGCGCGTCTATGGCGCTTGGGGCCTGAAGAGCCGTTTCATAGATATGACACAGGCACACACTGTGGCCGACGCTATTGGCCCAGATACGCGCATGCTCTGGATAGAAACGCCTACCAACCCGATGCTCAACATCGTGGATATCGAAGCCATATGCGCGATTGCACGCCGACGCGGCATCCTGACCGTCGTGGACAACACCTTTGCTTCGCCCTACTTGCAAAACCCGCTCGATTTGGGCGCTGACATCGTGCTGCATTCAGCCACCAAATACTTAGGCGGCCACTCCGACGTCGTGCACGGATGCTTAGTCGTGCGCGATGCAGCGCTGGCCGAACGGCTCCATTTTATCCAGAACGCCTCCGGCGCCGTGCCCGGGCCTATGGACTGCTTTCTCATCCTGCGCGGCATCAAGACGCTGCACCTGCGCGTGCAACGCGCCTGCGAAAACGCTCAAGCCATTGCTCACTTCCTCAGAGCGCATCCCAAAGTGGCGCGCGTCTATTGGCCAGGCTTCGCCGACCATCCCAACCACGAGATTGCAAAGCGACAAATGCGCCATTTCGGCGCTATGGTGTCGTTCGACTTAGCCGAAAACACCTTCGAGGCCGCCCGTCGTGTGTTGAGCCAAACTCATTTATTCTCCTTAGCCGAGTCATTGGGCGGTGTGGAGTCGCTCATTGGCCATCCGGCCAGTATGACGCATGCCAGCATTCCGCGCGAAGAGCGCCTGAAAGTAGGCTTGACGGACTCACTGATTCGGCTAAGTGTGGGTGTGGAAGATGTCGAGGATTTAATCGCCGATTTGGACGCCGCTTTGTAGTTTTGTCGGCGCTATGAAAGACGGTAAGTATTTGTTCGCGTATCTATTGCCCCTGAGCGCTGCAATCGGTTTGGCGCTCAAAGGGCCGTGGGCGTGGGCTACGCCCGTTGTCAGCTTTGTGCTGTTGCCCCTTATTGAGCTCTGGACGCCACAATCTACCGAAAACGTACCGCCTGAAGAAGAAGAGGCGCGCTCCAAACGGCGTTTTTTCGACGTATTGCTGTACCTCAACCTGCCCATCCTTTTTGCTCTGACGGGATGGTACCTGTGGACAATACAGCATCACGCCCTCAGCGCTTCGGAGCTGGTGGGTCTTACTTTTGGCGCGGGCATCATCGTGGGCGCTATCGGCATCAACGTAGCGCACGAATTGGGTCACCGTGTGCGTCCGTATGAGCAGGCCATGGCGAAATGGATGCTCATGACGGCGCTCTACCAGCATTTTTTCATCGAACACAACCGCGGCCACCACAAGTACGTGGCTACCGACCGCGACCCGGCTACGGCTCGGCGCGATGAATGGCTCTTTGCCTTCTGGCTGCGCTCCATCGCAGGCAGCTGGCGAAGTGCCTGGCAGCTGGAAACCGAGCGCCTGCGTAGAGCAGGACTCCCGATATGGAGCCGCCACAACGAGATGTTGCGCTTCGTTGTCTGGCAGGCGGGCTGGCTGGCCGCTGTGGCATTGCTGGTTGGCATGAAAGCGCTCTGGGGTGCATTTGCTATTGCCCTTATTGGCATCCTGCTGCTGGAGACCATCAATTATATTGAGCATTATGGGCTGCGCCGGCGCATCCTGCCCAACGGACGGCCGGAGCCCGTCAGCCCGGCGCATTCCTGGAACAGCAACCACGAGATCGGGCGCATCTTCCTCTACGAACTCACGCGCCACAGCGACCACCACTACAAAGCCACGCGCAAATACCAGATTCTGCGGCACATGGACGAAAGCCCACAATTGCCTTTTGGCTATCCGACCAGCATCCTTCTGGCGCTGATACCGCCGCTGTGGTTTCGATTGATGAACCCACGCTTACCCGACGCAAATACTCCTGCAAAAGCGGCTTAGGAAACGTTTCTTTCATGCGCAACACCTTACTGTGGGCAGCAGGCCTAATGGCTCTTGGCGCTGCAGTCTATTTCTTCTCCAATATTGTCGGCTACATTGCAGCTGCAGTGGTATTGGCTATGCTGGGCCGACCGCTAAAGGAGTTTTTCCAGCGTCGCATCCGCATTGGGCGTTGGCGCATGGGATCAACATCGGCCTCGCTGCTGACCTTGCTTTGCTTTCTGTTGGTCATTATCGGGTTCTTTTTGCTCTTCGTGCCTACTATTATTGGGCAAATCAAGCACCTGACCACCATAGACTACGCGGCCTTGGGCGAAAAACTAAGAGGGCCTTTAGCCGAATGGGATACCTGGTTGCACCAGGCGGGCATGCTGGAGCCGCACCAATCGCTGGGTAGGCGCATTCAAGAGACGCTCATCGGCTTCTTCCAGCCCAAGCGGCTAGGCGATTGGATTAGCGGCATTGTATCGCTGGCCAGCAGCACGGCTTTGGCCCTGCTGTCGGTGTCCTTCATTTTATTTTTTCTACTGAAAGAAGACGACCTCATCACAGGCGTTATCTACTCGCTTATGCCGGCACACCTGAGACGCAAACTGCTGCACGCCTTGGAAGAGGCAGGCACTGTGCTGACGCGCTATTTGCGCGGTTTGGCGCTGCAAACGCTTTCTTTCATGGCCATTGCCTCAGCAGCCCTGTGGCTGTTGGGCGTACCCAACGCTTTGCTGCTGGGCATTCTGGGCGGGCTTTTCAACATTATACCCTACTTAGGCCCGCTTATTGGCATTGCTGTGGGCTGCTTTTTCACGCTTATTTATTTTATTGAGTCCGACTTCAGTGTCATTGGGCTAAACCTGCTCAAAGTCGTAGCGGCCTTTGGTTTTACGCAGGTGATAGACAATATCCTGCTCTACCCGTACATCACCTCGACCAGCGTGCGCGCACATCCGTTGGAGATCTTTCTGGTAGTGCTGGTCGCCGCCCAATTGGGCGGCCCTGTCGGCATGATCATCGGCGTGCCGCTTTACACCGTTACCCGCGCCGTCATCGGCGTATTTTTTAGCGAGTTCCAAATCGTGCAGCGCTGGACCGGGCAGGGAGAGCGAGCGCCGGAGAAAAAGGAAGACAAAGAGGACTAATCGGCAGTAGCTACAGAACCGTGAACTTCGAGTCTCCACGGGCAATTGCAAAAATCTAATTTTGCCTGCATGAAAACTTGGCCACATCCGTCCATGACGGACTTTCTATGCCGTGAAGTACCCGGCCTAATGGGTGTTTATCTTTTCGGCAGCCGGGCAAACGACACGGCCAAGACTGATAGCGATTACGACATTGCCCTCCTGACGGAGAAGCCCGGTTTGTTGAATTCCGAGCACCTTTGGGAACTGGCCCTCCAACTAAGCGACCAACTGGGCGCCGCGGTAGATCTGGTGGATTTGCAAGCCGCACCCACTGACTTTCGATTTGTTATCGTCTCTACGGCGGAGCGTATCTACTGCCGAGAACCGTATTTCTGCGATTGTTTTGAAATGACTGCCTATTCCATGTACCAGGACTTGGAGTTGTTCCGGCGCGATATAATCGCCGATATTAAAAAAAGGGGGAGCGTTTATGGCCGATAGCGTGATTGTAAATAAATCTGCCAGTATTGAGCGCTGCCTTCGGCGTATTCGGGAAGATTACTTCGGTCACGAAGAAGATTTTGAAACGGACTTCATGCGCCAAGACGCCATCCTTCTCAACTTGCAAAGAGCATGTGAGCAGAGCATTGGCTCAAGCAATCATCTTGTACGCATCTACCGCCTGGGGGCGCCCCAAGGCGCTGAGGACACCTTTGATCTTTTACAAAAAGCCGGCATAATCACGCCAGACCTGTGTCGAAAGCTTACGCACATGGTCGGTTTTCGGAATATCGCTGTACATGAGTACTCGAAACTCAACCTGAACGTGGTGAGAGCCATTATCGAGAAACATTTGGACGATTTTTCAGAGTTCGTCTCCATCGCTTTAAGGCACGCATAGCCGGAAAACCGCCCTAAGAAAACGCGCAAAATGGCCCTGGACAAGTGGAACGGCTGCGCGCGCAACGCTTTGCTTCGCCCTACCTTTGCCGCCTCAAAAGGGCGTGCTGGAGAAAGGCGCCTTATCTTATACCATTGCTATGTATCGAACCCACACCTGCAACGACCTGCGCCTGAGCGACGTCGGCCAAACCGTAACCTTAGCCGGCTGGGTAGCGGCCAGCCGCGACCTGGGAGGCCTCACTTTTATTGATCTGCGCGACCGCTACGGCATCACGCAATTAGTCTTTGATATGGACGATAACGCTGACCTGTGCCGCCGCGCTCGCCGTCTGGGGCGCGAATACGTCGTGCAGGCTACCGGCGTGGTGCGCGAGCGTGCTAGCAAAAACCCTAACCGCGACACCGGCGATATTGAAATCCAGGTAACGGAACTGGAGGTGCTCAACCCGGCCAAAACGCCGCCCTTCACCATCGTGGACGACACCGACGGCGGCGACGATCTGCGCATGAAATACCGCTACTTAGACCTGCGCCGGCCCAGCATCCAGAAAAACATCCTCTTCCGCGCGCGCCTGAGCTTAGAGACACGCAACTACCTGGCTGCGAAGGGCTTTGCAGAAATCGAGACGCCCTTCCTCATCAAGTCCACGCCTGAGGGCGCCCGCGACTTCGTGGTGCCTTCGCGCATGAACCGCGGGCAATTTTACGCTCTCCCGCAGTCGCCCCAGACCTTCAAGCAAATTCTCATGGTGGCCGGTTACGACCGCTACTTCCAGATTGTGCGCTGTTTTCGCGACGAAGACCTGCGCGCCGATCGCCAGCCCGAATTCACGCAGATTGACTGCGAAATGGCCTTCGTACACCAGGAAGACGTGCTGCAAACCTTTGAAGGTCTGACGCGCCACCTTTTCCAGACCATGTTGGGCATAGACCTGGGGCCTTTCCCGCGCATGACTTACGACGAAGCCATGCGGCGCTACGGCTCCGACAAGCCCGATGTGCGGTTTGGTATGGAGTTTTGCGACCTGACAGAACGCACCCGAGGTAAAGGCTTTCCAGTGTTTGACCAGGCCGAAAGCGTGTTGGCCATTTGCGCGCCCGGCTGTGCCTCGTATAGCCGCAAGCAAATAGACGAGCTCACCGAGTGGGTGCGCCGCCCGCAAATTGGCGCCAAAGGCCTGGTCTATGTGCGCTACGAGTCCGACGGCTCGGTAAAATCTTCTGTGGATAAGTTTTACTCGCCTGACGACCTGAAAGGCTGGCTCCAGGCATGCGGCGCCGCGCCAGGCGACCTGCTGCTTGCACTGGCTGGCGAGACCGAAAAGACGCAGAAGCAACTGTCGGAGCTGCGCTTAGAAATGGGCAATCGCCTTGGCCTGCGCCCTGCGCACGTCTTCAAACCGCTGTGGGTGCTCGACTTTCCCCTGCTGGAATGGGATGAGGAGGAAGGCCGCTTTTTTGCCATGCACCACCCGTTCACCTCGCCTAAAGCGGCTGACATTCCGAAAATGGACTCTGATGACCACGCAGTGCTCAAGAGCATCCGGGCCGACGCTTACGACTTGGTCATCAACGGCGTGGAGATTGGCGGCGGCTCTATTCGCATTCACGATCGCGATCTCCAGAGCCGCAATTTCCGCCTCTTGGGCTTCACGCGCGATGAGGCAGAAGCGCAGTTTGGCTTTCTGCTAGGGGCCTTTGAATATGGCGCCCCTCCGCACGGAGGTATCGCCTTCGGCTTTGACCGCCTGTGCGCCGTCATGAACGGCGCTAACTCTATCCGCGACTTCATCGCCTTCCCGAAAAACAACCAAGGCCGCGATGTTATGATTGATGCGCCCGACGCTCTGAAACCTCAACAGCTGGAGGAGCTCGGCATTGCACTGGCGGACGCGAGCAAGTAGTTACAGACAGGCTGCCCGTATCGGGATGAAAATGTCGTAGCGGGAGTACTCCTGAATACGGCGCGCGATCTCACAAAGTCATCCTTTTTGTGCGCCGTTCCCGTTGGATTTGTTCGTCAGACGCTCTCTCAGCGCGCGAACTTCTTTCTCAGAGAGGCCACTGATCGAAGCAATTCGAGCATCGGTCCAGTCAGGGTACTCGTGCAACAAATTTGCGGCGACCGTCTGGGCGTGTTCTTCGCGACCTTCCGCACGGCCTTCCGCACGGCCTTCCTCGCGTGCCTTTTGCAAAAATTCAGGCTTGCAGATTCTCCAAAACTCCCGTTCTAACATCTCGTAGGCCTCCTGCGCGTCCTTCGGCACGCGATACGCTAATTCCGAGTCAAAATTCTTGTCCTTCATAGCAAAAACGCTTTCCAAGAAGAAAATCAACGAGTTGTATAAAAGCCGATCACCGCTCTGACGCGCCCGATGCTGTGGCAACGACATGATCACCGGTAAATGCCTCGTTAGCCGTTCTAAATCTCGCGCAAATTTAAACGTCAACAACATGCTGCGCAAGTACTTTGCTTTTCGGAGGCTCTCGATTTTTTCTGCCGAAATGGCATTCAAATTTACCAGGAGGTATTTAAAGTCTGGCACAAAGCGGCGATGTCTCTTGGACAAATAGGGAAAGTTTTCAAAAAACTCCCTGTAAACCCAGGGCGCTTCTCCATGATAAAAAACAATAGGGATAATCTCCGTATACGGCCGGCCATTCTTAATGTCATCCTCCCATACCTGCAGCATGTAGTCGAGTATCTGCAGATGGATAGGTATCCTGGGTGGCGCGCTTTTGTGCTCAAAGAGGAAGGCCACGCGCACAGGATCGCCGTTCTTACGGCGGGTTTCATAGAGGGCATCGCAGAAAGAAGCGCTAAAGCGGCCACTGACGTAGGAGTCGGAAGCTCTCCGAAAAAAAGTAAAATCTATGCCCTGACGCACCGAGCGAGGCAGAAATTGTCGGATAAACTGTTTCGCTATGCGCACATCGCTGAAAAAGATCTTGAAGAGCAGGTCGTAGAGCGCCATCATAAAAGCAAGGGTTTAAGCTGAGCGGGTATCATTTTAACAGATGGAAAAAATCGAGGTAAGTTCAGCGATTCCGATCAGATAAAGGCAGGATTAGCACATTTTTCTGCCTTTACGGCGTCAAAAAACAACCGTTTGGCGACTATTAGCCAAATTTGGGCAACAAAGGCGCCGAAGGCAGCCGTGAAAGGGTCTATTTTCGCGTCTGCCGCCAGGGAGCGGTTTCATTTTTCCATTCAAATACATACAAAAACTGCCTGTTGCCATGCGTTGGACCGCCTTGTTTCTGCTGTGGGTAGCCGCTTTTACTGTGGTGAAAGCACAGCGTGCAGCCGCCTCATTTCTGAAGCCTGTTTCGGAGGAGGCCATAGTCTTGCCCGAAACGGCAGAGCGCAAGCTCGTGCCGCTGCGCTATCGCACATACGAATTGGACGAGCAAGGTCTGTTGGCGGCGTTGAGCCGCGCGCCGCGCGAGTTTACGCCGGAGGCGCGCCAGCAGCGTTGCATCATTCGCCTGCCTTTGCCCAACGGCATGGAGGAGGCTTTTTCGGTTTGGGAGACGTTTCAGGTAGAACCAGCGCTGGCTGCCGCCATGCCCTCGGCGCGCACCTATGCGGGCGAGGCATTGAATCACCCGGGCATGACGGTGCGCTTTAGCCACACGCTTCGCGGGCTCAATGCCTGGATCTACGGGCCCGACGCCCGCCTGTCGTTCTTAGAGGTGTACGCCTGGGGCCAGACGCGCTATTACATGGCTTATGGTGAGGAAGACTTGCCTGAGGAGGCGCGCCCAAAGGAAGCCGACTTAACGTGCGGATTCAGCGACGACGGCCGGCGGCTGCAAGCATCTGGCGTTGCCGAACGCGGCACGCTGGGTAGCACGCCGGTGCAACTGAAGCAATACCGCATCATCATTTCAACCACGGGCGAGTTTTCGCAAGACCACGGCGGCACGCGCGACCAGGTGTATGCCGCGCTGGTGGAATACGTCAACCGCATCAATGCGGTGTACGAGCGCGACCTTGCCATACGGTTCAACTTAGTGCAGGCTACGCTGGCAACTATTTTTCTCAATCCGGCTACCGACCCCTTCACGGGTACCGACAACGGCACTCTGGCCGCTCAGAATCAGCTAGCCTTAGAACAGGCAGGAGTACCCTTAGCCGCCTATGACATTGGACACGTCTTTGCACGGGGCGGCGGCGGCATTGCCGGTCTGGGTGTGGTATGTCAGAACGGCAAGTGGCGGGCCTGCAGCGCGGGCAGCGGCTCGTATGGCTTAGGATTTACTTACGTAAACTGCCATGAAATTGGACATCAGCTGGGTGCGAACCACTCGTGGAATCGCTGTGGTGGCTTTGCGCCTGACCAGCGCGCCGGTATTTCGGCCTACGAGCCCGGCAGCGGTAGCACCATCATGTCGTACGCGGGCGCTTGCGGCCCCGACAACGTGCAGGGAGGCGCGGATATGTACTTCCACGGCGGCACCCTGGGTGAAATCCGCAAATACGTAGATCAGGAAAGCGGCGCTCAATGCGGCACGCTGACCCCCACAACGAACAATCACCCTGCCGTATCGCTGCCGTACAGCAATGGCTTTTTTATCCCCATTCGCACACCGTTTGAATTAACCAGCACGGCTACTGACGCCGATGGCGACGTCCTGACGTACACCTGGGACCAGATAGACGTGGGGCCAGAGACACCTCTGGGTACCCAATTGGGCAATTCGCCGCTGTTTCGCTCGCGGCCTCCTGCGTCGGCGCCCAACCGATACTTCCCGCAGCTGAACACCATCATCAACAATGCCACCGACCCACGCGAGCTGTTGCCCGACACCACGCGCAACCTCACTTTCCGCCTGACCGTGCGCGACGGGCGCGGCGGTGTGCGCTTTGCTAATCTGGCTTTCCGGGCTACGGCCACTGCAGGGCCGTTCACCGTTGCCTATCCGAACACACCGAGCGACCGCTGGAACATCGGCGAATACGCCGAGGTGCGCTGGAATGTGGCCAATACCGACCAGGCGCCTGTCAACTGCTCGCGCGTCAACATCCGCCTGAGCACGGACGGAGGTCTAACGTACCCTATTCTGCTGGCCGAACGGGTGAGCAACGACGGCAGCCATTACGTCAAAGTTCCCAATCTTCCCACCTCTTCGGCGCGCGTGTGCGTGGATGGGGCCGACAACGTCTTTTTTGACATCTCAAACAGCAACTTCGCCATTCAGCAGCCTGCGCAGCCCTCGCTGACGATGGGCTTAGAAAACGACGCTGCCGTCCTGTGCCTGCCCGCCCAGCACACGGTAACGATTTTCACCGCCGGCGTGCTGGGCTTCAATGCACCCGTAACGTTGGATTTAACCACCCCGCTACCGCCTGGCGCAGTAGCTACCTTTAGCCAGCCTACCCTGCAACCAGGCGAGAGCGCTACGCTGACGCTGGACTTTTCGCAGGTGAATGTGGAAGGAACGTTCACCCTTCAACTGCGCGCCACGGCGGCTGGCGTCGCGCCAATTGTGCGGCCAATTGTGATACGCACCATTCGCAACGACTTTACTGGCCTGGCGCTCGTGTGGCCGCCCAACGGCGCTACTGACCAGGCCCTGGTGCAGACCTTGCGCTGGAACAAAGGCTTAGACGCTCAGACTTACGATGTCCAACTGGCCACCAGCCCATCGTTTGAGACTTCCACCATCGTGGCTTCGGCAAACAACACGGCATTGGATAGCTTCCGGGTGCAGGTCTTTTTGAATAAGGGCCAGCCCTACTTCTGGCGCGTACGCCCGCGCAACGAATGCGGGGCGCACGCCTGGACGGAGCCGTTCTTCTTTTCTACTGTGGCCGAACGGTGCTTCTTGTGGGAAGCCAATGACCTGCCTCGAAACCTGACGGCCAACGGAACACCCGTCATCGAGTCCAGGATCAACGTGCTGAGCGGCGGCGTCATTAAGAACATGGAAGTGCGGCGCGTGAAGGGCTATCACGAGTTTTTCCGCGACCTGAACGCGCGGCTTATCAGCCCACAGGGTACGGAAGTGGTATTGTGGTCGGGGCGCTGCGGCAACTTCAACGGTTTTTTTAACCTGCGTCTGACAGATGCCTCACCCTCGCCGTTTCCGTGCCCGCCTCCGAACACAGGCTTGCCCTACCAGCCACAGGAACCACTTGCGGCATTTAATGGTCAAAACGCTACTGGCGTCTGGACACTGCGCGTGCAAGATACCCAGATCGGCGGTGGTGGCGTGCTGGAGCAGTTCCAGCTGGAGTTTTGCTCGGAGATTACCCTGAACCCGCCGTTCTTAGTCAATAACAACCCGTTATTGGTCGAGGCAGGCAACAATCATCCCATCATGCCCGACCTGTTGCTGGCTGGAGACGCCGACAATGGCCCTGCCGACCTGACCTTTACGCTGCTGACGGTACCTCAGTACGGGCACCTGAGCAAAAACTGGTCGCCTCCCCTGCGACCGGGTGACCAATTCACCCAGGCCGATATCAATAGCGGCGCCATTCGCTTCTTCGACTACGGCTTTCGACGCGACGATAGCTTCCTATTCATCGTCAGCGACGGGCAGGGTGGATTTTTCGGCACACCCCGCTTCCGCATTCAAACACGGACAGTGCGCGCAAACGAGGCCCACCAGCAGGACCCGGGCTTCCAGTTGTACCCTAATCCAGCGCGGGAAATGGCCTGGATAGCCCTGAGCGCTCCGGCAGATCAAACGTTGAGTGTACTGCTCTTCGACAGCGCTGGCCGCTTAGTACTGCAGACATTGCTGCCTGCCGGCACGACGGTACTCCCTCTACCCATGGCAGGTTTTGCTCCCGGGCTGTACTTTGTCCAGGTAGGGCAAATAATGAAGAAATTGGTCTTATTGAAATAAAAAGCGCCTTCTTTTCAAAGAAATTGGCGCATGTTTGCCCGCCTTTTGGCGAGAAAGGGTGCGCCGTCCATTACCGGTAAGGGCACGATGGACGGGACTTTTTCCGTATTTTTTCAAAACAAAAAAGATGAATTGCCTGCGCGTTTGCCTTGCGTTGCTTTTGCTGTGGCGTTTTTCAGCGCTACCTCTATCGGCCCAAACGGCCCTGAAAAGTCCGGATGAATTTCTCCCGCACCGATTGGGTGAGCAATTTACGCCGCACCATCTGCAGGTGGCTTACTTTGAGTATCTGGCCGCGAATTCGCCCAAGACCATGCGTCTGGAGCGCTACGGCGCGACGTACGAAGGAAGGCCTCTGCAAGTGGCGTACTTTTCTTCGGCTGAAAACATGGGGCGGCTGGAACAGATACGTCAGCAGCACATCGCGATGACAGAGCCGGGCGGGCAGGGGCCTCGCAACGGCAATTCGCCGCCCGTGGCTATCGTGTGGCTGAGTATGAGCGTACACGGCAACGAGCCGTCGGGCTCAGAGTGCAGCATGCTTTTAGCCTGGCAGCTGGCAACACAAACGGAGCCGGAAGTACAGCAATGGCTGAAAAACACCTTGGTCATTCTCGATCCGTCGCTCAACCCTGACGGCTATGACCGCTACACCCACTGGTACCGGAGTGTGAGCAACCGGCGCAAAAACCCTATTCCCGATGGACGCGAGCATGTAGAGCCCTGGCCGCGTGGGCGCACCAACCACTATCACTTCGATCTGAACCGCGATTGGGCCTGGGCCACGCAAATCGAAACGCAACAGCGCTTAGAACTTTATCATCGTTGGCGCCCGCACGTACACGCCGACTTGCACGAGCAGGGCGTGGACAACCCCTACTATTTTGCACCGGCTGCCGAGCCACTGCACGATTACATCACGCCATGGCAGCGCGATTTTCAGACGCAGGTAGGGCGCAACCACGCTCGCTACTTCGACCGAAACGGCTGGCTTTACTTTACCAAAGAAGTATTCGACCTGTTCTATCCTTCCTACGGCGACACCTATCCGATGTTCACGGGCGCCATTGGAATGACCTACGAACAGGCCGGGCATTCTACTGCCGGGCGAGCCGTCATTACCTCGTCGGGCGATACGCTGACACTGCGCGAACGCATCTTGCACCACCTGACAACGAGCCGATCCACCATTGAGGTGGCCAGCCAAAACGCCGCGGCATTGGTGGAAAACTTCCGCAAATACTTCGAGCGCAACACCAACCAGCCGCAAGGCCCCTATACGGCGTTCGTCATCCCGGCTTCGAACAATCCTCACCAGGTCAGTGCCTTGTGCCGCTTGCTCGATCGCCATCGCATCCGCTACGGGCGAGCGGGCGCCAGTATGCGCGGGATCAAGGGACTCAGTTACATCACTAACAAGGACACCGTGTTCGATCTGGCGGATAAAGACCTCGTCATCAGCGCCTATCAGCCCAATTCCGTGCTTTTGCAGGTGCTCTTCGAGCCGGAGCATCGCCTGACGGACTCGCTCACCTACGACATTACGGCCTGGGCGCTGCCGTATGCGTATGGTCTGGAGGCCTACGCCCTGAAACAGAAAATAGAGCCGAAGTGGGGGTTTACTCCTTACCAGGCCCCTGAGGTGCGGATTGCAGCGTCGCCTTACGCCTGGTGTACACGCTGGCAATCGCCAGCAGAGGCGCGCTTTTTGGCGCGTTTACTGGAACGCGGTGTTCGGGTTCGCTACGCCACACAGCCGTTCTCGATGGGGGATCAGCACTACGCTCCGGGCGCCTTAGTGATCAGCCGCGCCGACAATCAGGCTTTAAGTGCGGAATTGGACGGCATCGTGCAGGAGTCGGCCCGCGAAGCCAATGTAGAGGCGCGCCCGATTTTCAGTGGTTGGGCTGAAAAAGGCCGCGACTTGGGTTCAGAAAACTTTGTGCTCATCCGTCGGCCTGAGGTGGCGCTCATCTATGGTGACGAGGCGGATGACAATGCCTTCGGGCATCTGTGGTATCTTTTCGAGCAGGACTTGGATTATCCGGTCACACCGATTGCACTAAACCGGTTGTCGCAGGTGCGCTTAAGCGATTTCAGCGTGCTTATTTTTCCGAGTGGCCGCTACAGCCTGCCGGAAAGTACGCTCAAAACCTTACAAGAGTGGGTGCGCCAGGGCGGACGTCTCCTGGCCATTGAAGGCGCCGTGCGGGCCTTTGCTGACAAAGAAGGATTTGACTTAAAGACGAAGCCAGAGCCAAAGAAAGACACCACAGCTACGCATACTTTGAGCAAACCTTATCAAAGCCGTGAGCGCGATCGGATTAGTGAACAGGTCTCGGGCGCCATCGTACAGGCAGAGGTGGACGCTTCGCACCCGCTGGCATTTGGCTTGCAAGGGCGCTATTTTTCGCTAAAAAACAGCAGCCAGTGTTATGATCTGACGGCGGGCGCTTATGCGCCAATTCGCTTAGGCGAGTCGTTTGCTTCGCGCGGTTTTATCGGCAGCCGAATACGCCCCCGCTTGAAGAATACGCCTATCGTGGCTGCGCAGCGCATGGGGGAAGGGCAGGCCATTTTCTTTGTGGACGATCCGGTATTCCGCTGCTTCTGGGAACAGGGTAAAATGCTGCTTTACAATGCACTGTTTTTTTAATCTTCCTGCCATACGACCTCACCCTCAGGAGTGATGTAGCGCCATTTGCCACCGACGATAACACGCGCTAAGCCGTGTGCAAAAGAGGCTGCAGCATCAAAAGCTGGTGTTATGGCCCAGCTGCCATCGGGTCGAAGGTATCCCCATCGGCCGTTATTTTGGGCTGGTGCCAGTCCTTCGCTAAAGGTGCCTGCTCGCTCAAATTTGGGTAGAATGGCCAGTCGTCCGTCAAGGGCAACGTATCCGCAGGCGCCATTGATCTCCACTAAAGCCAGACCCTGGCCGAAATCTTCGGCTCGGTCAAACATGGGTGCTATGGCTATATCACCCTCTTGCGTAATGAAGCCGTATTTTCCCCCTCCAAACACTAAGGCCATACCCTCTTGAAAGCGAACGATACGCTGATTAGGCGCCAGCTCAAATTGCGGCGCTAAGCGCACAACACCCTGCCGATCAATAAGCCCCCAGCGCCTATCCTTCAGGACAACGGCTACCGGACCATCAAACGGTTGGCAGACGTCCCAGGCCGGCGAGATGACAAACTCGCCGTGCGGAGCAATAAAACCGCATTGGTCGCCCACAGCCGCCGGCGCCAGCCCGCCCTTGAATGCCCCAGCAGCCGTGTAATGGGGCGGCAGGGCAAATCGCCCGGAAGAATCTATGTAACCCGCACGCCCTTCTATCTCGACAGCAGCCAATCCTTCCGAAAAATCATCGGCGCGGTCAAAACGCGCGGCAATCACTTCATCGCCGCGCTCGTTCACAAATCCCCATCGCCGCACCACCTGAACACGAGCCAGCCCTTCCGAAAACAGGCCAATGGCACGATACAGACGCTTCACGTATAACCGTCCGAGTGTATCCAACAGCACCCAGCGGTCATTGAGTCGCACGCGTGCAAAACCGCCATGAAAGTCAGTGGCTTCAATATACTGCGGCTCAATGACGACCTCCCCAGAGGCATTCATAAAACCCAGGAAGCCCCGGCGGCGAATTTTGAATAGTGGCGACGGCGTCATGGGCGGCAAAATTAGAGCAAGATGCCGCAGACGCAAGCAGCAAGGCCCGGTGCCGTGTCCTGTGCTGGGTTAAAAGTGTTCCGAGGGCGCCCTTAGTCAAACTCAATGGTGTCTCCGGCTTTGTAGGTTGCTTTACCGTTGTTGGCTTTGCGGTTATTGCTGGTTTCTTTATCGCCCGAGGCTGTAACGTTGGGCTGCGTATCGAAAAGCGTGCCCTGCTGCGGTGTTGGCTCTGTCGCAACGAGAGCGGCAGGCTTTTGTACGGCATCGCTGTCCACTTCCTGAATGTCAGAGAGGAGGACGTCACTTAGTTTGTTACCCACGGCTTTCCAGCCTTTAACGTCCATGAAATCGCCGAGGCTGATTTCGCCGCTCATAGATTTGCCTTTGACGCGGAGCGTATACTGGATGCGCGGGTTGGGCTTGACGCTGGCAAAGAGCAGTTTCGATTTGGGGTGATCGGTGATGAACGTGAAGCGCTCCCGTAGGCGAGCAGTTTCGATGCGGAAGCGCTTAACCATAGTCCAGCCTTTATGGCCGTCAAAATGCACTGCACTGATGACGGTGTCGGGATGGAATTTGCCGATATAAAGCACGTCTTTGGGTTCGAACCGTTGCAGCAGATCTGTGTCGGTTTGTTCATAGGTGCCGTCGCGGTAGAGGACAAGCAGCTGGTCGCCGGTGTCAAATTCGCCCAACAGTCGGCCGCGTTCCTGGGTGTTGAGTCGTCCGGTGATATCGTCGTACCAGATTTTTTGGGCGCCGATGGTGCTTTTGCCCACTTCTTTCTGGCGAATGCTCTTGACGGGGTATTTGGTCAGGATGTTGCCCTGGGCATCGCGGCCCTTGATGGCGAGTTCGGCGAAGTCGTAATCGAACACTTTGATTTTGGCCGAACATCCCGGGCTGAGCGTAACGGTAACGACTTCGCTTTCACCGTTAGGGTTAGCCGTCAGATAGAGGATGCGCGAGCCTTTACCGCTGCCGCCGACGGGGTACTCTTTGTCGCGCGTGATGGCTGTTACGTTAAAGCGCTTGACCATGGTACGGCCCGTCTTGCCGTCCACGTAAGCTAAGTTATAGGTAGTTCGCTCGTCGTTCTTCTTCCAGACAGCCGCGTGGATGATATCCTTACCCACGAAGACTTTTTCGCCAATGCGCACTACTTTCATGACTCCGTCACGGCGGAAGACGATGATGTCGTCAATGTCGGAGCAATCCTGGATGAATTCGTCCTTTTTCAGGCCATAACCAATAAAGCCTCCGGCGCGGTCTACGTATAGTTTGGCGTTATTGGCCACCACTTCGGCCGCTCGAATTTCGTCGAAGACAGCAATTTCGGTCTTGCGCTCACGCCCGGCGCCGTATTTTTCCAACAGACGGCGGAAGTAGGCGATAGCGTAATCGGTCAGGTGCTCTAAGTGGTGCAGAGTTTCGCGCAATTGCTCGTTGAGCTGAGCAATTTCTTCATCGGCTTTGAAGGAGTTGTATTTCGAGATGCGTTTGATGCGAATTTCTGTCAGGCGCACCAGATCGTCCTGCGTTAGTGTGCGCAGGAGTTTGATTTTATCGGTCTTTTTTCGGTAATCCGGGTCGTCGGGCGTGATGACATATTTGCGCAGTCCAGTTTCGATGGTTTGGAGGACGGCGTCCCAGGTTTCGCATTCCTCGATATCGCGATAGATGCGTTTTTCGATGAAAATTTTTTCCAGAGAGGCGAAGTGAAGTTTCTCCTCCAGTTCGCGACGCAGGATTTCGAGTTCCTGGCGCAGGAGTTCTTTGGTGTTTTCAGTAGAAATGCGCAGTAGTTCGTTCACATCGGTGAACAGAGGCCGACTGCCTTGAATGACGCAGCAGTTGGGGCTGATGCTGATCTCGCAGTCGGTAAAGGCGTAAAGGGCGTCTATCGTTACGTCGGGACTGACGCCGGGCTGCAGTTCGATTTCGATGTCCACCTCTGCGGCGGTTTTGTCGGTAACGCGCTTGATTTTTATCTGGCCCTTTTCGTTGGCCTTCAGGATGGAGTCTATTAAATCGCCGACAAACACGCCGTAAGGCAATTCGGTGATGCGCAGTGTCTTTTTGTCCACTTCCTGGATGCGGGCTCGTATACGCACTTTGCCTCCACGGGCGCCGGCATTGTACTGCGTAACGTCCACTAAGCCGCCCGTAGGAAAATCCGGGTACAGATTGGCCTCGCGTCCTTCCAAAACGGCGATGCTGGCCTGACATAGCTCGATGAAGTTGTGCGGCAGCACCTTGGTGCTCAACCCCACGGCAATACCCTCAACGCCCTGAGCCAGTAGCAGCGGAAACTTCATCGGCAGCGTGATCGGCTCGCGCTTGCGGCCGTCGTACGACATCTGCCAGTGTGTGGTCTGAGGATTGAAGGCCACTTCGAGGGCGAATTTCGTCAGGCGGGCTTCGATGTAACGCGGAGCTGCTGCTGGGTCGCCGGTGCGATAGTCGCCCCAATTGCCCTGGCAGTCAATGAGGAGGTCTTTTTGGCCTAAGTTGACCAGCGCGTCGCCAATGGCCGCATCGCCGTGCGGGTGGTACTGCATCGTCTGGCCAATAAGATTAGCGACTTTGTGATAGCGCCCGTCGTGCTGCTCATACATGGCGTGCAGGATGCGGCGCTGCACGGGTTTCAGGCCGTCTTCAATAGCCGGCACAGCCCGTTCCAAGATAACATAAGAGGCATAATCCAGAAAATAGTTCTGGTACATGCCAGATAGGGTGACGATCTGGTCGTCGCCGGCTGCGGCAGTGGGCGGTGCAGAGGTGTCTTTTTTGGAACGCGCCATAGTGGGTGTTTTTTTTGGCCAAACAAGTTTGGCCGGTACAGAGCCAAACAAGTTTGGCGGTTACGGGGCCAAACAAGTTTGGCTGGTACAGGCAAGTCTGGCCAGCGGGGGCAAAGGTAATGCAAAGAATTCGCGTTTTTAAAACAAAAGGTTTTAAAAGTGTCGCCTTTGAGGTTCCATTTCGAGACTACAAAAAGTTGAGGTATTGGATTTTAGCATCCGTCAGAGCAGACGCCGCCGCTGCAGGTATCCCTTTGGAACGCCGACAACCTGAGAACGAAGAATCATCAGACTGAATTGAGGATAAAAGTAGTATCCTTAGAAGGACAATAAATAATTTAAGTTTCTTTCTCGGAAGGATAAGTATTGCTATCTTTGTCGTTCAATAAAGGCCAGTCATGGAGAATAAGAAGGCTATTTTCAGGCAAATCATTGCCGATTTTATAGACTCACCACTGCCAGAAACGCTGCCGAGGGATATCGAGATACCCTCCGATGTACCCAAGATTATTTCTTTAGTTGGGCCTCGGCGCTCTGGTAAAACGCACCTTCTGTTTCATCTCATTCGCTCTTTGCGTCAGCAGGTGGAGAGCAACCGCTTAGTGTATGTCAATTTTGAGGATGATCGCCTGTTTCCGCTTCGCTTGGACGATATGGAGGCATTCGTGCAGGCCTACTACGAACGCTATCCGTCAAACAAGGATGTGTTGGTGTGGTTCTTTTTTGATGAAATCCAAGAGGTTCCGCACTGGGAAAAGTTTATTCGCCGCCTGTGGGACACGGAGCGCTGCCGAATATATCTAACCGGATCCTCATCTAAACTGCTCAGCCGCGAGCTGGCCTCAGCCCTGCGCGGGCGGACGCTGCCGTTTGAGGTATTGCCATTGAGCTTTGCAGAATTCCTGCGTTTCAATCAGGTAGAAGTAGCGCCTGATACCTCCAAGGGCAAGGCCACAGCGCTGCACTGGTTTGATCGCTGGCTCCTGCAGGGAGGCTTTCCCGAATTAGTCTTCTTACCAGAGTCGCTACACCTCAGAACAATAAACGAGTACATAGACCTGATGCTTTATCGCGACCTTGCGGAGCGCTTTGCTGTTCGACAGCCCGCTGCCATGAAGTATTTACTGAAATTTCTAATGCATAATTTGGCCAATCCCATCAGCCTGAACAAAGTATTTCAAGATATGAAGTCTCAGGGCTACGCCATCAGCAAAGACACAGTGTTGGATTACACTTCGCATCTCGAAGAAGCCTTTATTGTGTTTCGAGTGGACATCTGGCATCGCTCCGTACGCGCGCAGGCCGTGAATCCCAGCAAGTACTACACCGTAGATGCTGCTCTGAAACAAAGTACAGGCATTGGCCAGGACTGGGGTCGGCTGTTGGAGAACGCCGTCTTTCTGCATTTGCGACGCCAGGGGATACAGCCTTATTATTGGCGCGAAAAACAAGAGGTAGACTTTTGCTGGGAGGGCGGCATACCAATCAACGTCTGTTGGGATTACTCAAACGCAGCCACACAAAAACGAGAGGTTCAAGGACTCCTGGCCGCTATGGAAGCATTAGACGCCGATGAGGGCCTTCTATTGACGCGCGATCAGGCAGATGACCTTGCTGTTGGCTCTTATAAAATACGTATCCGGCCCGCCTGGACGTACTTTCTGGGAGAAAAAATATAGCCCTGCTGCAACATAGGAGCTCGTGTGCCTACCCAAGCGGACTCCGCAGCCGAGTGTAACAGGACTCGGCCCGGCTATGCGCGCCGATTGTCCGCCCCGGTCATCCCTTTGCTGTGAACAGTATTTTGCACAACAAAGCTGCATCTCGTCCAAGGCTCCAGTTTTTGGCATACAAAAAGTTGAGGCGTTGGATCTCCGCTTCTGTCAGGGCGGTCTCCGTTTTTGCTGAGGCGCTGACTAGCTGTGCGAGTGGAAAGACGGCCGGCGGCAAAAGGGGCATGGGCTCCTTCTGAGCCGATGGGGCGTAGCCAATCCATGTTTTTCGGCCCAGGAGGACGGGCAGCCAGTTTTGGGCAAGGGCCTTTTTGCTTCTCAAGACCAAAACCCACAAAGGGCTTAGTAAAAGCAATGAGACGCAGACAACGAGATCAAAGGCGCGTTTTGCGCGTCGGCTCTCGGGCTGGGCAAGCCGAAAGTTAGGCGCTATAGAATACAGCTCGCCCGGGCGGTCTTTGTTGCTGCTACCGATGATATGATCGCTGCCCGCGGGCAGGGTTTTGTAGCGGATGCTCGGGCCGAGGCTCTGCATCGTGTCGAGCACGTCGCTAATAGGTACATCCTGTGTGCAAAAGATGATTTCATCGGCCTCGAAGAGCCGCACCAAGGCAGGCAGGCGCTGGCGCTGGTCGGGCGCCAGGGTAGTCGTCAATTCCCAGGCGATTTCGGCGCGTTGAAGCAGCCGTTTGGCGCGTTCGCTCTCTGTTGGGCCGCCCACGATGAGGATGTTGCGGCGGCGCAGCTGGCCAATGCGCCAGCTGCGATATTCGATAAAATAGAGTAGCACGCGCAACAGCGAAAGCCCTGCCGCAGTCCAGATAGCCCCCAGGATTAAGACGGCTCTAGAAGGACGATATGCCTGATCGAGGAAGCCGTAGATAGCAGCCAACAATACGGCGCCGACGCCTACGTTGCGCAACAGCCGCACTAAGTCATAGCGCCGATCATAGCTACCTCCCAGCCAGAGCACAAGCAGCCACACGCTAACGTAGAGCGGAAAGTTGAACCAAAGGATAGAAGGTTGAAAGTAGTCGGGGTCTTTATAGTAATAATGTGCCCAGAAGTCCTTCAGCGCGACCAGCCCTCCGTACATCAGTGCGGCATCTAGTAACGGTAACCAGGCGTTTTGGGCGGCGCGTGCAAGAAATGCAGCCACTGCGCGCAAGGCAATAGCCGCTTGCAACAAGAGCACCAGCAGGCCCAATCCGCCGCGCCGGAAATGTTTGCGGGCAAAGATGATCATGGCCTCATAGAAGCGCCGCACGTACCGGAAATCCTTCTGGGTGCTCTCGCCCTTGTAATGCAGAATGCGGGTATGGGGGTAGTAATAATTCTGAAAACCCGCCTGCTGAAGCCGGTACGAAAGGTCAATATCCTCGCCGTACATAAAAAAGGCCTCGTCGAGCAGCCCTGCCCGCTCCAGAGCGCTGCGGCGAATGAACATAAAACAGCCGGCTAGCACGTCCACGGGGTGTGTCTGGCTGAGGTCGAGGTGACCCATATAGTAACCATTGAAACGGGCGCTGCGCGGGAACAACACACCCAACCCCATCATTTTGCAAAACGACACCCAGGGTGTTGGAAAGCCGCGCTTGCTTTCGGGCAAATATTGACCGCTGCCGTCGAGCATGCGCACGCCCAAAGCACCAGCCTCAGGATGGGCATCCATGAAAGCCAGGCAATGCCGAAACGTATCCGCCTCTACTAAGGTGTCTGGGTTGAGCAACAGCACATATTCGCCGCAGCTCTGCCGAATGGCCTGGTTGTTGGCCGCTGCAAAGCCCACATTCTCGCGATTGGCGATGAGCCTGACTTCCGGAAAACGCTGCCGAACCAGTGAGACAGAGTCGTCCGTCGAGGCATTGTCCACCACCCATACCTCGCCCTCGATGCCCTCTAAAGCAAGCTGCACGGAAAGCAAGCATTGCTCTAAGAAAGCACAAACATTGTAACTGACAATGACTATAGACAGGCGCATGGCGCAAAAGTGCGGCGGCTTTGGCCTTCAATGGGCAGGCTTTTGCCTGTAATTCGCTTCCACAGACCCGCCATTCACATCTGCAGTTCGCTATCTTACCCTTCAAAATTTTTCCTTTTTTCTGCCCTTTGCCGCTACCTTTGCGTCTGCTTTTTTAAAAGTACCCTTAGTTTTCGGGTTTAAAAATTTGACTATCAACTTTTTGTGACAAGATGGCCTTAATCGGAACGATTCGTAAAAATGGGTGGATACTCATCGTGCTCATGGTGCTAGCGTTGGGCGGGTTTATCCTGATGGACATTATCAGCAATGCTCAGCGCTACAGCTCTGCCGACATCAACACGATTGGCAAGGTGAAAGGCACCGAGATTAAGCGTTCGGAGTTTGATACCTACGAAAAGCTCATTTACTCCAACCCACAGCCAGGTACGGCTTACCAAATTCGCCAGCAAGTGTGGGACTACTTCGTAGAACGCACCCTTTTGGAAAAAGAGGCGGAAGCTTTGGGACTTGGCGTGGGCAAGGAAGAGCTAATGGATCTGCAATTTGGACAGAACCTTAGCCAAGTAATTGTACAGCGCTTCTCCGGCCCCGACGGTCAGCCCAATCGCGAGCAATTGAACAACATCAAAAACGCTATTGAGTCGGGCAATTTTACGGATCCAACCAATCGCGCTTATTGGGCCACTCAGGAAAAGGAAATCATCACCGAGCGCCTCCAAGAAAAGATTGGCGCACTCCTCTCTAAGGCCATCTATGCACCTGCCTGGCAGGCGGAAATGGCCTACCGCGAAAGCAATCAGCGCGCTAACTTCCTGTTTGTGCGCATCCCTTACGACAGGGTGGCCGACAATGAAGTTACCCTTACTGACGACGATTTTAAGGCTTATTTGAAAGAGAACCCGCGTCTCTATCGCCAATTCGATGAAACACGCACCGTGGAATACGTTGAATTCAACGTATATCCCACAGAAAGCGATAGCGCCGCGGCTTACGAAGCTGCCTGGAAGTTGTGGGAAGGTCTGCGCGCCGCGGAGAACGACTCGCTCTATACTGTAACGAATCGCGGCACAGTGGATAGTCGCTTCCGCAAAAAGGACGACCTTCCCGCTGCTGCTGCTGACTCGCTGACCACTGCGCCAGTAGGCACCCTCGTCGGGCCTTTCTACGATAAAGGAAGTTGGGTGATCGCCAAAATTTTAGGCCGCAAACTTGTGCCTGACTCGGTTCAGGCACGCCACATTCTGATACGCGACGCAACACCGGAAAATGAGAAAAAAATAGACAGCCTCATGCAGCTGCTAACCTCAAAGAAGGCTCGCTTTGACTCGTTGGCTATTGCTAACAGCCAGGACCCTGGCTCGGCAGCGAAGGGTGGAGATTTAGGCTGGTTTCCAGAGGGCGCCATGGTGCCTGAGTTTAATGCAGCCTGCTTTTATGACTCTGAGATCGGCAAGTACTACAAAGTCTCTACTCAATTTGGCTGGCACCTCATCGAGGTTACGGGCAAAAAGTTCCTTAACAATCAAGCGGGTGTGCGGCTGGCCACGCTCACTCAACCTATAGAGCCGAGCAAAGGGACGCAGCAGCGCGTCAAAGACAAGGCGTTAGAAATTTTGCAGAAGGCCAAAACGCGCCAGGATTTGATAGAATTAGCCAAAAAAGAGGGCTATGCGGTCATGTCCAGCCAGCCTCTGAAAGCTACTGATTTCTCGCTGAGCACCTTTGGCCAGGGTGAAGAAGCGCGCGAAATCGTCCGCTGGGCTTATGAAGATAAAACAAAAGTAGACGCCGTGGCACAGGAAGTATTCTCCTTCCGCGACCCCAACGGCGGCTATTTCGACAGCAAGTATGTACTGGTAGCGCTCAAGAACATCACGCCCGCCGGCGACGCCACCGTGGAGACGCTCAAAAACAACCCGCGCGTGGAAATGGAAATTCGCAACCGGAAGAAGGCAGAAATTCTTAAAAATAAAATCGGTAATAAATCTGACTTAGATGCTTTGGCTGCTGAGTGGAAGGTTTCCGTAGACACAGCTCAAAATGTCGTCTTGATGCAATCCTTCCTCCCCGGTGGAGGTGCTGAGCCGCGCATAGTAGGGGCTGTGTTCCACTTAGCCAAAGCCGGCGCGACCACCAAGCCTATCGCGGGCAATAACGGCGTTTATGTGGCTCGTCTGCTGGAAAATATCCCCGATTTAGCAGCACCTCCGGATTTGGCTATGTTCCGCCGTCAGGCAGTCTCCTCTACTATTTCGGCACTTCGCGTCGGCTGGGTCAACCTCTGGCGCAAATACTCCGATATTGACGACTATCGCAGCCGTTTCTTCTAAAAACGAAAGCGTTGTGCCCAACGGCCTATAAGGAGCGAGGGCACTGGAGAATTCTCCAGTGCCCTCGCAATTTTTTTGCGCTCAGATGACTAACCGCTTTGTCGCAAGCCGCATCTTCCGCACCTTTGAGGCGTTGACACAATCGCTAAACTCTCCTAAGCATGACTTTCACCGAACAAGATTATTTTAACTTTCAGCGCAAAGTAGAACGCTACAAAGAAGTACTGCAAAACACCGAACGCTATCGGCAGTACTGGGAGGCGGAGCTCAAGCCCGCTCTTTTAGAACATCTGCGCAAAGCCGCCGAACTGGCCCAATTGCCCTGTACCGTAGAAGAGCGCTCCGAAATCCAAAACTTGGGCGCTGTCATCCTTTCGCTCGGCCATAGCCAAAGCGGACTGGGCGAACCGTTGGGCGAAGGAATACACCGAGACCTGATCAAACATAATGGCTCCTTAGTCTATCAGCAGCTCTTTAACGGCAAAATCATGGTCATGGTCAACTACCCCTACATCGAACGCTACGGCCAACCGCAACAGCCCAAAACCTTAGCCATCTACCGACCCGAAGAAATCAAAGAACCTTACGTCGTCCGGCATTTGGAGACGTTCATCTCCGAAATCACCCTCTGGGAGGATTACGACGACGACCGACCGGACGAAAACCAACGCATCGGGTTCAAACTGAACTTCGAACGCGAGGAGGTGTAAGGTATACAGAGAGCCCTCTCTCTATGCCTTTTATTGCGGAAAATTCCCAGCAAGCAAAAGGGGCTGCAAGGGCAAAGAATTATGTGCACACTTCTAACCACTTTCGCCCTTAAGCCCTTAGGGTCATTGCCTTCATCCAAAGTTTTTTCTCTTTGATATAAAAAAAGCAGTGCCTGCTGCTACGGCCTCTAATCTTGCCTTCCGTTTCACAAAGGGCTTTTTTCCATGAGAAGAACACACGTTCAAACCGCTGCCCAACATTTTATACTTGCTCTGGCGCTACTGTTGTGGAGTGCAGCTCCGTCGGCATCCCAAGAGGTCTGGAACTTAGAGCGGTGCATTCGGCACGCTCAAGAAGCCAATCTGCTCGTTCGCCAGGCACAGACGAACGCTCGGGTGGCGCTGCTGTCGGAACGCCAGGCGAAGGCCGGTCGGCTGCCCTCTATTAATGCCAACTCCACGCTGGGCGAGCAGTTTGGCCGCACCATTGACCCGGCGACCAACCAGTTCGTAACCTCGGGTATCACCTTCAATAGCATCGGCCTGACAGCCGGGCTGCCGCTGTTTGCCGGCGGACAGATTCACCACGGCATTCGGCAGGCTCGCTGGAACGCCCAGGCCGCTAAAGCCGATGCTGAGCAGACGGCCAACAACCTGGCCCTTCAGGTAGCGCAAGCCTACCTAAACGTCCTGCTGGCTGAAGAACAGCGCGAAATCGCCCGTCGAAGGGTTGAGCAAGCGCGCCTCCAATTAGAAACGACCCTCAAGCTCATCGAAGCCGGAAGCGCCCCAGCAGCCGATCGCTTCAATGCGCAAGCCCAACTAGCGCGCGAAGAGCAATTAGCCGTACAGGCGCAAAACAGCGTAGAGCTGGCCATGCTCGCCCTCAAACAATTGCTTCAATTAGAGCCTAACGACAACCTACGTATCGAACGACCGCGCATCGAACCGCCAACGGATGCCGCACCCGAAAACCTTACACTCCCTGCCGTCTATGCCATAGCTCGTGAAACACAGCCCGGCGTAAAAGCCGCTCACTTCCGCCTCAAAAGCGCCGAAACCGGCGTAACGCTGGCAAAATCGGCCTACTTTCCAACCCTTACGCTCTTCGCCAGCCTCAACACCAACTACTCCTCGCAATTTCGCGATTTTAATAATCCACGCATCCTTGGCACCGTACTGGGCCCGCCCGTTATCGTGCGCATCAATGAAGTGGATGTGCCTGTCCAGCAATATGTCAACCTCTTTGAGTTCCCCCGCCTCTCGTACCTCGACCAGATAGAACAAAACTTCGGCCAGGGTATCGGCCTGCAAATCAGCGTGCCCATCTATCAAAACGGCCGCAACCGCCTCAGCGTCGAGCGTGCACGTCTGAACGTCATTAGCGCCCAACTGCAGGAAAACCAGGCCCAACAGCAACTGAAAAACGACATTCAGACCGCTATTGCCAATGCCCGTGCCAGCCGCCTACAGCTAGACGCAGCCCAAAAAACATACGAATTTATGCAGGCCGCTTTTGCCAATACCGAACGACGCTACCAACTTGGCGCAGCCAATCTACTCGAATTTACTACCGCCCGAAACAACCGCGACAACGCCGAAAACGACCTCCTCATCGCCCGCTACGATTACGTGTTCCGGCTGAAAATCCTTGATTTTTATTTGGGCAAGGAAATCCGACTCTAACACCGCCAACTATAACTTTCTCAAGAGTAAAACACCACCCAAACGCCTCATCATCGCATCGCTATGGCCAATTTTTTGAAAAGCAAAAACAAGCGACTCCTGTACGCCGCAATAGGTGTGCTGGCGGTAGTTATAGTGGCCGCCATCGTTAAAGCACGTCAAACACCGAAAGGGGAAGCAGTTACTTTAGAAAAAGTGCAACGGCGCACCATTCGTGAAGTAGTCAGCGCCAGCGGCAAGATCTTTCCGGAAACAGAAGTTAAGATCAGCTCCGATGTATCGGGTGAGGTGATTGCCCTCTTCGTACGCGAAGGCGACTCTGTAGTAGCGGGCCAGATACTGGCCAAAATTCGACCCGACGAGTATCAAAGTGCCGTAGAGCGCGGCCAGGCAGCTCTCAACAGCGCCCAGGCACAGCGCCAGATATCCACGGCCAGCTCTGAAAGCGCTGGCGCACAAATTGAGCAACTGAAAGCAGAAAAGAACCGCGTTGCTGCCCAGCTGGAAGCTGCCAAAAGCGCGCACCGCCGCAACGAACAGCTGTACCGCGAGGGCGTCATCTCCCAACAAGATTTTGAAAACTCATTTAGCAATCTGCGTGCCCTGGAAAGCGCCTACGCTGCTGCTGACGCTTCCTTAAAGGCCGCAGAAAAAAACTTTGCCAGCGCCCGTGAAAACATCCGCGTGGCTGAATTCGGCATATCCAGCGCTCAGGCCACCCTCAAAGAATTGCGCACCAGCCTGCAAAAGACCATCGTCGTGGCGCCAGTGAGCGGCATTGTCAGCAAACTCAACATTGAAAAAGGCGAACGCGTCGTCGGTACCCTCCAGATGGCTGGCACCGAAATGATGCGCATCGCCAACCTGCACTCTATGGAAGTACAGGTAGAGGTGAGCGAAAATGATATCCTTAAAGTCTCCGTCGGCGACGAGGCCGATATCGAAGTGGACGCTTATCTGGGGCGCACGTTCAAGGGCAAGGTATCCGAAATCGCCAGCAGCGCCAGCAATGTGACCAACGCCCTGGGCGCCGCTACTGTCTCTCTAAATACCGACCAGGTAACCAACTTCATTGTCAAAGTGCGCATTGACCCGGCCTCCTATGCCGATTTAGTGGCTGACGGACGCCAATATCCCTTCCGGCCCGGCATGTCAGCCTCTGTGGATATCTATACAAATACTGTTGAAAATGCCCTGAGCGTGCCCATCATCGCCGTAACCGCACGCAGCGACGAAGAAACCTCAACGGCCAAATCTACCGCCCAAAAAGAGGAGGAGCAGCGCGATGAAAAAACGCAAAATCGTACCAGCGCTGCTACCTCCAAAATTCGCGAGGTCGTCTTTGTGGCCATTGGCGACACCGTGGCCATGCGCGACGTGAAAACGGGTATCCAGGATAATGACTACATTGAAATTATTTCCGGCCTACAAGAAGGCGAAGTCGTCGTTACCGGTCCATATAGCGCCATCGCGCGCAAACTCAAATCGGGCAGCCGAATCCGGGAAGAGAAAACGAAAAATGAAAAATGAAAAGGGAATAGCACGATATAGGGCTTGTTTGCAAGATGTATTGGATGAGCAGGCGTTTGCTTTCTTGTTCATGGGTACTGCCGACCTTTGCAGACAAGAACTTTTTGCTGCCCATGGCGTCTTTCCGACCTTCCCAATGCTGCACTAATTTTGTCTTTCATGGAAGAAAATCGTTCTGCCACTTCGGATGCTACGCCGTCTCCAGCCAATGGGCGTTCTTCGCCGGTCTTGCTTTCTTCCAATTGGACGCTTTTCTGGCGCGTGTTTGTGCCTGTGTTCGGCACGGTATTCCTTAGTGGTTTCTGGCTGCTAATGTGGCTGACACCCGCTGATGAACTTTACCTGTCTTATTCCATCTGGTGGCCCAGAGGCATATCGCTGGCACTCTGGCTGCTTTGGTTGCTATATGTGCGTTGGTCGCTTTGGCCGCTCAAGCGCATTGATGCTGACGACGCTTATGTGTATGTAACGAACTACTGGACGACAGCACGCTATCCGTGGACGGATGTAGAGCGCGTCGAAAAGCGCCGCATTGGCGGCCGGCGAGCAGCCCTGCTGCATTTAAAAGGACCAGGGTGCTTTGGCCAGCAAATTCGATTCTTACCCGGATCGCATGCTTTTGAGTGGCTACGACAGCGCGGTATCGCATTAGAAAATACTGCCTGAAGACCTTGCCATTTTCCTGGCATGCGCTCAACGACTCGACTCTGCTACCTTTCTGCTTTTCCCGCCCAAATACACCGCCGCACCGCGTACTAACAACCACTGTCCCAGCAAATAGGTAGCCATGATCGCGGCACTGCTAAAAGCAAACGGATGCCCAAAACGCGCAGCTGCCAGCAGACAATCGGAGAGCAGAAAGAGCATGGCCCCTGACATTGCCTGCGAAAAAGCCACTTCGCCCAGCCGAAACCGAGCGTGCAACACCGATAACGCCATCCCCACCAGCGCAGCCCCATACACCGCCACGGGCAATTGCAAACCCTCCGGAATACTCGGCCACAACCAATAAAGAAATCCCACTAAGAAAACCACCAATGCCGCTCCCGACAACGGCGATTGATGTAAAAATCCCTTTGATTTTCCAACAGCTGCCAGAAAACCGCCTAAGTAGGAGACCTGAGCGAACAAAAAAGCCAGCAAACCCAACAGAAAAAACAGCTCACCGTGCACGCCATGACTAAACAACAACAACATATCACCCAACGTGGAAAACACTAGGGCAGCCAGCAGTGAGCTGCGCAAAAAACGGCCTTTAGCTGACGTAACGCTCCAAAACCAGAGAGCCAATAATGGCATCAGCCATGGCTTCGTCCAGGCGGATAACGCTGCCACTTTACCCATCTCGGCAACTACGTGGATAAAAGACAGGGCAGCAAAGACCCAGATGGCGATGGTGCGCAATACGGGTTTCATCAGGCAAGATTACGGTGATTTTTTTCGTCTGAAAAGATAGAAGGTAGCGCTATATTTTTTTCCTTCTTTTGTATCAGAGGAGGTGAGTACAGAGGTGTTGCTGATTTTGTTTCGGGCGACGCTTTTGTATGTGCAACAGATGTCGAATTTTTCTAAGGAGGAGGTTGTGGATTTGATACAGACACTGCTCTCGCCCTACGAGCATGAGGCGAAGAGCACCTATCCGTAGATTTCGGAGGAGGGTTTTGAAAAAGGTCTCGAAAAAGGCCGTGCAGAAGGCATTGAAATCGACGTTGAAAAGGTTTTACTCGCCTTTTTGAGGAATAATTCTGGTTGGAGTGATGAAAATGTGGCTGCCGCCTTTGATGTCTCGATGGAAGTAGTGCGGAGAGTGCGGAATTTGCTGTAATCAGTCGGAGTGCCTACCTGGAAAACCACAGCGAAAGCATTGGGCGTTTCGAGTATAGCGCACAGGAGCTATACCGGCGTGATTGTCCGGGCCCAAGTAGTAGGTTCGGTGTAGGTAATGCGTTTTCCTCGAAAGGCGCATACCCATTTCTTCATTTGGGCTTAACAAACGACATTCGCCCCTCAAAAACAGATCGAGCTACTATGGTAATCAACATTCAGAGCATTCGCTTCAAGGCAGACGATCATCTGCAGGCGTACGTACAGGAGAAAGTAGGCAAACTGTTCAGCGTCAATGATAAAATTTTGCGAGCTGACGTAAAGATTTCCGAACAAAGCGGAGTTAATCGCTACCAATGCGAAATACGATTGGCCGTACCAGGCAACCACCTTATCGCCAAACGCAGCGCAGAAACGCACAAGAAAGCCGTGTATAACGCCGTCAGCACTTTATCTCGCCGTCTGCGCGACCAGAAAAAGCGATAAAAATATCTGCATGCGGTTCCTTAAACGCTTATCCGGCAAAAATGCCTCTACGTCGAAGCATCTGCAGCCGCTCTGGCGCCAAATGTCATAACTTTGTGCGTATTGGATTGTTAACCGGCCAAATAGCACCTTATTCCTCATTTTCTGCACTTTTTCCACCACATCATTCATGGATCCTTTAAAGCAACTATTTTTTGAGAAATCGCAGGCATCTAAGCAGGAGATCAAGGATATCCTCCAGCAGCATGGCCAGGTCAAGGTAGACGATGTCTCGATTGACCAGGTATACGGTGGTATGCGCGACATTATATGTATGTTGTGGGAGCCATCGCTATTAGACCCTCAAGAAGGCATTCGCTTCCGCGGGTTTTCGATACCGGAATTGCGCGAGAAACTACCGAGTGCTCCGAAAGGCAAAGAGCCACTGCCGGAGGGGCTATTCTGGCTACTGCTTGTAGGCGAGATACCAACGCGCGACGAAGTCAAATGGCTTACTGAGAACTGGGTGCGCCGGTCCAACGTACCTGAGCACGTCTTTCGCACCATAGAGGCCTTGCCCGTAGATACGCACCCCATGACACAATTGTCGGTAGGTGTCATGGCGATGCAAAACACTAGCGTCTTCGCTCAGCGCTACAACAGTGGCATGAACAAGACAGAATACTGGGACGCTACCTACGAAGACGCCATGAACTTAGCGGCCCGCCTGCCACGCATTGCCGCTTACATTTATCGCCGGATCTACCACAACGGAGATGTCGTGTTGCCCGACATTTCCTTAGACTGGGCCGGCAACTACGCCCACATGCTTGGCTTTGAAGACCCTGGCTTTAAAGAATACATGCGCCTGTTCCTGACCATTCACGCCGACCACGAAGGCGGCAATGCCTCGGCGCATACCATGCACTTAGTTGGCTCCACGCTCAGCGACCCCTATCTGTCGCTTAGCGCTGCTTTCAACGCTTTGGCCGGCCCGCTGCACGGATTGGCCAATCAGGAGGTTATCCGCTGGATCCTGAAAATGGTGGAAACGCTGGGCACCTCGCGCCCCACGCGCGAGCAAATCGCGGACTATGTAAAGAGTACGTTAGCCAGTGGGCGCGTCATTCCTGGATACGGACACGCTGTGCTACGCCAGCCCGACCCGCGTTTTATGGCACAGCGCCAGTTTGCAGAGGACAACGTGCAGGATAGCGACTTAGTCAAAATCGTGTGGAAAATCTTCGATGTTGTGCCGCCCATCCTCGGCAGTCTGGGTAAAGTACGCAATCCCTGGCCCAACGTGGATGCCCACTCTGGCGCCCTACTGATGCATTACGGTATGAAAGAGCACAATTATTACACGGTGCTTTTCGCCGTTAGCCGCGCGCTCGGCGTGTTGGCTGCTCAGTGCTGGGCACGCGCGCTAGGTTTGCCGTTAGAGCGGCCAAAATCGGTAACGACGCAGTGGATCAAGGAGTTTTTGGAGAAAAAAGTAGCAGAAAGCAACGCCGTTCCAGCCAATTAAGGTCCATCCAATGGTAGCCATCATCATGGGGTCTGACTCCGATCTGCCCGTTATGCAAAAAGCGGCAGACGCGCTGACGGAACTCGAAGTCCCCTTTGAGATGACTATCGTATCGGCCCACCGCACGCCGGAGCGGATGTTTCGCTTTGCACAAAGTGCGCACGAGCGCGGCATACGAGTCATCATTGCCGGCGCGGGCGGCGCGGCTCATTTGCCGGGCATGGTAGCAGCCATCTCGCCGTTGCCCGTTATCGGTGTGCCTGTCAAGTCTTCCAACTCTATTGACGGCTGGGACAGCATTTTATCCATTCTACAAATGCCCGAAGGCGTACCCGTGGCCACCGTAGCGCTCAATGCCGCACGCAACGCAGGTATCCTGGCCGCTCAAATGTTGGCCACAGGCGATGCAGCCCTGTTAGGACGCATCCAGGTCTATAAAAAACGACTCGAAGCAGCCGTACTGGAAAAAGCAGCGCGCATGGAAGGCGACAAGCCGCCGAGAACAGACTCCTGACATCTGGGCGACGACAGCGTGCATTTCCTCCCTCGGCACCTCCGCCTTGCGAAAGAATGCTGCCACTCAACGCGCCTGTTTGATAAAAATATGCCCGTTTAGGCATATTTTCGCGTCGTTTAGCGACCTTCGCCACATGCTTGTCAAAACCTTTGCTGCAGCGGTGCGCGGCGTGGACGCGCAAACCATTACCATCGAGGTGAACACCGGAGGTGCTTTAGGCACTACGGCCGACAAGCCCGGCTATTTTCTGGTGGGATTGCCCGACAATGCCGTGCGCGAGGGTCAGCAACGCATGGAAGCGGCGCTCAAAAACTCCGGCCTTCGGCTGCCGCGCTACAAAACCATTATCAACTTAGCGCCTGCCGATGTGCGCAAGGAAGGATCCGCCTTCGACCTGCCCATTACTATTGGCATGCTGGCGGCCACAGGCGTCATTCCACCGGACAATTTGGACCAGTTTTTCATCATGGGCGAGCTGTCGTTGGATGGCTCCCTTCGCCCCATCAAAGGCGCGCTGCCCATTGCCATTCAGGCGCGCAAACAGAAGTTCCGCGGGTTTATTCTACCCAAAACCAATGCCCGTGAGGCAGCTATCGTAGCCGACCTGGAAGTGTATGGGGTGGAGACTCTCAACGAGGCGATTGACGTGCTGGCCGGCGCCGGGCAGGAGCATTTGGTGAAAGTGAATGCCCGCGAAGAATTTGCTGCCAACCTGAACAATTACGACGTGGACTTCTCCGACGTGCGCGGGCAGGAAAACATCAAACGCGCCTTAGAACTGGCCGCAGCTGGCGGGCACAACGTCATTCTCATCGGGCCGCCCGGCGCAGGAAAGACGATGCTGGCCCGCCGCCTGCCCACCATTCTGCCGCCGTTAACGCTGCACGAAGCCCTGGAAACGACCAAAATACACTCTGTAGCCGGCATTCTTTCGGGTCAGGCATTAGTAACCACCCGCCCCTTTCGGGCGCCGCACCATACCATCAGTGACGTGGCACTGGTGGGCGGTGGCTCCGATCCGATGCCGGGCGAGATCAGCATCGCGCACAACGGCGTACTTTTCTTAGATGAACTGCCCGAGTTCAAACGCACCGTGTTGGAGGTGCTGCGCCAGCCTATGGAGGAGCGGCGCGTTACCATTAGCCGCGCCAAAGTATCGGTGGACTATCCGGCCAGTTTTATCCTCGTCGCCAGTATGAACCCTTGCCCTTGCGGCTATTACAACCACCCGGAAAAGGAATGCGTCTGCGCGCCGGGCGTGGTAAAGCGCTATGTTTCTAAAATTTCCGGCCCACTGCTCGACCGCATTGACCTGCACGTGGAAGTAACACCGGTGTCGTACGACGAGCTAACGGCTGCCGAACGCCCGCGCATCAGCAGCGCCGACATCCGGGAACGGGTGCTGAAGGCGCGCGCCATCCAGGCTGAGCGCTTTAAGAACACGCCCAGCATCTATTGCAACGCGCAAATGCCCAGCCGCATGGTGCGCGAAGTATGCGCCTTAGACGCGGCAGGCATCGAGCTGCTTAAAACCGCCATGGAACGCCTGCAACTCAGTGCCCGCGCCTACGACCGCATTTTGAAGGTAGCACGCACCGCCGCCGATTTGGGCGGTAGCCCGAAAATCCGCTTGGAAGACCTCTCTGAAGCCATTCACTACCGCAGCTTAGACCGCGAAGGGTGGGCAGGCTGAACGGAGCGCCAGTTATTTCTTCAGGCCAATTTCGCGCAGGCGTTCGTCTAAGTACTCGCCAGCGGTGATGGGCGCGTAATGCAACGGGTTGTCGGGCGTTACACACGAGGGCAGGCAATCGAGCCGCATGGCGCTGATGGGGTGCAGGAAGAATGGAATGCTCAGACGCGGCAAATGCCACTCTTCGCGCGGGGGGTTGACAACGCGGTGGGTGGTGCTCTTCAGGCAGTTGTTGGTCAGACGCTGGAGCATATCGCCCACGTTGATGACGATTTCGTCGTCTTCAGGCATAATGGGCACCCATTCATTCTGCGAGTTGAGCAACTGCAACCCACCAGCGCTGGCGCCCACCAGCAAGGTGATTAAGTTGATGTCTTCGTGCTGCTCTGCGCGAATGGCGCTGGCCGGCTCCTGCGTGATGGGCGGGTAGTGAATGGCCCGCAAAATGGAATTGCCGTAGGTAATGTACGGCTCGAAATAATTGGCTGGCAGGTTTAGGTAAATAGCTATGGCCTCGAGCAATTTAGCGCCTGCGCTCTCGAAGGCTTGGTACAACTCCCGGCCCAGCCGATGAAATTCAGGCACCTCAGCTACCTCAACATTAGGCGGATACTCCGCTCGCAGCGGATGCCCTTCGGGTACCTCCTGGCCAATCTGAAAAAACTCCTTCAGATCGGGTGCCTTAGAACGCTTTGCATGCTCTTTGCCAAAAGAGGTGTAGCCGCGCTGGCCGGCCAAGCCCGGTATTTCGTATTTGCGCTTTACCTCCTCTGGCAGTGCAAAAAAAGCCTTTGACGCCGCGTAGAAGCCGTCCACCAACGACTTGGGTATGCCGTGATTGACCACTGCTACAAACCCTACTTCGCGAAACGCGCTGCCCAATGCCGCCACAAACGCCTGACGGTCGGCACTCGTACCGTGCACATAAGCAGATAAGTCCACTGTGGGAATACCTTTTGCGCTCATAGACTCTGAAAAAAATCAGGGTCTCGAAAGGCCCTGGGTGAATTATTTCAATTTGACTACCGTAGCCACCGAGGGCTTTTTCTTCTGTTGCTCTTCGTCGAAAGGCTTTAACAAAATAGTTACTGACTGGCCGTCGCTGGATAGTTCGGAAAGTGGATTCGAGGACTTTTTCACCTTCGCGTCGGGAAAACGATAAACTTGTTTATAGGTCATACTCGAAAAGAAGGCCTTTACCATTTCCATATTGCCCTCTTCGTCTTCTTCCTCTGCCTCGGCAAGTGTCTTCTTAAATTGCTCGCCGATATCGGCAACATTCAGCCGCTCAAAATTGCCTCCTTTAAAGCGGAAGGTTTCTTCCACTTTGGTGTCGTACTTTTCGCGGTTGATAACGCGGATAGCCTTGTTCAGCGCCTCGATGTTGGCGAAGTCGAACGAATAGCCGAAAAGGTAAACCGAGGTGTCGTTAATTTCCTGGACGTTGGACAGGCCGGCAATACTGCGCAGCGAGCTGGCTACAGAGCTAAGTTCGGCACCCATTTGGGCCATGGAATTTTCTTCTTCACCAGACGCCTCCTCTTCCTCACTATCGGTTTGCGCGTTTTCTCCGTCCGGATTTTCCTCCCCCGCTTCTTCGCCCATATTTTTGAGCGCGTCCATCATGGATTTTACTTCGCCCATGTCCATCGTCATTTTATAGGAGCCAGAGCCGTCTTTCTTGACGGTTACTTCTTCTACAATATGCAAACAGCTGGCGAACAGCAGAGAGACGACTCCGAGTGTCAACCACCCGAGCAGTCGTTTGGTCAGATTTTTCATCACAACAAGGGTATTTTTAAAAAGTGAATGTTGGCCTAACTTCTTTTACTCTACGGCAAAGGTAGTACTTACTGATTTGCCGTCCTTTTGCATTTCCAGCACATAGCTGCCTTTTTGTAAATAAAATTTCCCAGTATCAGCTTTGGTAAGTTCGAGCGTCTTTTTCGGGTCTTTTTGGGCGTCTTGCAAGGCTTTTTGATAACGTTTCACAGCGGCCTCTTGAACGTCTAAGGCGTATGAGAACGTATTTAAACCAGGCTTGCAATCCACCTGCCTGCTGTTGAGCACGATGCCGTCTTTTGTTTTGACACTCCAGGAGGCTTTTCCTGGCGCTGCGGCGTAAAATACGATGGGAAGTTCTGGGTCTTTGAGTTCGCGCCAGGGTTGTTTTTTGCCCCAGTTCTCGCTGTATTTGATCTTTGCTGGTTCAAAGACATAAATAGGCATTGCCAGCACTTCGGGCGTCAATTGCTGGATAGGCGCAATGTTAATTCGATATAGCGAGCGCCCATGGGTGCCGAGAATAAGTTCGCGAGCGCGTTTTTGGATGGCGATATCGTGCACGGGCGCGGTAGGCAAGTCTGGGCAAAGGGCATGGAAAGTGTTGCCTCTGTCCAAAGAGACATAGGCGCCTGCGTCGGTGCCGACATAAAGCACGTTGGGATTCTCCGGGTCTTCTCGCACAACGTTGATGGGTTCCAAAGGCAGATTAAGGCCGATGCGTTCCCACGTGGCACCATAGTTTTCCGAGACATACAGATAGGGTTTGAAGTCGTCCCAGCGATAGCCGTTGAGGCTGGCATAGACGCGGCTTTTTTGATGTGCTGAGGCGATGATGCGCGATACCCATAGGTTGGGCGGTAGGGAGTCGGAGATACGCTTCCAGGTATCGCCTCCGTCGCGCGTTACGTGGATGAGGCCATCGTCGGAGCCAACATAGAGTAAGCCGAATTTGAGCGGGCTTTCACTGATGGTCGTGAGTGTGCCGTAAGGGACGTTGCCGACGCGGCTGCCTTTGGTCAGATCGTCGGAGATGGCTTCCCAGTCGTCGCCGCGGTTGAAGGAGCGGTAAAGCTTATGAGCGCCGAGATAGAGCACATCGGGGTGGTGTGTGCTAAGGTGGATAGGCGTCTGCCAGTTGAAGCGCGGCGGTCGTTCGCCCAGATCATGTTTGGGGGTGATGGCTTTTCGCTTGCCGGTTTTTTGTTCGATGCGGAAGTAGTTGCCAAACTGATAGCCGGTATAGATGATGTCGTTGGTGCGCGGATCCACGGCCACCTGCATTCCGTCGCCACCCAGCAGGCTCTGATACGGGTACTGCCCAGTCTGATGCCAGCTGCTGGAAGCCTGGTAGGTTGAAGGGCCGACCCAGACGCCGTTGTCCTGCGCGCCGCCGTAGACGCGATAGGGTTGAGCATCGTCCACCGCTACGGCGTAGAACTGCCCTACGGGCGGTTGATTGCATTTGATCCAGGACTCTCCGTCGTCCCAGGAAATGTTTAGCCCGCCGTCGTTACCGTTGACCAAATGGCCCGGGCGATTGGGATTGACCCACAGGGCGTGATGATCTACGTGTACATTGTCGCCATTGATGTTGCGCCAGGTACGGCCGCCATCGTCGCTGCGGATGATGTAAAAGCCCAGCAGATACACCTTATCTGCATCGCCGGGCTGACAGCGAATGTTGGAGAAATAATAACCGTAGGTGAAATTCATTTGCTCCAGCGGCTCGTCGTGCGTGCGCTTCCAGGTGCGGCCCCCGTCATCGCTGCGATAAACTTCAGCGCCGATGTAGTCCGTCTCGAACAGCTGAGCATTGGCGTCCTCCAGATATTCTACCAACGTTTGAGGAGTAATGGCGCCTTTTTGAACTAATTCTTTGATTTTCTTTGCATTATACTTTTCTGGAAAGTGGTTTTGCTTTAGAAAAGTGTCTATTTGTTCGTCTGGCAGTTTGAGGAAAGCGGCGGCATTCATGGTGCGCAGAGCGTCTTTTGTCAGGGCTTCGGTGGCAGGCTTGTCCTTTTTGGGCTTCGGATTCTGGTTGTCCACGCAGGCGTAAAGGACAGTCTTTCCATCTTTTATGCCGGCGTCTAAGCCGATGCGCCCGGTATTAGGCCCGGTAGGGAAGCCACTACCCGGCGTAGTTAGTCGGCCCCAGGTAGCGCCGCCGTCGGTGCTTTTCCAGATGGCCGAGCCTTCGCCGGCGCCGCTGAAGTTCCAGGCCCGGCGCTCGCGTTGCCAGGTAGCGGCATAGACGGTGTTGGGATTTTGCGGGTCTAAGCAGAGGTCAATGGCGCCCGTGTTGTCGTCCACGAAGAGCGTGCGCCGCCAGGTGCGGCCACCATCGGTGCTTCGATAGACGCCGCGCTCTGGATTGGGCGAGTAGAGATGCCCTAGTACAGCCACCCAGAGGACCTCCGGGTCCTTCGGGTGTAGCACAATGCGCCCGATGTGGTGGCTTTCGGGCAGGCCGCGCCATTCCCACGTTTTACCATTGTCGGCGCTGCGGTAGATGCCCGTGCCAGCATACGAAGAGCGGCTGCTGTTGTTTTCGCCTGTACCGACCCAGATGACGCGGCGCTGCCAGTCCACGGCAATGTCGCCGATGGTCATGGCGGCTTCCTGGTCGAAGATGGGTTTGAAAGTAACGCCATTGTTGGTTGAATGCCACACCCCCGCCGATGCGTAGGCGATGTACATCTCCGTTGGGTCGGCTGGATTGACTTCTACGTCAGTTACGCGGCAAGAGAACACCGACGGCCCTATGCTGACGGCGCGCACGCTGCCCATGAGCGTGCTTTCCTTCAAAGCCCGATGTTGTTCAAAGCCTTTGAGGCGTTCTTCAGCAGGCGTTGGCTTTTGGGCAAAAGTCGAGGCGGCTACAAAAATAAAACCAAGCCCCAAAGTCCTCCACATGAGTGTCAAAAGAAGACGTCGCATAGTCCCGATTTTCACTGTCTTGAATAATAGCCGCGAAGATAGGACAACAAAAACCGGCAATAAGAAGGCTGTGCAAGTGCTTGTCAGGAGGTCAGAAAGGAACGCATCAGCTGCGCTGTATCTATATCTGGTGTTTTTACAATGCCGCGAATACCCAGCGCTTCTGCTGCGCGCACGTTGGCCTCTAAGTCGTCAATAAAGATGGTCTCTTCAGGTTTTAGACCTGCGTCTTGCAATACGTATGCGTAGATGCGCTCATCGGGTTTGCGCAAACCCACTTCATGGGAGTAATAAACGGCGTCAAAATAGCGCTCGCGGAAGTCGTGTCGCTGGTGTTCTTCTGCCATATAGCGATCTATCCAGCGCGCATGCAGGTCGTTGATGTTGCTGAGCAAAAAGACGCGATAGCGTTCGCGGAGGCGCTCCAACAGGTCGAAGTATTCCGACGGCATTCCAATGAAGATCGCGTTCCAGGCCTCCAGCACTTCTGCCTCTGTCAGTGCCGGCTCCGAAGACCTTCGGAGTACCTCTATGAAAACTTCTGTGCTCAAAGCCCCCGTTTCATAGCGGTTGAACACATCTGCTGCCCGCAATTTGGCGCGTGCCGCCTCAAAACGGTCGTCGCCCAATAGGCGGCGCAATTGCCGCTCCGTAGCGCCTAAGTCTAAGTGAAACAAGACGTTGCCGAAGTCAAAAATAAGGTTCTGAAGGCCAGACATGCGCGTTTTGCTTTTCCGGGCAAATATCTGTTGCCCACCTGTAGCAGCAGGTTAAGGTTTTGTGAGGAATAGCGTTTTTTCAATCAAACTGCTCGGCGCGAAGGCGGTCTATAGCCAACGGCTTATCGCTTTCGGCATTCCAAAACAGTATTTCTATTCTATCAAAAGAGACCTTTGGAAGTCGCAAGTCCTGGTAAATCTCGCGCGTTTCACCGCCATTCAGCATCCGGAAGACGCGGATCATCCGCTCGTGCACCGTTTGCTCGCCGGATTTCACTTTTACAATAAACTGGGCCATTTTCCATACATTCCATTCCTTTTCCCCCGCCCGGAAGGTGGCCCATACGCGCAATTTAGCGCCGTCCATGGGAACGATTGGAAATACAATAACCTCGCTAAACTGGCGCTCAGCACTAAGACAGAGACCGCGTTGCCCTTCGATGGGCGTCAAAGGGCAGCCTTCCTGCACTGGAAGGCCTTCAAAGTTGTTTTCATAGATAAGCCGAATATTCCGCCGGCGTTCGCCGTAGTCGCAGTCGGTGTCTAAGAGTTTTTTCGCATCCACGGGCGCTTGCCAACGCAAAAAAATGCGCCAAAAGTAGGCTCGCGTCATAAACTCTGGCTCCAACAGACCGCCTCGGTGGGCCTGATGGGTGAGCCAGAGGTTGTAATAGACAAAAAACGCGCACAGTGCCCAAAATATCGCCCGAAAAGCAGTATGACGGACACTGAGTACCTGCTGGGCAAATGCTGTTAATGGGAAAGCCAGTACAGCATAACTCTGTACCATCGCGCGTTGGCCTAAGCTGCCGCCATACCACCAGATAGACCAGGCGAAAGTAACATATAAAAACAGCGCAAAAAACAGCCCTATGGCCCAAAAGAGATCGCGATGCCTCTTCCAAAGATGCCAAAAACCAATTAAAGCAAATACCATCATGGGGGTGTAAATCAACCAGCCTTTGCGATAGCTGATGAGGCCATTGAACAAATGCGGTCGTAGCCAGTCGAAAGCCTGATCCTGGTAGCTGTACACCCACCATTCGCCGGTAACGAATTTCCAGTAAGCGACCTGAATGCTAAGCACTAAGGCGGCAGCCAGCATTGCCGGGAGTAGGTGATGCCAGTGATTTTTCCAAAAAAGCCAACGCTTGGCGAGCCCGGCGCGGTTGGCCACACCCCAGATGAGCGGGAGTATCGCCGCCAGAATTTCGGTTGGGCGTGTCAGCGTCATCAGGCCGAGCAATCCTCCTACGACAATGGCTTTCCATTGAAGTGGTTGTGCGTAGTAGGAAATGGTCGCTGCTATCAGTAACGCATATAGCGTAAACAGGTAGTTATGCGTCATGGCGCCAGTGATGGCGGCATAGTCTAAGTAGTTGGTTCCCAGTATCAAAAGCACAAGTGTTACGGCCGTTGCCGCATCGGAGAAATAATGCAGCAGATTACGTCGCAATACCCATAACCCCAGTAACGCGACCAACAGGCTGCCCATACCGATAGCTACCTGATAGGGATAAGAAAAGCCATCGGCTTCATACCCTAAGGCCTGGGCTAACGCATGGGCAACCCCAAAAAACGGCAGGTACTGCACAGCCAGCCCGCAAGAATACTTGAGGACGTAGTTGCCCGAAGGATGCAGGAAAGCCTGATACGGCCCGTCTGAAGGCCGGTATTTCTGATGAATGGCATTCCGAAACGAGAGCTGTTTGATATCTCGATAAATGAACACAGCGGGCAGATAAAAGTAATAGCCCGACACATCCCAACTCAGCATGGCCTCCGTTTGGCCCTGATTCCATTTAGGGTAATAGAAAATGCCAATCGCTAAGACAAAAAGGGCGCATCCAGCGTAAGCCCAGCGCGACAGGGAGAGGTTTTTCATACTAAAAAGTTAGGCAGGCACAAAGATATCCTTCGGGCGCCATCGCGGTTGGCGGGCAACCGATATTTGCAACGATTAGCCTATGTGTTACCTTACCTAAATACTTTATGATAAAGTACCCTCTTCTTGTAGCGGCGTTCTCTCTTGCCCTCTCTTTTCAAACCTCTGGACAATCTAATCCCGACTTTATCTTAGAAAAACTACCAGAGTTTATCAATTCGTCCTACGCCGAAATCACGCCTGTAGTCAGCCGCGATGGTCGGGCACTGTTTTTCACCCGCGTGGCGTATCCGGAGTTTTGCCGATACCTTTTTTTGGACAGCATTGACCTGCACGAAAAGTTTCCGCCAGAGCGCTATGAGCGCATTTTGCGCAACATTTACTCCGAATTGGAGCGCAAGCCTGTAAGTCATCCAGCAACTTCCAGTTTCAACCAGGATGTCTGGATAGCAGAAGCAGACTCTGCATTTGTCTTTTACTTTTTGCAACACCCGGGACCGCCGCTCAACAATGCCCTGCCGAACAGCATCACGTGCATCACGCCCGACCCAAATGCTTTTTACTGCATCAATCAGTTTTCGCCTAAGGGCGATATGACGCGCGGCTTTTCGATTATTCGGCGCACCGATAGCACATGGCTTTTTCCGAAACCCATTGAAATAGCGGAATACTACACCATTAACTCCGAGGTAAACCTGACCATGAGTTTTGATGGGAAGGTGCTCATTCTTTCTGCCACCCGCCACGACTCGCGCGATATGGACCTGTATGTGTGCTTCAAAGAGGGCGAAAACAAGTGGAGCGCACCGCGCAACTTAGGCCCAACGGTCAATACGCGCTACCGCGAAACGACGCCTTTTCTTTCGGAGGACAACCGCACGCTCTTTTTCTCTTCTAATCGGTGGGAAAGCCTTGGTGGAAACGACATCTTCATGTGTAAACGCTTGGATGATACCTGGCAAAACTGGTCTGAAGCCCAGCGGGTAGTAGAGCCGATTAACTCTCGGGCAGATGACAGCCAGCCCTATTTCAACATGACCTCCGGCTATTTGTACTTCACTTCCACTCGAGACGGCAGCAGCGACATTTTCCGGGTGCGCATTGCACCGCCACAGCCCACCGAACTCACTGTGCGCGGGCGTATTTTACATCGAAAAACGTACCAGCCAGTGCTGGGAGCAAGCGTTCGATACGGCGCTGAAAACAATCCAAGCAATATGCTATCGGCTTCCAGCGGCTTTTTTTCGCTAAAAATTCCCAAAGGGGTGTCGTTTACATTTACCCCCGAAAAAATTGGCCTGGCCGGCACACCGACGACGGTTTACTTTCCCTGGGACTACTACTACTTTCAGGAATACCAATGGATAGACCTTTGGATGGACTCGCTGGAGGTGGGCAGCAAGATTGAATTATCGCCGATTTATTTCAAGCAATCATTACCAGTCATTCTGGAAACCTCATACGGCGAATTGGAGCGATTAGCCGATTTGCTCCAGAGCAATCCTACCCTATCTATTCGCATTGAGGGACACACCGATAATGTGGGTCGCCCGGAAGACCTTCAGCGCTTATCTGAGCAACGCGCTCAGGCTATCCGCGACTTCCTTCTGGCCCGAGGCATCGCTCCCGAGCGCATAGAAGCCGTAGGTTATGGAGCGCAACACCCCGTCAATGACAACAGCACGGAAGAACTTCGCGCTCAAAACCGACGTGTAGAAATCCGAATTACGCGGATTTAACTCGAATGTTTCACGTGGAACATCTTTCCCAACCCGCCTCTTCTATTTTTTTATGGAATTATACAGCACGAATAACCCACATCTACGCGCCACTTTTCGAGAGGCACTTTTTCAAGGCCTACCACCTGACAACGGCCTTTACATGCCTGCCCAAATACCGCGCATGCCCGAAAAATTTCTGAAACAACTGCCCGAATTGCCTTTTGATGAAATTGCTTATGCCATAGCCCTCGCACTGATTGGCGATGAAATCGCGCCAGACGCCTTGAAGGAGATTATTCAACAGACAATAACTTTCCCTGCACCCGTAGTCTTATTAGACAATACAACAGGCGTGCTGGAACTCTTTCACGGGCCTTCGTTAGCCTTCAAAGACTTTGGCGCTCGCTTCATGGCACAGGTTATGGCGCACTTTAACCCCGAAGGCGAACGCGACCTGGTCATTTTAGTGGCCACTTCGGGTGATACCGGTGGCGCTGTGGCGGCAGGTTTTTATCAAACCCCTGGTATTCGCGTTGTCATTCTGTACCCTTCGGGCAAGGTCAGCCCTCTTCAGGAAAAACAACTGACAGCATTAGGAAAAAATATTGCGGCCATTGAAGTGGACGGCACGTTCGACGACTGCCAGGCATTGGTAAAAAGGGCCTTTCTGGATGAAATGCTTCGCGAAAAATTGCGCCTGAGCTCTGCCAATAGCATCAACATCGCGCGCCTATTACCGCAGATTTTTTATTATTGGGAAGCCTACAAACAGGTACAACACTTCAAGCGCCCGGTAATCTTTTCGGTGCCTTCGGGCAACTTTGGCAACCTGACAGCCGGGCTTATTGCCCAGCAGATGGGGCTGCCTGCGTACCACTTCATTGCAGCTACCAACATCAACGACACCGTGCCGGCATACTTAGCGCAAGGCCGCTTTGAGCCAAAGCCTTCCGTGCGTACGCTCTCAAACGCCATGGATGTGGGCAATCCCTCCAACTTCGCCCGGATGCTGCATTTGTATGGTTCCACGTGGAACATCATGCGGACACACGTCTCCGGTTTTGCCTTCGACGATGCGCAAACACGCGCCGCTATGCGAAAAGTTTATGCCGCACATCAATACGTGCTCGACCCACATACCGCTATCGGCTATTTAGCCTGGAAGACCTATCAAGAACAATCGAACAGCGAAGCCTTTGGCATCGTATTAGGCACGGCCCACCCTGCTAAGTTTCAGGAAGACGTCTCAGAAATCCTGCAAACAGAGATACCGCTTCCGCCTGCCCTGACGCAACTGATGGACAAGCCCAAGCGCGCCATTTTCATGCCCGCGCACTACGAGTCATTTCGAGAATGGCTTTTGAGCGCGTGTCCATAAAACTCATCCACCTCACGCCTTGGCTGTAAGGGGGGCACTCGAAGAAATAGCAACCTCTTTTAGAAAAGCAGCCAGTATTTCATTAAATTCCTCTGGGCGCTCCATCATGGGCGCATGGCCGCATTTATCTAAAAAATATAGCCTCGAGTTAGGCATTAACTCGTGAAATTTCTCCGCCACAAAAGGTGGTGTAACCGCATCTTGCTTTCCCCATACCAACAAGGTAGGCGCCTCGATCTTATGAATTTTATCGGATAAGTTATGCCGAACGGCAGACTTAGCGGTCATGACTACGCGCAAGCCCTTTGAGCGGTCGTTGACAATATTGAAAACCTCGTCCACCAATTCCTTTGTAGCCACTGCAGGATCGTAGAACGTATCCGCCGTCTTTTTCTTAATGTATTCGTAATCACCGCGTTTTGGAAATGCACTGCCAAAGGCGCTTTCAAAAAGACCTGAACTTCCTGTTAAGGTGATAGAAGCAATGCGCTCCGGGTGCGCCAAGGCGTACAACAGCGCAATATGTCCTCCAAGGGAATTACCCAACAGGTGCACCTTTTTAAAACCCTTGTACTCTACAAACTCCGTAACAAAGTCTACCAATCCCGTTACAGATACTTCCAGAATAGGCATTTCATAAATAGGAAGCATCGGAATAACCACGTTGTATTCCGTCGAGAAACGCTTGTACAAGGCTTCAAAATTACTCAGTGCCCCAAAAAGCCCATGCAGCAACAGCAAGACTTCACCATCGCCACCGGACTCAATGTACTTGAAGCGGCCTTCTTCTTTGATTGCAACCGTCATTGTATCTAAAAAAAAGCTAAAGCTCGCCGGCAAAAATAGAGATTAAATCCAACTAAACCCGTGCAGGCAACGAAGGCCTTTATAGCCTACCCGGTCTTCATTGATAACATAGATTTAGGGGCTGCAATTTCCATGCTCGACTTGTGCTGGCTGCTCCAAACTACAGTGTACGTTAAGAAAACAGTAATCCCAAGCAATACAACGGCCCCCATCTGGTGTAAAATGCCCAATAGAACAGGGATATTTCCCTGACAATTCAGCAGCGTAACAATGCCCAATAGCACCTGCAAAAGTAATGCGCCCGCAAAGGCTGCGCTGCTCCAACGCAGAAGACGCGTCGAGGCCTGCTTCCAAAACTTGATTACAGCATATAACCCAATGACAGTCAGCAAGTACGCTGTATTTCGATGTAAAAATTGAATCAGCGCCGGCATGAATGGGTTGCTGTCGTAGTGCGTAAAGCTGTCCCAATTCCAGTGTGAAGCATCCAGCAAAACAGCCGGCACATAAACGCCGTGCATATCGGGCCAGGTCGGGAAAAACAATCCCGCCTTGGCGCCAGACATCATAGCCCCCAGAGCAATCTGAAAGAACGCTATACCCAAAAGAGTATAACTCATTCTTTTCCAACCGATTCTACAACTAAGATCAGGTTTTATAGGGTACGTGGAAAACACAATCCACAGCAAGTAGGAGAAGATAATCAAGGCCATGCACAGGTGTAGGGTTAGGTTGTACGCATTGACCCAGGGCCGATGGATCAGGCCGCTGGCCACCATAATCCAGCCGAAGAAGCCTTCCAAACCTGCCAACAAAACGACAACGGTGAGCTGCTGGAGCAGGCGTTTAGAGAGCATGCCTCTTGCCCAGAAAATTCCGAAAGGAATGATGAAAACAAAAAACATCAACCTCGCCCAGAGCCGGTGAAAATACTCCCAAAAGTAGATGAACTTGAATTCCGCCATGCTCATCCCTTGATTGATCTTGGCGTATTGTGGTGTGGCTTTGTACAGGTTGAAGGCCTCCTCCCAGGCCTGCTCGCTAAGCGGAGGTAAGGTACCGGTTACGACCTCCCAGCGCGTAATGCTCAAACCACTACCGGTGAGGCGCGTTACCCCGCCGATAACGACCTGGAGAAAAACCATAGCAACGCCGATCCATAACCACACGCGCACAACGCGCGCAACCTGTGTGTTGTCTTTTAACCTTCCTGACATGTTGACTAAACGATTGTACTATGTAGAAATGCTTCGGATGATAATTCTGAAACTATAAAGGCACGGAGTTTTTTTCACGAAGATATCGGGATACTCCCTCGCGATACACAAACTTTGGCTTAAAGCAGTGACGCAATTTTAGGAATATGAGAAACACGTGGACCTGCCGTTTAGATGCAGCGCCTTTCCACACGTTGACTCTTTATAGGTGATTTTTTATTTTTTTTAAATTAAAAAATCCACCTCCTTTCATCAGGGCTGTGCATTTGTGGATTACGGCATAACAGAAAAAGGCATAGGGGTTTTCACCGCCTCTTGTCATAGTTGTACACATGCGAATGGGTTAACATTAGCTTAATATACAGAGACTTTTGCAGGTATCCACATACCTGTGTAAAAACGGGCAGCGCTTCCTGTGAGTCTTTTTCTTTGCCGATGTTGTGTGGGGATTGAGAATCAAACGGCGGAAATTTTTTGGGCTGATGGGGAAAATGCGCCCGAGCGATAGCCGATATCATCCTTGTGTGGGAAAGGCCCCAGTAGTGCCCCCTTTTTTCCACATTCTTTGGTTTAAATAAATAGGTTATAGACAACCCAGGCGCCGGCATAAGCCAGCAGCGTCATGAAAGCAAACTGTAGCAGCGGCCATTTCCAGGAACCTGTCTCGCGACGCACGACGGCTAAAGTGCTGGCGCATTGCATGGCTAAGGCGTAGAATACTAACAGAGAGAGGGCTGTGGCTAAGGTGTAAACGGGCTTACCGGTGTCTATGAATTTTTCGTCCCGCATGCGTTGGCGGAGGGTGGCTTTTGTCGGGTTCTCGGCAGCATCGGTGATGTCTGCCTCAGCATCGCCCAGCTGGTACAGGACGGCCAGCGTGCCGGCAAAGACTTCGCGGGCCGCAAACGAGGTGAACAGGGCTATGCCGATTTTCCAGTCGTATCCTAAAGGACGGATGACAGGCTCGAAGGCCTTGCCTATGCGACCAGCGTAGGAGGCTTCCAACTGATAGGCGGCAATCAGGCTTTCGGTTTCTTCTGGGGAAAGCCTTCGAACTGCGGCTTCTGTGCGGGCCCTGGCTTTGGCTTCATCCATGCTGCTGCCCGGTCCAAAACTGGCAGAGGCCCACAATACAATAGAGATGATGAGAATGATGCGGCCGGCCTCGAAAACGAATGCCGAGACTTTTTCCCACACCGTCAGCCATAGATTGCGCCAGTGTGGCATTCGATAGACAGGAAGTTCTAAGGCTAAATAGGAACGCTCGCGGGTGCGCATGATTTTCTTGAGTATGTATCCTGTGCTCAATGCGGCGAACACCCCCAGCGCGTACATACTGGCAAACGTGAGGCCTTGTAGCGAAAAAACACCCAGGACTTTTTGCGCCGGCACGACCAACCCAATCAGAATAACATACACGGGTATGCGAGCGCTGCAGGTGATGAAAGGCGTTACTAGAATGGTAATTAGCCGTTCTTTCCAATTGCCAATTGTGCGGCTGCTCATGATGGCCGGCACTGCGCAGGCGCCTCCGCTAATAAGTGAAACAATGCTTCGGCCACCCATGCCAAACCGGCGCATAGACTGATCGAACATAAACACCACGCGAGCCATGTAGCCAACTTCTTCCAGCAGGGTGATGAGAAAGAACAAGATGGCAATTTGGGGTACAAAAACTAAAATACCACTCAAACCGGTCAGAATGCCGTCGGTCAGTAGTCGGGTGGCCCAGTGCTCAGGCAAGAGCGCCCGGAGCGTATTGCTCAGCCACGCAAACGACGACTCGATGAAATCCATCGGAATGGAACTCCAGTCGTAGATGGCCTGAAAAATTAGCAACATGATGAGGCCAAAAATGACTGGCCCAAACCACCGATGCGTCAGTATGGCATCAATACGGTCGGTTGTCGTGCTGGGAAAGCGGGGCGGATGCTGAACTGTTGCCTGTACGATGGGCGTGAAACGGTCGTAGCGTTCGAGCGTCTCGTCCACCTGGTGTTTCAGAGAATTGAACTGCTTGTCGGAAGTAATGGCGCTTAAGGTTTGGCGCGTCTGTTCCGAAAGGTCTGGAAGCCAGGCGTGGTGATGCGCCAGCAACAGCGCGCGGTAGGGGTTATCAGCGCCGGCGTTCAGCCGAATGGCTTCCGAGATGTTTTTTTCTTGTTCGTCTAAGGGATAAAAGCCTTCAGAGGGATGGCGATGTTCCTGCAGTAACTTTTCTATTTCCAACAGGAGTTTAGAGAGGTTTTCTCCAGTCCGGCTGCTGATTAAGACCACCGGGACTCCTAATTTTTCGGCAAGCTTTGCGGTGTTCACCTTTAGGCCGATGGCCTCTGCGGCGTCGGCCATGTTGAGCGCCAGCAGAATAGGAAGGCGCAGATCGAGCAGTTGAGTAAGCAGCAGCAGGTGCTTCTCTAAGTGAGTAACATCAGCGACGTACACCACCGCGTCCGGATGATGCGGGTCGGAAGGGTTGCTAAAAACGGCAGCTACAATTCGCTCATCTGCAGACGTAGGATAGAGACTATAAGCGCCGGGTAAATCAGTCAGTTCGACCTCCTGACCGTCGGGCAGTCGAAAGCGCCCTGTTTTTATGTCAACGGTAACACCTGGAAAATTGCCGGTCTTTTGCCTTAAGCCCGTCAACAAGTTGAACAGCGTGGATTTGCCGCTGTTCGGATTGCCTACCAAGGCGATTTTGGGCGTGCGCGTCGCCTGCATTGCCGTCATGCGTCCACCAATATGCTTTGGGCTTCCTCTTTGCGCAACGCCAAACGGACGCCGTCCGCCTTAATATAATAGGTGTGGCCAAACGGAGCGCGCCGGATCATTTCTATCAATGTGCCTGGCAGCAGCCCCATGGCCGTCAAGCGACTGGCTAAAAAAGGGTCTTCTATCCGCAGCGCTCGTGCACATTCGCGCGCTTTCAGGCTTTCTACCGTCCGATACCTCCTGAGCATAAAATGGGCGATTTAGACAAAATCCAAACAGCGCAAAGGTAGGTGTTGTTTCGTGTATGTTAATTTCTAAGCCGTTAATCCTGACCAACGGCTGACACACGCCCTCCTTTTCATCAAGGGCGAAATAAAGGCGCCGGCCAGTGTGGCTTTTATTTCTTTGGTCAATGGGACGGTTGACAGTTGTCAGGCTTTTTCCAGGGAAATGTCGCTCAAGAGAGGCATCTCGGCAGTAGAGCGGAAGTGGGCGTTGGGAAACCGCTTTCCATAAAAAGAATGGTAATGCGCCTGCCTTTGTTGCTCTGAAGCGGGCAACTGGCTAAACTCACGGCAGACATTTGAGCAACAGCCCTGGTACTTTTCCCGACAGGCGGCGCACTGGATAAAGAGCAGGTGGCAGTAGTTGTTGGCGCAATTCGTATGCGTATCGCAGGGCGCACCGCACTGGTGGCAGTGGGCGATGACTTCGGAACTGATGCGTTCGCCAAGGCGTTCGTCGAAGACGAAGTTTTTGCCCACAAACTTGTTGGGCAGGTTCCTGGCCCTAACCTGCCGGGCGTATTCAATGATGCCGCCTTCGAGTTGGAAGACGTTTTTGAACCCGCAGTGCTTCAGGTAAGCGCTGGCTTTTTCGCACCGGATGCCGCCGGTGCAATACATGACGATGTTGCGGTCTTTCTTATCGGCCAGCAGTTCGGCCACATAAGGCAGTTCCTCTCGGAACGTATCCACGGGCGGCAAAATGGCGCCCTGGAAATGGCCGACCTCGCTTTCGTAGTGGTTGCGCATGTCCACCAGAATGGTTTCCGGGTCGTCGGTCAGCGCGTTGAAGGCCTCGGCGTCTAAGTGGATGCCGCAGTTCGAGGGGTCAAACGTAGGGTCGTCTATACCGTCGGCCACAATTTTGGGGCGAACTTTGATGGTGAGAGCAAAGAAAGATTTTCCGTTGTCCTCAATGGCGATATTGAGGCGCAGGTTTTGCAAAAAAGAAATGCTGTCTAAAGCGGCTTTGAAATCCGCCATTCGGCGCGTGGGTACGGATATTTGGGCGTTGATGCCTTCTTGCGCCACATAGATGCGGCCCAGTACACCGATTTCGCTAAAGAGCCCATAGAGGTGGTCGCGGAAAAACACAGGATTAGGGATGTGTGTGTAGCGGTAGAAAGAAATGGTCGTGCGCGTTTCGGCGCTGCACTCCAACCTTTTGCGCAGTTCTCGGCGATTGATGCGATTATAGAGAAACGTGGTCATGGGCGCTGGATAAGTTCAAATTTACACTTTGGCTAAGCGTTCGCCCGCTTGCTCGAGCAAGTCGTCTGTTTTGGCAAAGCAAAAGCGGATGATTTTATCGTCCTGTTTGTGCGAGAAAAAGGAAGATACCGGGATGGCTGCCACTCCGTATTCTATCGTCAAACGCTTACAGAAGTCCAGATCCGGCTCGTCGCTGATGGCCGAATAGTCGTACAGTTGGAAATACGTGCCACTGCAGTGGATGGGCTTGAAGCGCGTGTTGGCCATAGCCTTCTGGAAGGCGTCCCGTTTTTGCTGGTAAAATTCCGACAGCCCTGCGTACTCCGAAGGGTCGGCCATAAAATCAGCGAAGGCAGCCTGGATAGGATGGTTGGCTGAAAACACATTGAATTGATGCACTTTTCGGAATTCGCGCGTCAGTTCGGGCGGGGCAATGCAATAGCCTGTTTTCCAGCCGGTGTTGTGGTAGGTTTTCCCGAATGAATAGATGCACAGGCTTCGCTCGTAGAGGTCGGGATAGCGCAATGCCGAGGCGTGCTGTTCGCCGTCAAAGATGATATGTTCATAGACCTCGTCGCTCATCACCAGAATGTCGGTGTTTTTGAGCATACGGCTTAGGGCCAGCATGTCCTCTTCGCGCAACAGTGTGCCGGTAGGGTTGTTGGGTGTGTTGATGCAGATCATGCGTGTGCGCTGGGTAATGCGGCGCTTGAGGGCCTCCCAGTCTATTTGATAGTTGGGCGCGCTCAAGGCAAAAGGGATAGCGACGCCGCCCACGGTTTCCACCGAAGGGCGATACGAGTCGTAGCACGGTTCAATCAAGATGACTTCGTCGCCTGGGTTGACAAAAGCCGCAATTGCGCAAAAGATGGCCTGCGTACCACCAGCCGTGATAGTGATTTCTGTGTCTGGGTGAAGAGCGCGGCCGTAGAGGCGCTCCATTTTTTCGGCGATGCGTTCGCGCAGCAGCGGCAGCCCGGGCATGGGCGAATACTGATTGGCGCCGCGCTGCATGTGTTCAAACACTAATCGTTGCAGCCGCTCCGACGGATTGAAGTTCGGAAAACCCTGCGACAGGTTGATGGCGCCGTGCTCATGAGCCAGGGCCGACATTACGGTGAAAATGGTCGTGCCTACGTGCGGTAGTTTAGAGGTAACGTGCATGGGTATTTTTTCAAAAAACCGCCGTCGAGCGGTCAGAGATAGCATGGAAAAACTTCAAGCGCAGGCGATGGCGCTCAGCGTCAGCGTTGCGGCGCGTGGATTAGGCGAAAAGTCCGAATTTTGAGCCGAAAAACAAGTCTTGCATGTGCACGCAAACGCATTGGGCTGCAAAAATAACGCGCTGGGTCGGGCGGGCAAAGGGCCTTGCCGCGGCAAGCCTGTTCGCCGCGGCGTGCACTCAGGCGGATGCTCCTTTAGATCCTAAAGTGCGCTACCGCATAGATTCCATCTCTACTGCTCAAATACAGCAGGCTCGCATTGAAATGGATAGCCTCTGCGCGCAAGAACGCCTCCGAAAATTGCCTGCACTTATGGACTCCATCCGCCGCCAACGCCTGCGCCAAATCGAACGACAACTCCAGACGCTACCGCAGTAAAATCGTTTTTTCTCTTATACTGCTCACTAAACTGCTCTGTGTTATGAAAAGTATTGGCCAATGGTTGTCGGAGTACGGCGAAAGCCATCAGAACCCGACCAACAAACTCGTGCACTGGATCTGCGTGCCTACCATCTTCTTCAGCATCGTTGGGCTGTTCTACGGCGTCAAGTTGGGTGCGGAGATCATGCCCGGCTTGCAACTCAACTTAGCCATGGTGTTGCTGGCGCTGACGGTGCTTTACTACGCTCGTCTGTCGCCCGCGCTTTCTGTGGGCATGCTTCTTTTTTCCATTCTATGCCTGTGGTTGGCGCAGCTCATTGAGTCCAGCGGACTCGTCCTCTGGCAGGTGTGCGTAGCCCTTTTTGTCGTAGCCTGGATAGGTCAGTTCTGGGGCCACAAAATCGAAGGCAAAAAGCCGTCCTTCTTCAAAGACGTGCAATTCCTGCTCATCGGGCCGGCCTGGCTGATGAGTTTCATTTATCAGCGTCTGGGGCTGCGCTATTAAAGGCGCTCATGGGAGAAGAGGTGTCGTCTTTGGCTCGTGTTCCCGTTTGGCTGAAGACCAAGGTCTGAATAAATCTTACCGTTATCCGCTTCAGGTTGTGCATCCACCAAACATGGCCACGTAAGATGGTGGCTCATGTTCCCGGGTGACTGGTTATCCGTGCAAAAAACCTGAAAATCAAGAGCTGGTTTTCATAGCTCAGCCGATAAGGAAGATGAGCCATAGGAGAATCTACTATAGGTAACCGTCATCTTTTGAAAGGCAAAATTACATGGTTAGCAGAAAAGGAAGATGAGCCAAATCTTTTACGAGCCATTGTCTTTGAGAACTATTGTTATTCATTCGTATAAAAATCTGAAATTCGACGCCTGCGAAGGTGATACCAACAGAATTCTGTCAAATTGAGACTTTATCTTTGGAAGGTCGTAAAACTGTTCGGCATCTAAATCTACTAGTCCGTATCCGACATAATCTACAACAGCAAGCCACCATTCTGGATATTTCGACTTGTAGTTTTTTACCTTACTTTCTTTTTCTGCTACTATCAGTTTTAAATTATTGTAAATTAAACCCACAACTGGTCCGACAGAATCATAGTCGAGGCTCATTCCATATTCATACTGATTTTTTAATTTTTTAGCCGAAGGTATAATTATGATTTTAAAATTATCTGTTATTTTGTATTCCCTATACTCGTTTATAGCGGATTTATGGTTTTCGAGAATTTTAGAGAATTGTTTTTTTATCTCTTTTTTATCTGGCAAGGGTCTGCCGAAAAAATATCCGACAAATGCACTTTTATTAAAAGTCTTGTCCGAAACTTCCTCTATTATTTTCTTTAGGAGTCCATGGACTATATATTCATCTTGTTCAAGGCCTTCGAATTTGTCCCCTGATACTTGATTTTGATTAAGCCTTCTTACCTCAATCGCAATATTGTTGTTCAGTAAAATATCTGGCGGGATGTTTCCGTCTGGCTGATAACTTATTTTGTCATAGCCCTGTATCTGAAGGCAATCAATTATTATTCTTTCTTCTCTCTTGGGTGTATTTTTCATTTTTTTGAGATGGTCATAAAAATCCGGGCGCAAAGTTAAATTAGAAAAGATATTTTTGCTCAAATTTCATTGGACTCGCAGACCCGAGCGCCAAATGTCTCCGTTTGCGATTATAATAAGTATCGACATATTGGAAAACTTCTATTTGAGTGTTCTCCATCGTTAGCTCACATTCCTGTTTGGCTGAAGACCAAGGTTTGAATAAATCTTACTGTTATCCGCTTCAGGTTGTGCATCCACCAAACATGGCCACGTAAAGATGTAGGTAGTGCTTGTTCATGACTTTAAAAGGCCTCAAAAAGTTATGCACTTCTGTCCACAAGCCTTCGATAGTATTCGTATGCACTTCGTTAATACTATCGCCATCCTCATCCCGCGCCCATTCGTGGACGCCATGGCAGACCGTCTTATGCTCTCTTGTTGGCGTGCCTACGGGCCATAGGCCGAATTCTCGTCGCTGTAGCAGACGCCTATTTGCGCACAACGCAGGTTTATGGAGGCTTCCACTTCTCCCTTACACGTGTTGTGCAACACCTCCAACCTCACCTGCCTGCTTTGGTGTCCTACAGTGCCCAAAATGGGTGGGCGATCCGTCTGCCAGATGCCCTGTCCTTTTTTTATTGGCACGTCGCCGAGGCGGATCGTCCTTATCCGCATGCACAATGCCCTTTTCGCCAGCATTTTGGTACATCTCATCGCTTTCCACCTCTACATCCGGCAAAGCGTCCTGCTCTCGATGCTCGTAAGCGTGCTGCATTAGCCTATGTCGCAAGTA